>NZ_JAMFSB010000320.1 GCF_026225065.1 Paraburkholderia sp. | reverse complement strand
GTATAAGGAGTGGTAGTTCAGTCGGTTAGAATACCGGCCTGTCACGCCGGGGGTCGCGGGTTCGAGTCCCGTCCACTCCGCCAGTATCCTTGAAAGGCGAACTCCGGTTCGCCTTTTTTATTGCCCGCTGTTGTAATATCGGGCGTTCTGTTTTTGGCATCCTTAACGCATGCTCGATTTTTTCCGCAATCACAAACGCCTGATGATGTTCATGCTCATCCTCGTCATCGTGCCGGGGCTGGGTTTTGTGGGTATTCAAGGCTTCCGTGGCTTCTTTGACGAGAGCGCCAACGTCGCGAGCGTCAACGGGCACAAGATCACCCGTGCCGAGTATGACGACGCGATGCGTCAACAACTCGACCGCGCACGTCAGATGCTCGGCGCCAACTTCGACATGAAGGTGTTCGACACGCCCGAGCGTCGCAAGCAACTGCTCGACGGCTTGATCGAACAGCGCGTGCTGAACGATGAAACGCAACGTCTTCACCTGACGGCATCCGATGACGCAGTGCGTCGCGTGTTGCTGAACGATCCGGTGATTTCATCGCTCAAGAATCCTGACGGTTCGATCGACGTGAACCGCTACAAGGAACTGCTCGCCATGCAGGGCATGACGCCCGATCAGTATGACGAGCGCGTGCGCTATACGTTAGCCACCCAGCAGTTGCCGGCGAGCATCGAGGGTAGCGCCCTCACATCGAAGACGCTTGCGCAGAACCTCACGACGCTTGCCGAACAGCAACGTGAAGTGCAAGGTCTCGCGTTCAATCCGCACGACTATCTCGCCAAAATCCAGCCGACTGACGCGCAATTGCAGGCGTACTACGATGCGCATCGCAACGACTTTGCGACGGCCGCCACCGCCACCATCCAATACCTTGTGATGTCGCCGGACGCGCTGGCCGCAGGTCTGCAGCCCTCGGACGCGGATCTGAAGAAGTTCTACGACGACAACATCGCGCACTACCAGACTGCCGCGCAGATGCGCGCGAGCCTGATCCTGGTCTCCGTGGCGCCGAACGCGAGCGCCGACGACAAGGCCAAGGCGAAGCAGAAGGCCGATGCACTGCTGGCGCAGGTCAAGGCGCATCCGGACGACTTCGCGAAGATTGCCGAAGAGAGCTCGCAGGATCCGGCTTCGGCGTCGAAGGGCGGCGATCTTGGCTACTTCGGGCGCGGCATGATGGCCGGTGGTCAGGCATTCGACGACGCTGCATTCAAGCTGAAGAAGGACGAAATCAGCGATGTCGTGCCGACCGATGTGGGCCTGCTGATCCTGAAGGCGACGGATGTGAAGCCGTCGGTCACACAGCCTTTCGACACGGTCAAGGATTCGATTGCCAAGGACCTGAAGACGCAACTCGCGGCCAAGGCGTTCAGCGACGATTCGGACGGTTTTACGTCGGCGGTGTATGAGCAGGCCAAGAGCCTGCAGCCTGCAGCCGACAAGTACAAGCTGCAGATCCAGACCGCTACCGTGACGCCGCAGCCGAACCCTGCGTTGCCGCCCACGAGTCCGCTGAACAACGCGAAGTTTCTCGCGGCGGTCTTTGCGAACGACGCGGTCCAGGCGCATAACAACACGCAGGCCATCGACGCCGGCAACAACACGCTGATCGCTGCTCACGTCACCGCCTACAAGCCGGCAGCCGTGCCGCCGCTCGACACCGTCAAGGATGCAGTGCGTCAGAAGGTCATCGCCGCACAGGCCAATGAGATGGCACATAAGGACGGCATCGCCAAGCTCGCTGAATTGCAGAAGTCGAATGCGACTACTGGCTTTTCGGCGCCGCTGAAGGTCTCGCGCAACGATGCACAGGGCTTGCCGGTCGCTGCACTGAGCGCAATCTACAAGGCCGATTCGCAGAAATTGCCGGCCTACGTGGGCGTCGATCTGGGTGATGCGGGCTATGCGGTGTATCGCGTGAATGCGGTGTTGCCTGGTGCGCCGGTCGATCCGCGCCGTCTCGTCGCCGCGCAGCAGGAGATCGCGCAGTCGGAAGCGCAATCCGAAGTCGAGGCTTATGTCGAAGCACTGCGCGCGCGCTCGGAAATCAAGTTCTACGGCTCGCTGGATAGCGCTCAATCGGGCGGCGACTGATAGACCCGAAATCGACGCTTGGGGCGTGCAGCGAGTCGCACGCACCCATCAGGGAGTCACAAAAAAACCCCGCATTTTTTGCGGGGTTTTTTCTTATCTGGCGAGCTTCGCCAGAGGCGTTGTTGAGGGGAGCCTTAGAGGCAAGCGCTGATCGAACTGGTTGCGTCGCTACTCGCGCCGCCGCCACCGCTGCGGAAGCCAACCCACGAGCCCGTGCCATTGCCCGGACGCACCACAGCGGCCGCGCCGCCAGGCGGTTGCTGGCCCGGTACATACACGTCGACAGCCTGATCGTTTGCCAAGGTGGCTTGTGAGACGACCTGCTGTTGAGTACTGTCTGCCCACTTGTGGGCGATACATTGCGCGACGGCTGCAGGAGGTTGCTGGCTTTGTCCCACGGACTGGACGCCAACCGGCGGTTGAGCGGCGCAGGCAGAGATTGCCACGGTCAAAGCGATAAGCGGTAAGTATTTCACGTCATCTCCTCACAAAAGCGCTCAAAAACGAGCCGGATTTCGCGGTTAGCGAAAGTGTCTGATCTACCTTCCCCGTGCGCGTTCCTCGCTCGTTCGCAACAAGTTGTAAGAAGCTTGTCAGTGTGAGGAACCCGTGCGCAACAACGGCTTAACGGTCGGCCACACGTTGTCAAGTAGCACGGGCTGTGCCTGCTGGGTCGGATGCATCTGATCCGCCTGGAACATGTCGGGTTTGTCCGCGATGCCGGCAAGCAGAAACGGCACGAGGGAGACGTGCAGGTCCTTCGAGATCTGCTCGTAGACCCCGTGGAACTTTTGCGTGTAGTCGGGGCCGTAATTGGGTGGCACGTACATGCCGATCAGCACGACCTTTGCATGGGCTTGTTGTGCCTGTTCGACGATCGTGCGCAAGTTGTCCTCGGTGGTCGCCAAGGGGACGCCGCGCAGCGCATCGTTGGCGCCCAGTTCGACGATCACGATGCCCGGTTTGAGCCGTTGTATCAGTTCGGGCATGCGCGCGCGCCCACCGCTTGTCGTGTCGCCGCTGATGCTTGCATTTGCAACGCTATAATCGATCCGCTCATTGGCAAGACGCTGGCGCATCAACGCGACCCAGCCCGTATCGCGGGGCAAGCCATACTCGGCTGAAATGCTATCGCCGAGAACCATGATGACCGGTTTGGCCGTCTCGGCCGCATTGGGTGGATTGGCGGCACGGGCCGCAAGCGGTATTGCCGTCAAGGCCATCATGAAGAGGCCAGCGGCTATGTTCGAAGCGGCGGCGCGCGGCGCAGCCGGGCGCACTTTCAACCTACGCCTCACCATGCAAAAGAAAACTGATCCAGTCATCGAAGTGCGGGGATTGTGCAAGAGGGTTAAGGATGCGACGGGCGAACTGACGATTCTCGATCATATCGATCTTTCCATCGAGGGCGGCAGTAGCGTTGCGATTGTCGGCGCATCCGGGTCCGGCAAGTCTACGCTGCTCGGTCTGCTTGCAGGATTGGACAGTGCGACCTCGGGGTCGGTTCGGCTGCTCGGTCAAGAGATCGCCGAGTTGAGCGAGGACGAGCGCGCCGCATTGCGCAATGGCTCGGTCGGCTTCGTATTCCAGTCTTTCCAGTTGATGCCGCATCTGACGGCGCTCGAGAATGTGACTTTGCCGCTCGAGTTGCAAGGCGGTATCAGCTCACGCGATGCGGCGGCGAGGGCGCGCGGCTTGCTCGAACAGGTGGGGCTGGGGCAGCGTACGCGTCACTATCCCAAGCTGCTGTCGGGAGGTGAGCAGCAGCGCGTTGCGTTGGCGCGCGCGTTCGTGACGCATCCGGCTATTCTCTTTGCTGACGAACCGACCGGCAGCCTCGACGCAGCCACGGGCCACGCGGTGATCGATCTGATGTTCGAGATGAACAGGGCCAACGGCGCGACGCTGATCCTCGTCACGCACGATATCGAACTCGCGCGCCGTTGCGATACCACGGTGACGATCGAGGCAGGGCGCCTCGCCTGAGACGCTGCCTGCCCTGCCCCGACACCGACCCCGCGCGCGGTTCACATACTCAACGCTTCAAAGCTGCCCGAGCGCGTGCGATCAATCCCGAGGTCGACGAATCGTGCTTCGCCGGATCGACGCTCGCTGAGGTCAGATCGGCTTCCACCACCTTGCCGAGAATCTTGCCCAGCTCGACGCCCCATTGATCGAACGAGTTGATGTTCCATACCGTGCCCTGCACGAGTACCTTGTGCTCGTAAAGCGCGATCAGTGCGCCGAGCGAACGCGCGGTCAGCGCCTCCAGGATAATCGTGCTCGACGGACGGTTGCCCGGGAACATCAGATGCGGCGCCAGTTCCGGCTTGTCCGGACCCGCTACCTTCTTCGCTTCCTCGAGCGTACGGCCGAGCATCAACGCTTCGCTTTGTGCGAAGCAGTTTGCCAGCAGCTTCGGATGATGGCTCGCCAGCGGATGCTCGGGCGTGAGCACGGCGATGAAGTCGATCGGTACGATCGTCGGGCCCTGGTGCAGCATCTGAAAAAATGCGTGCTGGCCGTTCGTGCCCGGCTCGCCCCACGTGACGGCTGAAGTCGGATAGTCGACCATCGCGCCATCGAGACGTGCTGACTTGCCGTTGCTTTCCATCTCCAGTTGCTGAAGATACGACGGCAGGTAATGCATCGCCTCGGAATACGGCGCGACCAGGTAGCTTTGCGATCCGAAGAAGTTGCGATACCAGATGCCGATCATCCCAAGCAGCACCGGCAGGTTGCGCTCGAGCGGCGCCTCGCGGAAGTGCTTGTCCATGTCGTCCGCGCCGGCGAGCAGTTCGTCGAACTGCTTCGGTCCGATCGAGATCATGATCGAGAGGCCGACGGCCGACCACAGCGAATAGCGGCCGCCCACCCAGTCCCACATCTGGAAGACGTTCTCTTTGGCGATGCCGAACTTGACGACTTCAGCCGTGTTGGCCGACACGCCGACGAAGTGCTTCGCGAGCGCGTTTTCCGGGCAGCCTTTCTCGATGAACCAATCGCGCAGCGAGCGCGCGTTGGTCATGGTTTCGAGCGTGGTGAAGGTCTTCGAGACGATGATGGCGAGTGTCTCTTCCGGGTCGATCTCCTGCATGACGCGGTAGAGATCGGCACCGTCGACGTTCGACACGAAGTGGCTGGTGATCTCCGGCGAGGCGAGGTGATGCAGCGCATTCGTGACCATCTTGGGACCGAGATCCGAGCCGCCGATACCGATATTCACGACATAGCGAATCCGCTTACCGGTATAGCCCGTCCATTCGCCGCTGCGAATCTTGTCGGCAAACGCCGCCATCTTGGCGCGTTCGGCCGCGACTTCGGCATGGAACGGCGCCTTCGGATCGGAGGCTCGCAGCGCCGTGTGCAGCACGGCGCGGCCTTCCGTCGGGTTGACGATCTCGCCGGCAAACATGGCGTCGCGGCGTTTCTCGACGCCCGCTTCACGGGCCACCTGCACGAGCAGCTTGAGGGTTTCGTCCTTGATGCGGTGTTTCGAGAAATCGGCCGTGAGTCCGCCGCCTGCGTAGGCGAAGCGTTCGGCACGGGTGGGAGCGGGATCGTTCGCGGGGGCGAACCAGTCGCGCATATGCTCATTGCGGATCTTGTCGTAATGGGCTTGCAGCGAGGACCAGGCGGGGAGCGTGTTCAACGTCATGAGATCGTCCGTCTAACGAAGGGGCACGAAAGAAAGGCAGTGCGCGCTAGGCGCAGCCGGTGGGATGCTCTGGCGCGCTGTCGGAGCTGCGGGTTCGCAACGGTTCCCGGCCTGACAGCGCAGTACTTCAGTATAGCGGCCTTGACGGGAAGCGGGCAGGCAGTTGGACATCGGGTTCAGATAGCGGGATCGGGGCGGAACGAGCGTCGCCCACTGCCCGAGCCCATCAAGGTCAAATTCGATTTCCGCGTCAGGCTGTTCAGGCTGGATAGAACATCCGGTTCAGCAGTTTGCGTACCATCGGCGCCAGTTCGCCGGCCGTCAAACCGGCGGGGCCGTCGCCCTGGGCTGTCAGCGTGTCGGCGGCGAGGCCATGCAGATACACGCCTGCGAGTGCCGCCTCGTACGGCGGCAAGCGCTGGGCCAACATTGCGCCGATGATGCCGCCGAGCACGTCGCCGGTGCCGCCTGTCGCCAGCGCGGCGTTGCCGGTCGGATTAACCGCGAGCCGACCGTCCGGCGCGCCAACGACCGTGCCCGTACCTTTCAGCACGATGACGCAGGCGAAGCGCGCGGTCAGCGCGCGCGCGGCAGCCAGCCGGTCGCGCTGCACGGTGGGGACGTCGCAGCCGAGCAGCCGCGCCGCCTCGAGCGGGTGCGGCGTCAGCACGCAGGGATCGCCCTTTGCACCACGGGCGGCGACTTTTGCGGCAAGCGCAGGATCCTTTGAGACCAGGTTCAACGCGTCCGCGTCCAGCAGTTTAGGGGCGTCGAGCGGCAGCACATCGTGCAGTGCCTGGGTCGCGCGGTCCCGATGACCCATGCCGCAGCCGATCGCCAGCGCGTCCATCTTGTCGAGCGGCAGATCGTCGATGGCGTGCAGCATCAGCTCGGGATGCGGCGGATCGTAGGGCGGGGCGCCCGCGCCAAGCAGTGCCACGTGAATTTTCCCGGCGCCGCAGTGAAGCGCTGCGCGAGCCGCAAGAATCGGCGCGCCGCACATGCCGGTGTCGCCGCCTACCACGGCGAGGCTGCCGAACGAGCCCTTGTTGGTCGAGAAATCGCGCGACGGCAGGAACGGCGCGAATAGCGCCGGGGCATTGAGTTGCACGCCGCCGGTACGAGGGGCAGCGGCCGCCGTGTCGAGGCCGATCGGCGCGACGGTTACCGCGCCGGCCAGATCGCGCCCCGAAGCCATGAAGAGGCCCGGCTTGGCGCCGATGAACGTTACCGTGTGCGTGGCTCGCACGCCCGTGCCGGAGCCGACCACGTTGCCTGTTTCGCTATCGAGGCCGCTCGGCACATCGAGCGCCAGCACCCGGCCTTGCCGCTTCGCGCGCTGTGACAACTGCTGAGCGAGCGTGGCGAAGACGCCTTCGAGCGGCCTGGTCAGGCCGATCCCGAACATGCCGTCGACCAGCCAGCCGAAGCGCTCGAACGAGTCCGGCGCCGACGTGCCGATCGGCACGCCTGCCGCGCGCGCCTCGCCGAGCGCCCAGCGGGCGTCTTCCGGTTTGACTTCGACGGGCATGCAGACTTCGACCGCGACGCCCGCGATATGCAACTCGGTGGCGACCACCAACGCGTCCCCGCCGTTGTTGCCAGGACCCGCGACGATCCAGACCGTCGCGGCAGAACCGTTCGAGCGCGCCGACGCGATCTGCCCGGTCAGGAACAGCGCGGCGGCACGGCCGGCGCGTGCCATCAGTTCGTGGGGCGGCAGCGTAGCCGCGGCGCTGACTTCGAGCGCACGCAAATCGGCGACGCTCAGAAGCGCGAGCGGTCGGTCGTGCGTGTCAATCAGGCCGGACAGGTCGGAAGGATTGGTGGGACTGACAGATGCGGCTTCGTTCATGGCGGCGTCAAGCGGTGGCCCGGGCGGGCACGGAACCGTCATGGTAGTGCGAATGCACGTAGGGGGTGGAACTGTTCGGCCAGGTTTCGTTGCGCGATGGCGCCCGAGGACTCCTCAGGCTGCCTCAGCCTCAGTACCGAAACCGCTCCGGCCGTAACGCGGCAAGCGTATCCGCCGGCAGTTCGGGCGCGCTGCCGCCGATCAGATCCGCCACCAGTTTCGCGGCCCCGCAGGCGAGTCCCCAACCTGCTGGTCCGTGCCCCACGTTGACGAACAGACGCGGATGCAATGCATTGCCGACCATCGGCAGGCCATCCGGCGAGAGCAGCTTGAGGCCGTCCCACGACAGCGCCGCCGAGATCTTGGCCGCGCCCGGAATCCAGTCGTGCGTGGCTTGACCGAGCAGAGCCAAAGCGTCCTTGGTGACCGCTTCGGACAGCGGTTTGTCGGTCTGTCCTGCGCCTTGCAGCACCGCGCCGCCGGCGATGCGCAGCCGGTGGTTCATCCGCGTGACGGTGATGCGCTTCACTGCGTCGACGATCGCCACGTGCGGCACGCATTCTTCGTGAGCGATCGGCGCGGACAGCGTATGCAGCCGCAGCGGATGCAAGGGCACTCGCAGACCGAGCCGCTCGAGCAGCGGCACCGACCCGGTGCCGGCCGCGACCACGATAGCGTCGGCGTTGATCACGTCGACTTCACGCGACGAAGTGACTTCGCCAAGCCGCGGCGCCAGTTCGACCGCCGCCTGTGCCCCATCGAGCCGGATGGCATCGACCTCCCGGTTCAGCATGAACTGCACACCGCCCTCGGTATCGAGCGTCTGCTTGATGAGCTTGGTGAAGAGCGGGCAGTTCGCCGTGCGCTCCTGATCGAACAACACACCGCCTGCGAACTCGGGATCGGTCGGCACCGAATGCTCGTACGCCGCGCACTCGGCTGGCGTCATCACATGGTGCGGCACTTCATACTGGCGCAGCAATTCCAGCGCCGACTGGGTCAGATCCCACTCCTGCGCCGAGCGCGTGAGGTACAGCACGCCCTCGGTCTGTTCGAATTCGAGCCCGAAGCGCGCTTCCATATCGGCCATCGCCTCGCGCGATGCCTCGATCAGCGGACGCAGCAGCCCGTATTGCCGGCTGAAGGCCTGCGGTTCCTGCCACGCGGCCAGTTGCCGCTCGAACAGGCGGGCGCCGCCGTTGAAGCCGGTCTTGCGGATGACGCCGTTTTTGGCGGCCTGGCGGCTCTGCATGAAAGTCGGCCCGAACCAGACGTCGAGCGGCGTCGGCAGTACGGTGCCGCCATGGCCGTAGGTCGCGCCCTGCGCGACGGTCGCAAAGCGTTCGACTACGCAGACCCGGTGACCTGCGGCGCGCAACTGATAAGCGGTGGAGACGCCCACAATTCCGCCGCCAATGACGATGACATCCATGTTTGCTTCGATTTTCCGGTGGAACGCGGACTGGCTGGCGTTCCCCGTATGCGTGGCATGCGGCGCGTGCAAAGGACCGCTGCGCCGATCTGGTGAAACGCCGAATGATAGCAGTCAATCGCATCAGACGCGCAGGCGTCCGAGGATCGGGAATTCGACCGGCCGCGCGTCCCAACGCGTGCCAAAACCGCACGCACGCGCCGCCTGGACGCTTCCGGCAGGGGCGCTCGCGGGTCTTCCCGGGGTATAATCTCGGACTTCTCTTTCGCCTCACGTCGCCTGCATGCGCGACTCATCGACGCAACGTCAAGTCCATGGCCCACTTCTCGTGTTTCCCCGGCGCTTCGGCCCTCTCCGATTTCCGTCAAACCCGCCTGCTCGAGACGCTTACGCGCATCGACGCCAACATCACCGGCGTGCACGGCCAATATCTGCACTTCGTCAACGCGCAGGTACCGCTGACGGCTGAAGACAGCGCGAAGATCGAAGCGCTAATGCACTACGGCGATCCGTTCGTCGAGGCCAAAGAACGTGCCAACAGCGAGACCTTTCTCGTGGTGCCCCGTTTCGGCACGGTGTCGCCGTGGGCCAGCAAGGCAACGGACATTGCGCACCATTGCGGCTTGACGCAACTGCGTCGTATCGAGCGCGGCGTCGAATACACGGTGACGCTCAAGAGCGGCCTGCTGGGCAAGAAGACGCTGTCCGACGAAGCGCGCGAGGCTGTCGCCGCCGCGCTGCACGACCGCATGACTGAAAGCGTGGCGCCGTCGCGCGATCACGCCATGCATCTGTTCGACGAGCTGCCGGCCAAGCCGCTGCAAACCGTCGACGTGCTGGGTCATGGCCGCGGTGCACTGGAAACGGCCAACCGGGAACTGGGCCTCGCGCTCGCCGAAGACGAAATCGAGTATCTGGTCGACGCCTTCACGACGCTCGGCCGCAACCCGACCGACGTCGAACTGATGATGTTCGCGCAGGCCAACAGCGAGCACTGCCGCCACAAGATTTTCAATGCGGAGTGGACCATCGACGGCGAGAAGCAGGACATCTCGCTATTCAACATGATCCGCAATACCGAGAAGCTCAATCCGCATGGCACCATCGTCGCGTACTCGGACAACTCGGCGATCATGGCTGGCGGTCAGGCCGAGCGCTGGTTCCCGCGCAAGCCGGCGGCTGAAGGCGAGCTGGCTGAGCACTATGGGCGCCACGTCGAACTGACGCACACGCTGATGAAGGTGGAAACGCACAACCACCCGACCGCGATCTCGCCGTTCCCGGGTGCTGCGACCGGCGCGGGCGGCGAAATCCGCGACGAAGGCGCAACCGGCCGCGGCGCGCGTCCGAAGGCCGGCCTCGCGGGCTTCACCGTATCGAACCTCGACTTGCCGGATGCGCGCGAAGCATGGGAAAACGCTCGTGACGCCGTGCAGCCGGTCGGCTACCGCAATCCGGCCGACGAGCAACAAACCTATGGCCGCCCGGACCGCATCGCTTCGCCGCTGCAGATCATGATCGACGGTCCGCTCGGTGGCGCCGCGTTCAACAACGAATTTGGCCGGCCGAACCTGGGTGGCTACTTCCGCACTTACGAGCAGAACGTCGCGGGCACCGTGCGCGGCTATCACAAACCGATCATGATCGCGGGCGGCATCGGCAATATCTCCGATCAGCATACGCACAAGCACGACTTGCCGGAAGGCTCGCTGCTGATCCAGATCGGCGGCCCGGGTATGCGCATCGGCATGGGCGGCGGCGCCGCCAGCTCGATGGCAACCGGTACCAATACCGCTGAGCTCGACTTCGACTCCGTGCAGCGCGGCAACCCGGAAATCGAGCGGCGCGCTCAGGAAGTCATCAATGCCTGCTGGCAGCTTGGCGAAAAGAATCCGATTCTGAGCATTCACGACGTGGGTGCGGGTGGTCTGTCCAATGCCTTCCCGGAAGTGGTGGACGGCGCTAGCAAGGGCGCGATTTTCGAGCTGCGCAAGATCCAGCTCGAAGAGAGCGGTCTGTCGCCGCGCGAGATCTGGTCGAACGAAGCGCAAGAGCGCTATGTGCTGGCGATTGCTCCTGCCGATCTGCCGGAATTCGAGGCAATCTGCGAGCGCGAGCGCTGCCCGTTCGCGGTGATCGGCACAGCAACGAACGAACGTCAGTTGAAGCTGATCGACACCGAAGAGAAAAACGACAACGCGCATCAGCCGGTCGATATGCCGATGGAAGTGCTGCTCGGCAAGGCACCGCGTATGCATCGCGACGTCAAGCATGTCGAGACCACGCTGCTGCCGGTGGATGTCACCGGCATTAACCTGTCCGAAGTAGCGGTGAGCGTGCTGCGTCACCCGACGGTGGCGAGCAAGTCGTTCCTCATTACGATCGGCGACCGATCGGTGGGCGGGACGACCGCGCGCGACCAGATGGTTGGTCCGTGGCAGGTGCCGGTTGCCGACGTGGCGATCACCACGATGGACTACGCCGGCTACCGCGGCGAAGCCATGACGATGGCCGAGCGTACGCCGCTCGCCGTGATCAATCCGCCGGCGTCGGGCCGTATGGCAGTCGGCGAGGCCGTGACGAACATCGCGGCGGCGCCGATTGCGTCGCTCGACAAACTGAAACTGTCCGCAAACTGGATGGCTGCTTGCGGCGCCCCGGGCGAAGACGCGGCGCTGTACGACACGGTCAAGGCGATCGGCATGGAACTGTGCCCGGCGCTTGGCATTAGCATTCCGGTGGGCAAAGACTCGCTGTCAATGCGCACCAAATGGGACGACCGGGGCGTGGCGAAGGAAGTGGTCGCGCCGGTTTCGCTGATCATCTCTGCGTTCGCGCCGGTCGAAGACGTGCGCGGCCATCTGACGCCGCAACTGCGCCGTGTCGACGAAGCGGGCGACTCCGTGCTGATTGCGATCGACCTGGGCCGCGGCAAGAATCGCCTCGGCGGCAGTATCCTCGCGCAGGTGACGCAGCAGGTCGGAGACACGACGCCGGATGTCGACGACGCCGAAGACCTGAAGCGTTTCTTCGCCGCCATCCAGGCGCTGAATAGCGACGGCAAGCTGCTCGCTTACCACGACCGCTCGGACGGCGGTTTGTGGGCGACGGTTTGTGAAATGGCGTTTGCGGGTCACGTGGGTGTGTCGCTGAATGTCGACATGTTGACGCTCGATCCGAATCATGAATTTGACTACGGCGACGCTAAAGACTGGGCCAAGCAGACCAGCGGACGCCGCGAAGACCGCACGATTCGCGGGCTCTTCAACGAGGAGCTGGGCGCGGTGATTCAGGTGCGTGCGCAGGATCGCGATGCGGTGCTGGCGTCGCTGCGCGAACATGGCCTGTCGGCATGCTCGCACGTGATCGGCAAGCTCAACGAACGCGACACGATCGAAATCTATCGCGACGCGAAGAAGATCTACGAAGCGCCGCGCACGGAACTGCATCGTGCATGGAGCGAAGTGAGCTGGCGCATTTCGCGTCTGCGCGACAACCCGGCTTGTGCCGATGCCGAGTACGACGCGCTGCTCGATGCCGCTGATCCGGGCATCACGCCGCAACTGAGCTTCGACCCGGCGGAAGACGTAGCCGCGCCGTTCATCCCCCAAGGGGACCTCCTTCGGGGCGTTGGCAAAGGCGCTCGCCCGCGCGTGGCAATCCTGCGCGAGCAGGGCGTCAACTCGCACCTTGAAACCGCATATGCATTCGACCGCGCCGGTTTCGACGCCTACGACGTGCACATGAGCGATCTGCTGGCGGGCCGCGCAACACTCGCCGATTTCGCTGGCGCAGTGGCGTGCGGCGGCTTCTCGTACGGCGACGTGCTGGGTGCAGGCGAGGGCTGGGCGAAGACCATCCGCTTCAACGCACAACTGGCCGACATGTTCGCCGCCTTCTTTGCCCGCAAGGACACGTTTGCACTCGGCATCTGCAACGGTTGCCAGATGATGAGCAGCCTTGCGTCGATGATCCCGGGTGCCGAGGCATGGCCGAAGTTCACGCGCAACAAGTCGGAGAAATTCGAGGCGCGCTTCTCGCTGGTCGAAGTGCAGCAGTCGCCGTCACTGTTCTTCAGCGGCATGGAAGGCTCGCGCATTCCGGTGGCCGTCGCGCACGGCGAAGGTTTCGCGGACTTCTCGCAGCAAGGCGATGCGTCGAAGGCGGCGGTGGCGATGCGCTTTGTCGATCACCGCGGCCAGGCGACCGAGCAGTATCCGTTCAACCCGAACGGCTCGCCGGACGGCATTACCTCGGTGACGACGCCTGACGGCCGCTTCACAGTCCTGATGCCGCACACCGAGCGCGTGCATCGCACGGTGCAGATGAGCTGGCATCCGCAAGGCTGGAACGCCAACGACGCTAGTCCGTGGCTGCGCGTGTTCCAGAACGCGCGACGCTGGCTGGGCTGACGCGCACACGCTGAAGGGGCCGAGGAAAGTAAGCCGCGGCGGCGGCGGTGTAAATTTGCCATCGCGGCAAGCCAGGCCACCGTGCAAATGTTCAGGTTTGCAGAACCCCAAGTCGTCGCCGTCAAAAACAACAAAGCCGCCCAAGGGCGGCTTTGTTGTTTGCGGGCCTAGCCAAACGTATGGCTGGCCAGTGAGCAGTCAGTAGGTAGCGCCCCGGGGTGAGCCCCATCAGCGCTATCCCCGCTGCCTGTTACTGCACCTTCGCGTTCTTCCGCAGACTCTCTTCAAACGCCTGCAGCTTTTCCTGCTGGATCTGCTGAACGATCTGCTGACGCACCTGTTCGAGCGGCGGCGGCGCGGTGTCGCGCGTGTCGTCGAGACGAATGATGTGCCAGCCGAATTGCGTGTGCACCGGCGCGTCGGTCATCTGGCCTTTCTGCAGCTTCTCGGCCGCAGCCGCGAATTCAGGCACATACGCCTTCGGATCCGACCAGTCGAGGTCACCGCCGTTCTTGCCCGATCCCGGGTCCTTCGAATATTGCTTGGCGAGATCTTCGAAGCTCGCGCCTGCCTTGATCTTGGCGATCAGGTCTTTGGCCTGAGCCTCGTTATCCACGAGGATGTGGTGAAGGTGATATTCCTTGCCGCCAGCGTCCTTCGTGAGCGCGTCATAACGTGCTTTGATTTCTGCATCGCTCGGCTGGTTGTTCTTCACGAAGTCTTCGATCAACGCACGCAACACGACAGTTTGCTGGGCGACCGCGACCTGCGCCTTGACGTCGGGGCGGTTCGGGATGCCGCGGCGTGCCGCTTCCTGCATCAGGATTTCGCGGTTGATCAGTTCTTCGCGCACGGCTGTCTGCAACTGCGGCGAGTCCTGCTGACCCTGTTGAACGAGTTGAGCGACAAGCGCATCGACGCGTGCTTTGGGAATCGGCGTGCCGTTCACGACGGCGATGTTCTGTGCAAACACAGGCGCAGCCGCAAAAGCGGCCAGCAATACCCAGAGGCGGGTTTTCTTCAAGGTCATCGGAAGTTTCCTAACGGGACAGCAAATCGAATTCTTCGGGCGTGTAGGCCGTGATTGCGAGCGCGTGAATGCCTCGCTGCATGGCATCGGCCAGCGCATCATACACCAAGCGGTGCCGTGCTACGCGGGGCTTTCCGGCGAATGCAACTGCAACAATCGTGACACTAAAGTGACCGCCTGCCGAGGCGCCCGCGTGCCCCGCATGCTGCGCGCTGTCATCGCGCACGGTGATCGACGTAATCGGCGCGAGCGCTGCGGCGAGGCGCGTTTCGATCAGCGCGACGCGTTCGGTGGTCGTGGCGTGCAGGAAGATGTCGTTGCTCATTTCATTCTTCTTCTTTCATGTACTTCGACAGCCACAGGCTCTGGCCGACAATGAACACCACGAGGCACCCGGTCGCGCCGAACAGCTTGAAGTTGACCCAGGCGTTGGTCGAGAAGTGGAAGGCCACGAACAGGTTCAGGATGCCGAGCAGCACGAAAAACACCGCCCAGATCACACTCAACTGGCTCCAGGTGCGGTGCGGAAGCGTGATCTGCTTGCCCATCATCGCCTCGATCAGGTTCTTGTTGAACGCCAGTTGCGAGACGATCAGCGCCACCGAGAAGGCCCAATACAGCACGGTTGGCTTCCACTTGATGAAGGTATCGTTGTGCAATACAAGCGTTGCGCCACCGAACACCGTGACGACCCCGAGGCTCACCCACAGCATCGGATCAACCTTGCGGTGACGGAACGCCACCCAGGCGATCTGCAGCAGCGTCGCGACGATCGCCACCGCCGTTGCCGTGAAAATGCCCCACAGCTTGAATGCGACGAAAAACAGGATGATCGGGAACAGATCGAACAGGAATTTCATTATCTGGGCGGGGACGAGGATGAATGAGGAAATATGGGCGCGGAGTGAAGGGCGCCTCGCGCCCACATTATGCGTGCAGTGTGTACCCGTCGCGGCAGCCGGTTCGCAAGCTGGCTGAAGGGATGGTTGCCTCTGTCCCGGGGCTGGCGTTGCCTGCGTTGCGTTACTTGGGCTCGAATTGTAGCGCAGCCGAGTTGATGCAGTAGCGAAGGCCGGTCGGCGCCGGACCGTCCTCGAACACGTGGCCCAGGTGGGCGCCGCAATTCTTGCACTGCACCTCGATACGCAGCATGCCGTGCGCGCGGTCGGTTTTCTCAGCGATCACTTCGCCGTTGATCGGCTTGAAGTAGCTCGGCCAGCCACAGCCGGCGTCGAACTTGGTGTCCGATTCGAACAGCGGCGTGCCGCAGCACACGCAATCATAAATGCCGCGATCCCAATGATCGTTGTAACGGCCGGTAAACGGCCGCTCGGTGGCAGCGTGGCGCGTGACCTGATACTCGATGTCGGAGAGCTGTTTGCGCCATTCGGTGTCGTCTTTCTGCACCGGAGCGGAGGAGGTCTTGGTGTCGTCGGAGTTCATGGTCGGTTCCTGTCTCGGGTTAGTCACTGTCTGGGGCTGAGATTCTGGGTCTATCCGGGTCTGCTAAGGAGCGGGGCTCATCCGCGCTACGCGTGCTGCGAAGAAAAGGCTCAACGCGGCAACGCGCGAACACGGGCTTTACGACGAGCAACTGACTTCCAGCGAGCTGGCCCAGTCGGGTGGCAGCGCGGCGTAAGCTTCGTGTTCCGGTTGGTCGTCGAAGGGACGGCGCAGCACTTCCGCCAGTCGCTCGACTTCCGAAAAGTCCTTCTCCCTTGCACGGCGAATGGCCGTTTCGGCCAGATGGTTGCGGAGAATGAATTTGGGGTTCACGCGGTTCATTGCAATGGCGCGTTCGGCATCGTCGAGTGTTTCTTCGGACAGCCGCGCGCGGTAGTCGTTCACCCAGGAATCGAAGGCCGGGCGGTCGAGAAACAGGTCACGAACCGGCGCGTCGCCGCTCGCGTCATGCTTCGAAACACGGGCCAGATTGCGGAACGTGAGGGTGAAATCCGCGCGATTCGCCTGCATGACGTCGAACAGGCGGTTGGCGAGCACGTCGTCGCCGGGGCGCTCGGTTTGCAGGCCGAGCTTGGCGCGCATGCGGCGCTCCAGTGCAGGAGCAAAACGGTCCTTGAAGCCTTCGAGTATGCGCTGCGCGTCCTTGACCGCTTCCTCGCCTCGCACGCTTTCGTCGTGCTGCTGGCCCAGCAGCGGCAGCAGCCCTTGCGCCAGACAGAAGAGGTTCCAGTAAGCGATCTGCGGCTGCATCCGGTACGCGTAACGGCCCTGCGAATCGGAGTGATTGCAGATATAGCCGGCATCGAAACCGTCCAGAAAGCCGAACGGACCGTAGTCGATCGTGAGACCTAGGATCGACATGTTGTCCGTGTTCATCACGCCGTGACAGAAGCCGACAGCCTGCCATTGGGCGAGCAGATCAGCGGTGGACAACACCGCTTCGTTCAGCAGCGCCAGATACGGATCGTCCGCTTCCTTGCATTGCGGATAAAAGCGCTCGATGACGTGATCAGCGAGCGACTGCAATGCGTCGACCCGGTCGTTCGCATAGAAATGCTCGAAGTGGCCAAAGCGCACGAAGCTCGGCGCGACCCGCGTGACGACCGCTGCCGTTTCCATTTCCTCGCGGCGCACCGGTTGGTCGGAGCCGATCACGCACAGTGCGCGCGTGGTCGGAATGCCAAGGTGGTGCATCGCTTCCGAGCACAGATACTCGCGGATCGACGAACGCAACACCGCGCGGCCATCGCCCATGCGCGAGTAAGGCGTGCGTCCGGCGCCCTTGAGCTGCAACTCATAGCGCTTACCGTCGTGTTCGACTTCGCCGAGGCCAAGTGCACGGCCGTCGCCGAGTTGCCCGGCCCATACGCCAAACTGATGTCCCGAGTACACCGACGCATAAGGCATCGCCTCCGCTGGCCAGTCGCGCGTAGTGTTGCCGGAGAAAAACTCGGCGAAGGCGGGGTCGCGCACGATCTCAGGGTCGAGGCCGAGCAGCGCGGCGGTGTCGGCGGCAAAACCCACTACATAGGGGTCGCTGAGCGGCGCGGCCGGCAAGCGGGTCATAAAGACGCCGCCGAGTTGGGCAAATGCGCCTTCGCGCGAGGTGCCAAGGGCCTCGGCGAATGTTGCCATCGGCCCGGACAGGCCGGTAATGCTTGGGGAAAACGACATGTTGAGCGCCTCTGGATTAACCGATATTGTAAGTCGGCGCCCGCGGCGCTGCTGGCGGGCCGGTTGTTTGCTCCGCCGGGGGAGAGTCAGGCAATCGCCGCGAGCCAGCCGACCTGAGAGAGATGTCACAAATACCGCGAGGAGACCGCTGCTTATGACGACGCCGTTGCTGGGCCAGATGATGGACACCCCGCTCAACGTATCGTCGCTGCTGGCGCATGCCGCACGGCATTTCGGCAACACGGAAATCGTCTCGCGGCGGCTCGAAGGCGATATGCATCGCTACACCTACCGCGACTGCGAAAAGCGCGCTAAGCAACTGGCGCAAGCGCTGATTGCGCTCGGCGTGCAGCCGGGCGAGCGGATCGCTACATTGGCCTGGTGCGGCTACCGGCATCTGGAGGCGTACTACGGCACAACCGGCTTCGGCTCCGTGTGCCACACAATCAATCCGCGCCTCTTTCCCGAGCAGATCGCCTACATCGTCAATCATGCCGACGACAGCTACGTGCTGTTCGACATCAGCTTTGCCGAGCTGGTCGACACGTTAGCGCCGCAGTGCCCCAAGGTGCGCGGCTGGATCGCGTTGACGGACGACGCGCACCTGCCCGATATGCAGACGCCCGTTATGAGCTACGAGACCCTGCTCGCGGCACAGGGTGGCGTCTACGAATGGCCGCTGATCGACGAGCGTGCGGCCTCGTATCTTTGCTATACCTCGGGCACGACCGGCAATCCGAAGGGCGCGCTGTATTCGCATCGCACGACCGTGTTGCATGCATACGGCGCTTCGCTGCCGGATGCGATGAGCCTGTCCGCACGAGACTCGGTGCTGCCTGTGGTGCCGATGTTCCACGTGAACGCGTGGGGCATTCCGCACGCGGCGCCGCTGACGGGCGCGAAACTAGTGTTCCCCGGCAAGGACCTCGACGGCAAATCACTCTATGAATTGATGGAAGCGGAACGCGTCACATATTCCGCCGGCGTGCCGACCGTCTGGCTGGGCTTGCTCACGTATATGAAGCAGGCCGGCGTGCGTTTTTCGTCGCTCAACCGCACGGTGATCGGCGGTTCGGCCTGTCCGCCGGCGATGCTGCGCACCTTCCAGGACGACTACGGCGTCGAAGTGATTCACGCGTGGGGCATGACCGAGATGTCGCCGCTCGGCACCCTGGCGAAGCTCACGTGGGAACAGTCGCAGCGCTCGCCCGACGAGCAGCGCGAATTGCGCGAGAAACAAGGCCACGTGATCTACGGCGTCGATATGAAGATCGTCGACCCGGACGGCAATGAACTGCCGTGGGATGGCGTGGCGTTCGGCGATCTGCATGTGCGCGGACACTGGGTGATCAACCGGTATTTCCGCAACGAAGACTCGCCGCTCGTCGACGGCTGGTTTCCGACCGGCGATGTCGCCACTATCGATCCGGACAGCTTCCTGCATATCACCGACCGCAGCAAGGATGTGATCAAGTCGGGGGGCGAATGGATCAGTTCGATCGACATCGAGAACGTCGCGATCGCGCATCCGGCAGTGGCGGAGGCGGCGTGCATTGCATGCGCACATCCGAAGTGGACCGAGCGGCCTTTGCTGGTGGTGGTCAAGCGCAAGGGCATCGACGTGACCCGCGACGAGCTGATTGCCTTCTATCAGGGCAAGGTCGCGAAATGGTGGATCCCCGACGATGTGGTGTTCGTCGACGAACTGCCGCATACGGCCACCGGCAAGTTGCAGAAGCTGAAGCTGCGCGAGATCTTCCGCGATCACGTGCTGCCATCGGCGCTGGAAGGCGCGGCCTGACGCATTGCCGTCAATACCCAGGGGAAACCCTTCCGGCAATAAATTGAACGAGCGTGCTTTTTTGTGTATTCTGCTTGCTGACCCGGAATGTCGGACAATGAACCGGCACAGGCAGCGCGCAACGCGCCGCCTTACCGCATGGAGGCAGGCAGATGGCAGTGGACTATACGACTCATGACGGCGTTGCCGTCATTACGCTAAACAATCCCCCGGTCAACGGGCTCGGTCTGTCGACGCGAGCCGGCATCGTCGAAGGGCTCGAGCGCGCGCAGAACGATCCGGCCATCAAGGCCATCGTGCTGACGGGCGCCGGCAAGGCCTTCTCGGGCGGCGCGGACATCACCGAATTCAATACCCCTAAAGCCACCCAGGAACCGACGCTGCACACGGTCATCAAGGCCGTCGAAGGCAGCGCAAAGCCGGTGGTCGCCGCTATTCACAGCGTCGCGATGGGCGGTGGTCTGGAACTCGCGCTTGGCGCGCATTACCGGATCGCCGCGCATGGCGCGCAGATCGCGCTGCCGGAAGTGAAGCTCGGCATTCTGCCGGGCGCTGGCGGCACGCAGCATCTGCCGCGCGCGATCGGCCTCGAGGCCGCGCTCAACATGATGGTCTCGGGTGCGCCGGTGATGTCGGAGAAACTCGCCGGCTCGGGGTTGTTCGACGATGTGGTGGAAGGCAATCTGGCTGAAGCCGCGCTGGCTTTCGCACGCAAGGTTGGTGCGCAGACAGGGCCGCATCCGAAGGTACGTGATCGCAAGATCGAGCACGCGAACGCGGAAGGTTTCATTCAGTTCACGCGCAACACCGTCGGGGCGATGGCGAAGAATTTCCCGGCGCCGCTCAAGTGTATCGACGCAGTCGAAGCGGGCGTGAAGAACGGTTTCGACAAGGGCCTCGCGTTCGAACGCGAATGCTTTGTCGCGCTGGTGCAGACGCCGGAAAGTCATGCGCTGCGTCATGCGTTCTTCGGTGAGCGTGCAGCAAGCAAGATTCCCGATGTGCCGTCGGATACCCCGGTTCGCGAGATCAAGCAAGTGGCTGTGATCGGCGCCGGCACGATGGGCGGCGGCATCGCGATGAACTTCATCAACGCGGGTCTGCCGGTCACGCTGCTCGAAACGAAGCAGGAGGCGCTGGACCGCGGCCTGGCGACGATCCGCAAGAATTACGAAGCCACCGTCAAGAAGGGCAAGCTGAAGCCTGAAGCGCTGGAACAGCGCATGGCGTTGATCACGCCCACGCTCTCCTACGACGATCTCAAGCACGCCGACCTGATCGTGGAAGCGGTCTTCGAAGAACTGGGCGTCAAGGAACAGGTGTTCAAGCGCCTCGATGAAGTGGCGAAGCCCGGTGCGATCCTCGCGTCGAACACCTCCACGCTCGATGTCGACAAGATCGCTGCGTTCACGAAGCGTCCACAGGACGTGGTCGGCATGCACTTCTTCAGCCCGGCCAACGTGATGAAGCTGCTCGAAGTCGTGCGCGGCAAGGAAACGGCCAAAGACGTGCTTGCCACCGTCATGCAACTGGCGAAGAAGATCAAGAAGACGGCGGTGGTGTCGGGCGTGTGCGACGGCTTCATCGGCAACCGGATGATCGAGCAGTACATCCGTCAGGCGCTCTTCATGCTCGAAGAAGGCGCGCTGCCGGCGCAGGTCGACAAGGCGATCGAGAAGTTCGGCTTTGCGATGGGCCCGTTCCGCATGAGCGATCTCGCCGGCAACGATATCGGCTGGGCGATCCGCAAGCGTCGTTACCTGGAGCATCCGGACATGCATTACTCGAAGATCGCCGACCGTCTGTGCGAGACGGGCCGCTTCGGGCAGAAGACCGGCAGCGGCTGGTACGACTACAAGGCGGGCGACCGCACGGCGTATCCGTCGAAGCTGGTCGACGAGATGATCGTCGGGTACTCGCAGGAAACGGGAGCGCAGCGCCGCAAGATCAGCGACGCGGAAATCGTCGAGCGTCTGGTGTTCGCGTTGACTAACGAAGGCGCGAAGATTCTCGAAGAGGGCATCGCCTCGAAGGCGTCGGATATCGACATGGTCTACCTGACCGGCTACGGCTTCCCGCTCTATCGCGGTGGCCCGATGCTGTATGCGGACACCGTTGGCCTCTACAACGTCGAGCGGGCGATTCGCGGCTACGCGGCGCGTGCGAACGGCGATGCGTGGCAACTGGCGCCGAGCATTGCGGCGCTCGCCGAGAAGGGCCGCGGGTTCAACGGCTAGACGCATCCGTTCGAGCGGGGTTGCCGAACTGCTCAACGGTGAGCGGATTGAGTTAAGTGAGCAAGGTGAACGAGATGGCACGAGGTGCCGCGATGAAAGATGCCGAGGACGTACTGCTGGTCATCGACGTGCAGAACGATTTCATGCCGGACGGTGCGTTGGCCGTCGCGCACGGCGATGAAGTCGTGCCGGTCATCAACCGGCTGGCGCGCGGCTTCAGTCACGTGGTGCTGACGCAGGACTGGCATCCAGCTTCGCACGTCTCGTTTGCCGCCAACCACGCAGGCCGCACTCCGTTCGAGATGCTCACGCTGCCGTATGGCGAGCAGGTGCTTTGGCCCACCCACTGCGTGCAGGGCACGCCTGGGGCCGCCTTGCATCGCGATCTCGACGTTGCCCATGCGCGCGCCGTGATCCGCAAGGGGCACCATGCCGGCGTCGACAGTTACTCGGCCTTTCTCGAGGCCGATCGCACGACGCCCACGGGCCTCGCAGGTTATCTGCGTGAATTGGGCGTGAAACGCGTCTGGTGCTGTGGCCTTGCGACGGATTACTGCGTCGCCTGGTCCGCGCTCGATGCCCGGACAGCAGGATTTGAAGTTGCGCTGATCGAGGACGCTTCGCGCGCCATCGATCTCAACGGTTCGCTCGATGCCGCCTGGCGCGATCTGCACGCCGCAAGTGTCAGGCGCGTGCAGTCCGCGGAGCTGCTGGCTTAATGAAGGTCGGCGGGTTGGCAGGCTTGAAACATAGGGTAACGCGCGGTGCGCCGGTTGACCGGTCTGCCGGTTCATCGGTTCACGGCTGCGAGCGAACCATACTCAACATTGGAAGCAGGAGACATGCATGACTGACGCCGTAATCGTATCGACCGCCCGCACGGGCCTTGCCAAATCGTGGCGCGGCGCTTTCAACATGACGCACGGCGCGACGCTGGGCGGCCATGTGACGCAAGCCGCGGTTGAACGCGCGAAACTCGACCCGGCCCGCGTCGAAGACGTGATTATGGGTTGCGCGAATCCGGAAGGCGCGACAGGTGGCAACATCGCGCGGCAGATTGCCTTGCGCGCCGGTCTGCCGGTCAGCGTGCCGGGAATGACGGTCAACCGTTTCTGCTCGTCTGGCCTGCAGACGATTGCGCTCGCCGCACAGCGCGTGATCGCCGGCGAAGGCGACGTGTTCGTGGCAGGCGGGGTCGAGTCGATCTCGTGCGTACAGAACGAGATGAACCGCCACATGATGTTCGAAGGCTGGTTGAACCAGAACAAGCCCGAGATCTACTGGTCGATGCTGCAGACCGCCGAGAACGTCGCCAAACGCTATTCGATTTCGAAAGAGCGCCAGGACGAATACGGCGTGCGCTCGCAGCAGCGCGCGGCTGCCGCTCTGGAAGCCGGCAAGTTCAACGACGAGATCGTGCCGATCACGGTATTGGCAGGCGTCGCCGACAAGGCAAGCGGGCGTCTGTTCACCAAAGAAGTAACGATCGCCGCCGACGAAGGCATCCGCGCGGATACCACGCTCGAAGGCGTGTCGAAGATTCGCACGGCGATGCCGGGCGGCGTGATCACGGCAGGCAACGCTAGTCAGTTTTCCGACGGCGCGTCCGCCGCTGTGGTGATGAACGCGAAGGTCGCCGAGCGCGAAGGGCTGCAGCCGCTGGGCATTTTCCGCGGCTTTGCAGTGGCTGGCTGCGAGCCGGACGAGATGGGCATTGGTCCGGTGTTCGCCGTGCCGAAACTGCTCAAGCAGGCTGGCCTAAAAGTCGAGGATATCGACTTGTGGGAATTGAACGAAGCGTTCGCCGTGCAGGTGCTGTATTGCGCCGACAAGCTCGGCATCCCGCAGGACCGGCTCAACGTGAACGGTGGCGCGATTGCGGTCGGCCATCCGTACGGCGTATCGGGTGCGCGTCTGACCGGTCATGCCCTGATCGAAGGCAAGCGGCGCGGCGCGAAGCTGGTGGTCGTGACGATGTGTATCGGCGGCGGGCAGGGCGCAGCGGGTCTGTTCGAAGTGGTGTAAGCGGTGGTGCCTCGGGCTAGCCGCTGAGGCTAGCGCCGCTCAGATCCGCCGTCCGGTCAGGCGATGCTCCGCACTCGCCTGACGCTGCTTCACTGGCCGGCCATGCCTGGCCCGGACCTTGGTAGCGACAGCACGCCCTGATCGAGAAAGCGTGTCCCGCCTCCCGTCAGGCCGCCTGCGAGCCTGCCGTGCAAGATGTACGGGTACTCGCCGGGTGGCGTATCGCTGCCCGCGACCGAGTAGGCCTTGTTCACTACTGCAAAGGCCGGCGCGGTCACCGGTACGCTGACCACCGTCTCGCCGTAGCCCGGCACCGCGCCGGGCTGGTTGCTGACGCCGCTGGCAAAGTCGGTGCCGTTCAGTTGCAGATCGATGGAGACGCCACTGAAGCTAAGCGAGCCGCTGTTGGGGTTCTGGATGCGCAGCTTCACGTCGTAGCGCATCTCGGCCCCCTGACTGGCGAGCGGCTCGAGCCCAGCGATACTCACGTGCAGCGGATCGTTGTTGCCAAACCAACTGGCGCAGCCGCCGAGCGAGAATACCGCAAACAGCCCCGCCGTCAGCAGACGGGCAGAGCGGCCAGACAACAGCAGACGAAGAAAGCGCATAGCCGGAACCTCGAGTCGAACTGGATTGGGCGCTATTGTAGCGGGCAAACGTAGGATGTATCGCTGCGTGCATTCGAACTTGGCGTATCGATAACGGTCCCATCTGCAACCGCCTGACTTCGCTCCTGACGTTCGTCATCGGGCACACCCGTATGTCATTCCAATGAAACGCTTGCAGAGGGACGCAAAAGCGACTTCAATGCCGTACTAACGTGGTTTGCGCTGGCGGTCGATCAACTCTCTCTTCATAGGAAAGCCACGATGCACAGACGTCAATTCATTACCGGCACCGGTGTGCTCCTCGCGTCAAGCGGCCTGACACTGGCAGGTTGCACCACCACACCGCTCGGCTCGGGTGAGACCGCCGAGGACTACACGCAAAAACGCAACACTATCAACGCCGGTATTGACTCGACACTCGCGCGTCTGCAGAGCACGGTGCATGGGTCGCAGGAGATCATCGGCAAAGCGCGCGGGGTGCTGGTGTTTCCGTCTGTGTTTGCCGCGGGTTTCTGGTTCGGTGGGCAGTACGGGCAGGGCGGCTTACGCGTCGATGGCCAGACCACTGGCTACTACAGCACCGTGGCCGGTTCGTTTGGGTTGCAGATTGGCGCGCAATCCAAGGCGATCATCTTTGCCTTCCTGACGCAGGAGGCGCTCGACCGCTTCACGCAAAGCCAGGGCTGGGCAGCCGGTGCCGATGCAACCGTCGCGCTGGCGAAGATCGGTGCGAACGGCAATCTGGATACCTCGACGGCAATGAGCCCGGTGGTGGCCTTCGTGCTGACCAACGCGGGGTTGATGGCCGGCATTTCGCTGGAAGGGACCAAGGTTTCGCGGCTGGTGATCTAGGTTCGCCTGGCGATCTGGATTCGTAAGCCTCCCGGAGTTTCACTGTGCATAGAAGCGGCCGGCCGCCGCCCGCTCATTCCACCTCCACCACAATTTTTCCGCGCGCCGTGCCACTTGTGATGGCGTCGTAAGCGAGTTCAGCGGAAGCCAGATCGAAGCGGCGCGCATCGAGTCTCGGCTGGAGTTTGCCGGCTTCCGCGAGACGTGTGGCTTCGCGAAGCATGGCGCCGTGATGAGCGCGATGTTCACCGCTTAGAAGCGGATACAGGGTGAACACGCCCGAGTAGCTGGCTTCGCGAAACGAGAGTGGCGCGAGTGTATGCGTTCCCCATCCCAAGGCGCTCACCACGTGCCCGAAATGTTTGACGGCCGCGAACGAGGCATCCAGTGTCGCGCCGCCTACGGTGTCGACCACCAGGTCGAAGCCACGCCCGTCGGTGAATGCTGCTACATACTGCTCGACGCTTTGTGCGCGATGGTCGATTGGCGTCGCTCCGAGACTAGCAACGAAGTCGTGATCGCGAGCACTGGCCGTGGCGAACACCCGGGCGCCGAGCGCGACTGCGAGCTGCACCGCGACGTGCCCGACGCCGCCCGCACCGCCTTGGACCAGCACGGTTTGGCCGGCCTGCAGCCGCGCCCGGTCGACAATCCCTGCGTATGCCGTGATGAAGGCGAGCGGCAGGGCGGCGGCTTCGCGCATCGACAGATTCGCCGGCTTGAGCGCGAGCAGATTGGCGTCCACGGCTGCGTACTGCGCGAGCGAGCCCTGAATGCCGCCGACTCCGCCGGTCATGCCATACACCGCGTCCCCAGCCTTGAACCCATCGACGCCGGAGCCGACCGTTTCGACTACCCCTGCCATATCGATTCCCAGCACCAGCGGCAATGGATGCTTTGCATGCTCGCCGCTGCCGGCGCGGATTTTCGTATCGAGCGGATTCAGGCCGCTCGCTGCGATACGCACCAGCACCTGACCGTGCGCCGGATCTGGCCGTGCCAGTTCGGTCGGTTCGAGGGGGCCGTTGTAGCGGTTGAGAATGAGGGCGTGCATCGACATGATGATTTCCTTTCCGGTTGAGTCAGCGCTTCGATACCTTCATACTCTGTCATGCGAAATGGTATGTAAATCGACGTTTTTGAATGGTAGGCAAACAAAAATGACTGCTCGGGCGATGGAATGGAGTGACGTCCGTGTTTTCCTGGCGATTGCCCGCAACGGTACGCTCGGCGCGGCGGCGAGGCAAACGGGCCAGACCCAGCCCACCATGGGCCGGCGTCTGCGTGCATTGGAGGAAACCGTAGGCCACGCGCTGTTCCAGCGCACTCGCGACGGTTTCGTCCTGACCGACGAAGGCGCAGCGGTTCTCGCCCATGCCGAGCGCATGGAAGAAGAGGCGCTTGGCTTCACGCGGGCGTTGGCCGGCAAGGACGCGCATCTGACCGGCCTGTTGCGCGTATCGTCTTCGGACTGGTTTGGCGTCCATGTGCTAACGCCCGTGTTTGCGCGGTTCCTGGTCCAGCACCGGGGCGTCTCGCTCGAACTGGTGACGGATTCGCGCCGTTACAACCTGGCCCGCCGCGAGACCGATCTGGCGTTTCGCATCACGCCGTTCGAGGAAGCCGATGTCATCCAGCGCAAGCTGATGCATATGGAATACGCCTTGTACGGGCGCGTCGACCTCGTCGCGCCGCGGGCGGGCGACGGGGAGGGGCACATGCTCGTCAGCATGGATAGCGCGTTTGGCACGCTGCCGGATGTGGAATGGGTCAAGCGCATGCTACCGAACGCGAGAATCGCCTTTGGAAGCAACAACCGGGGGGCACAGGCGCGGATGTGCGCGGAAGGGGGCGGCTTTGCGGCGCTGCCGTGCCCACTGGGCGATACGACCCCCGGGTTGCGGCGGATCGACCTGGGCGAAGCGCCGCCGGGCCGGGACGTGTGGCTCGGGTACCATCGTGACTTGCGACGGGTGGCGCGCCTGCGGGCCTTGCTGGATGTAACGATAGAAGCGCTCGGTTAGAGACGATCGGCTAAGAAGCGCTCGCCGCCCCTGATCCCACCTCAGAGATATGTATAGAACGGTACCTTGCATAAAACAGTAGACCCTGCTACATTTCAGCCATGGTCACCGAGGCCAGCAGTCCGTCCGGTGACAGTGCATAGCACGGTACCTTGCACCACACACTACACCCGTGGAATTTGATGAAGACGCAGTTAAAAAAGGGAACGCTCGATATGTGCGTGTTGGCCGTCCTGGCCCGTGGGGACAGCTACGCGTACGAACTGGTGTCGACGCTCGCGGAAACAATGGAAATCAGCGAAGGGACGATTTATCCGTTGATGCGCCGCCTGCAAGCCGAAGCGTGGGTGTCGACCTACCTCGTCGAGTCGAATTCTGGGCCGCCACGCAAATACTACTCGCTGACGGGCACAGGTCGCCGCAGTCTGCTGGAGATGGAAGAGGAATGGCGCAGTTTCGTGGATGAAGTCAACGGCGTATTGTTGCAACCCGCTACAAAAACGAACACAGGGGATACCCCATGAAGCAGGACGTATTCATTGAAGCACTACGGCAGGAATTGAGCAGTCTGCCGAAGCCTGCGGTCGATGAAATCATTGCGGATTATCGCGAGTACATTGGCGACGCGCTGGCCGCTGGGCGCCGCGAGGAAGAAGTGATCGCAGCACTGGGCGACCCGGTCAAGCTCGCCCGCGAACTGAAGGCACAGGCGAGCTACAGGCAATGGCAGGACCGCCGTTCGTTCGGCAACCTGATTCGCGTGGTCATGTCGATCTCCACGCTGGGCCTGCTGAATGTCCTGCTGCTGATCCCGTTCATGGTGTACCTGGCTTTGCTGACGGCGGGCTACGCCGTGTCGGTGGGACTGACGATCGCTGGTCTTGTCGGCGTGATCGCGTTGAGCGGTCATCACTTCTTCGGCAAGAACGGTCACGATGTGCTGCCGTTCAGCTTTACCAGTAGCGGGCACGCCAAGGGGGCGCACGATTCTGGAGCGAGCGCTGCCCTTGCACTCGGCGCGTCCGACGTATCGGGCGCGCAGGAAGCGGACAAGGACGATAGCGATAGCGACACCCCGGGCAACCTGAAGAGCCTGAAAATCGTCGGCAATCGCTTCGTGATCGATCTGCAGGATGACAGCAAGCTTTCGCTCGTGACTCACGCCGGCGCGATCGAGATCAAGAAGGATGGCGACGACTTCAAGTTTGAGGCCACCTCCGACGCCGCCCGGCAGTTGCTGACGAAAGAGAAGGACGGCACATGGAGCATTGCCCGCGACGATGTAGTTGATCTTGATCTGAAAGATGACGACGAGCACGTGTCGCTCGCCCGCACCGGCAAGGATGCCAAGTCGATGGTGTGGGACATCTCCACCGACGACGGCGACCACGTCACGTTGCAGGAAGACCAGCAGGGCAAGCCGAGTCACGTGACGGCACAAAGCGGCTCGGATTCCGTAGATATCGGCGACGGCAAGGTCGCCATCGACGATGGCCATCACAAGTTCCGCGTGGCGGCATCGGAAAGCGAATACACCTATGCGATCGTGATGCTGCCCATCGGTCTCATCGGCCTTGCGTTGTGCATCTGGTTGACACGGATTACCTGGCGCGCCGTATCGCGCTACGTAAAACGACAGCTCGACGTCGTCTCGGCGAGTCTCGATCGCCAGCAGCCGTCCTGAAGAAAAAGTAGCTGAAATACCCGAACACCGAAGTACCGAATTGCCGAACCCTTAGTAGTACGTATAAAACTTTCGCTATAACTGAGGAAACTGTCATGAACATCGATTACCCGAGCGACGTTTCTAAGCAAACCCGTCTCCATCGTGCGCCGGCACTGCCTTTTTCCGGTGGAAGAGAAGTCAATCCCCTGCATATCGCCGACTGGCTGGTGAGCGGCGCGCGTGCCCTGAGCATGCAGCCGGTGCTGTGGCTGAGCGTTCTGTTGATCTGCGCCGATTTCGCGACGCTGCTGGGTTTTCTGCCGCTGCTGCGTCCGCTGGCGGTGCTGCTGGCGCCGCTCGCGGTCGGTGGCCTGATGTTCGTGCAGGACGGCGCCAGCAAGGGCGAGCCTGTATCGATGCGCGACATGTTTGCGGCGCTGGCGCGGCGCAGCAACGCGCTGTGCGTGATCGGGCTGTACGGCGCAGCGATTGTCGCCGTCGGCTATGTGATCCTGCTGGCAACGTTCCATGTCTCGCTGAACATGTCGGTCACGGCGGCTGGCGTGCACAACCTTTCGATGAGCTACGGGGGCGACCATGGCGTGCGCGGTGCGCTCGAATCGCTGCTCGGGGCGTCGATCTTCGCTGTCGCGATCGCCTCGGCCTGCTTCGCACCGGCTCTCGTGATGCTGCATGACATGACGCCGCATGAAGCAATGATCGCCAGCCTCAGCGGCGCCGCACGTAACTGGCCCGTCACGCTGATGTACTTCGCTGCAATGACCGTGGCCGTGCTGTTCGCACCGATGGTTCCGCTGGCTCTGCGTGCGCTGGTGCTGACGCCGGTGTTGACTGCCGTGCCGCTGCTGTCGATCTACGGTGCGTACCGCGACGTGTTTATCGGCCGGTAAGCTGGCCGTGGATGGGCGCGGCACGCATCTGCGATGATGTTGCACTGGCGTAGTGATCCTGATGTCGTGATGGAGCGAGCATGAGAGTGCTGATCATGGGGGGAACCCTGTTTCTCGGCCGCCATATTGTCGAGGCGGCCCTGGAGCGAGGGCACGAGGTGACGCTGTTCAATCGCGGTCTTCGGAACCCCGCGTTGTTCCCGGCAGCCGAAAAGCTGACCGGCGACCGGAATACGAATCTGGCGGCATTGGCAGGCCGCCGGTTCGACGCGGTCATCGACCCGTCGGCTTATGGTCCCGAGCAGATCGATTTGCTGCTGTCGACGCTTGGCGAACCGCCCGCACACTACACCTTCGTGTCGACCGTTTCCGTGTACGGCACGTTTGCGCCGAAGCGCCGTTACGATGAAAGCACGGACGTCGTTGCGGGTCACGAAGGGTATGGCGCACTGAAGGCGCGCGCCGAGGAGGCACTTCTGGCGGCCATGCCGGGCCGGGCCGCTGTGGTGCGGCCGGGGCTGATTGCCGGTCCTTACGACCCCAGCGGGCGTTTTACCTATTGGCCGTGCCGCGTCGCGGCGGGTGGGCAAGTCCTTGCGCCTGGGCGGCGCGAGCGGCCGGTTCAGTTTATCGATGCACGGGATCTTGCCGAGTGGTCGGTACGCCTCGCGGAGGATCGCGTCGCCGGCGTCTATCACGCGGTGGGTCCACAGACCACGCTGACGATGGGACAGTTCCTCGACGAGTGCGTGCGGATAGCCGGAAACGACACCGAACTCGCATGGATTCCCGACGACGAGGTTCACGCCGCGGGGATCGAAGGCTGGACCGAACTGCCGTTATGGATCGCTGAAGACGATGCCGAGGCAGGCGGGATCTTCGAGGCAGACAACTGGCGTGCGGTCGGGCAGGGGCTCACGTTTCGCCCGGTGGCGCAGACGATTGGGGACACACTTCAATGGTGCTGGCAATCCGGCGCCGCAGCGGATTCGCCGCTGCGTGTCCAGACCTTGACTGCGGAGAAAGAGCGGGCAGCGCTCGCTCGTCTATTGGTGCGCTGAAGCCCGCGCGGCTGTCGGCCGCGCGCGCAGTTACACCGTCGTCTTCGGGGACAAATCTTTTTCCATAAAGACGCTCAACGGATCGGGGCGGTAATCCGCAAACGGCTCGCGAGTGACAAAACCCGCGCGACGGTAGAGGCCGATGGCCGAGTGACTGTCGACGCCGGTTTCAAGGCGCAGCCAGCGCACCCCCTGCGCACGGGCTTTGAGTTCGAGTGTCGAGAGTATGGTCTTTGAGAGTCCCTGGCCACGCGCTTGCGGCTCGACCCACATGCGTTTGATTTCCGCCCAGTCGCCTTTCAGGACCACCGCGCCGGTAGCCAGCGCCGTGCCGGCTGCGTCGCGCGCCACGTGAAAAAATACGCTGGGTTCGCGCAATGCGTCGATTGGCAACAGATGGTTGCTCTCTGCCGGGTACAAGCTCGCGGCTTCGGCGTCGCCATGTTCGAGCAGGGCAATGATGTCGGGTTGGGCGGGGTCTTCGATGGCGATGTTCATTGAGGAGAAAGTCTTTCGTATGCGGATTTGATCGTTGCAATGATAGCGGTCAGCGAAGTCTTGCTGCGTAAGCATCCGAAATCCAATCCGGGCCGATACCACGCGGAAGATTATCTTTAGCGTTGTTCTGGCACTACGATAATCTGCCGATCGCGCCCGGATTAGCAATGCAAACGAGAAGCGGCCAGGTTCTGACGAGACGCTCATCGTGTCCAGTCACAACCTAGCCGCTTCGCGGCGGGTAAATTAAAGATTTACCCGCAAATGACGCCTTGTAATGCGATACTACCAGTCTCTCAGGTTCTGGCCCGGCCCTCGAAATAGGCCAGAATCTTTCCACCGACCCTTATGGGTCGGTTTTTTTTGCCTGCTTTCGATAACTACACTACCGAAGTAGGGTATATGCCCTACCAGCGTAGTGTAATGGTCTTTACCGCCTTTTACTAGGAGCTTATCTCGTTTTTCAGAGGACTATACCTAGGGGCAGTGGCGGGGGCGCGCGCCGTTATCGAGCCCGCAGATGCGGGCGATCAGTCGAGCCAGGTTTGCTGTCGGGAATCAATGTTGGAGCAGGCGCGCCATAACGAAATGGGCGCTCATGGCGAAGGCCTTGGGAACGCCACGGCCGCCTATGTCTTGTCGGTCCGGTTTCCCGACGCTCGCGCCGAACTTCTCCGCTTGACACCCGTTGCGGGTGCAATGGTTTTGTTTTTCTGTTTGGGTAACCGAACGGTTTTGGCTGCCAGGAGCGCCTGCATCAAATCGCTGTTGAGCGCTTTCTCGAAGGCCCGCGGGCCCATCGAGTTAATCAGGATGCGGCCCATGACGTCGGCCTTGACGTACTCAATGGCAAGAAGGCTGATGACCTGATTCGTCGTGAGTACCGCTTCCTCATTGGCGGACGGCCCGAATTCCGCAGTGATCGCGTCCTGCTCATCCGCCACGGCAACGGCCAATCTGCGCCCCTCGAGCCTGGCCCGGGCGCTCGCGCCGCATTCGCGCAGGTCGTAAAACCGGGGGCCGTTGAGCGTCGCGGTGCCGTAGATCGCCACATGGACATCGACGCCACGCGCCGAAGCGGCCTCGATCGCGTCGCGCAGCGGTTCCATTTCCTCGTCCCAGATCGCCGCGAACAGGGTTTGCCGCGCACTGTCTATCGTGGTCTGGAATGCTCTGATGATTGCGTTTCTGTCGCGCAGAGACCAGACGAGCCCCAGTTCACGCGCTGCAGGGAGCGACGATAGTCCTTCATTGACAAGTTCGATATCGCCCTCGAAGCGCTCCCGCAGTCGGGCCAGCACCTCGGCATACGGAACCGCCGCGTACCGGACCGGTTCCGACCGATGCATAAGAACCGCACCCTTGGTGTCCAGACGTTGAAGCGTCTCGTAGATTTTCGACGGCGGCACGCTGGAGAGCTTGCCGACCTCGTGGCCATTCATCGGCGAACGTTGCAGAAGGGCGCAATAGGCTTGCGCTTCGTATTGGGAAAAGCCGAGGCGAATCAGCGCGGATATTAGCTCAGCAGGAATCTGTGTAGTCATATCGCGTGAGACTAGCACATGTCATATTGGCCTTGTACACTACTTAGGTAGTGTAGCCATTTACTCGAGGTGCAATACAAGGAGCGCAGCATGAAAAAACGGTATTCGTCGGGTTCGAGCTGGGAAGCGTCCATCGGATATTCCCGCGCCATCCAGTCAGGCAACACGCTCTACGTGTCGGCCACGGCGGCGAGCGGACCGGACGGTTCAATCGTCGGCGACGACCTGTACACGCAGACCAAAACCATTCTCGACAAGCTCGGCACCGTGTTGACCGATGCCGGCTTCGGGTACCAGGACGTCGTGCAAAGCCGCGTGTACGTCACTGACATCACTCATTGGCAGGACGCAGGGCGCGCACACGGCGAGGTGTTCGGCGATGTTCGTCCGGCATTGACGCTGCTGCATGTGCTGCCGTTCGTCGATCCGAAGATTCTTGTCGAGATCGAAATCACGGCAGTCAAAAGCGATTCAGCCTGGTAAGCGGCCATGAATCGCGTCCCGCCCGGAAGCGACAGGGGCGCACGGGAGACACCGCGTCGGTGGTTGACCGCGTTCATCTCGATGGCCGCGGGCGTGGCGATCGCGAACAATTACGCGCTCCAGCCGGCTCTTCCCGCTGTCGCACAAAGTTTCCATCTCCCGCTCACGGCTATGGGCATCGTAGCCGGCAGCATGCAGGCGGGCTACATGGCAGGCATCGTCCTGCTGATTCCGCTTGGCGACAAGGTCTCTCCCGCGCGGATCGTTTCCTGGCAATTTGCCGTGCTGGCCATGGCGTTGATAGCGGCGGGGTACGCGCCGACATTGCCTGCGCTGGCCGTCGCGGGTTGCGTGACCGGTGCGATGGCAACCAACGCGGTTCACCTCGCAACAGTCGCGTTTCGCGCATCGCCGCCGGAGTCGCGTGGCCGCGCGGTGGGGACGGTCGGAACGGGGATTTCCGCAGGCATCCTGCTGAGCCGTTTCGTCGGTGGCCTGCTATCGCAGGCAACAAGCTGGCGCACGATGCTGATGCTGTTCGGTGTCGTGTCGTTTCTTCTCGCGTGCCTCACCTATCGCCTGCTGTCCAACGACGTGCAGCGCAGCCAACATGGTTACCTCGGTTTGCTCAGGTCGCTACCGTCGGTGCTATTCCGGTATCGGCTATTGCAGGAAGGCGTGATCGTTGGAGCGTGCTGGTTTTTCGTTTTCAGCATGCTGTGGGTCACCCTGGTATTGGCCGTAGCAGGCGCGCCGCTCAATCTGAATACCGCTCAGGCGGGTATGTTCAGCTTTGCCGGCGTGCTGGGATTGTTTGCCACACGCGCCGCGGGGCGCGCGGCGGACCGGTTTGGATACCGGCCAGTCATAGCGTGTGGCTTCGCGTTGGTGCTCGCGGGCGTGGCGATATTGCTCGTCGCTCGTTCATCAATCGCAGGAACGGCAATTGGCCTGGTGCTCTTCGATGTCGGCTGCTTTTCAGCACAGGTGGCCAACCAGACCCGCTTGCTGGCGATCGATGTCAACGCGCGCAGTCGCATCTATAGCGTGTACATGTTTTTCTATTACGCCGCTGGCGCGCTGGGCTCCGTGCTCGGGCCGCTGCTCTTCGCCCGCTATGGATGGGACCTGGTGTGCACGGTCGGTATCGCCATGTCAGCGCTGGGTCTCATGATCACCTGTGCCCATCACCTTGGCGGGCGGCGACGCGGTGAACCGGCGCTCGAATAGCACGCTGCCGGCGTGGCAGGGGCGAATTCGAAGCGCAGTTCACGTGGCCGCGCTACGCTCTGACTCGACGGGCGTCAAAGCCGCCCTCCAATGATTTCATAAGCAGGTAAATCAGGCCAATTTCGGGGAAGGGTGTGTCACGACTTGCGTTGCTCCGCTCACCGGGTGTGTGTTGGTGTGGAGGCCCGGCAATGGGGCGAAGCTATGCCGGATTTCAAGCCTTGCGTACGTGAGGAAAGGGAATCTCCAGGGCTGAAGTCGGCATCCTTCTGATCTGCGCATGGCTAATCACGCTCAATTCAAGGCATGGGAACGGTCCAGCTATCGATGCTGACCGGACAAACTATTTGCATGCGCGCTGACCAGGCATTTCCTGCGCAAAAACATTTCATCGTTTTACTGCGCTTCCTCCCTCTGTAAGCCCGACCCGCCCCGGTTGCCGCGCTCTCTCCGGATTTCATGTTTTCGGAGAGGATTCCCATGCGTAAGTGGTACGAGGAACAGCTACAACGGGTCGCCGACCACGATATTTCCGACGAAGAACTGGACAGAGAAATTACCGATAGCGCCAAGGCGCTCAGTTTCGACTTCTGGATGTTCGGAGTTCGCTTGCCGATTCCCGTGTCGCGCCCGGCCATCGAGGTTCGCGGTAACTATCCGCCGTCTTGGCAATCGCGATACCGCACGCCTGGCTATGTCGAGATAGATCCCATACTCCGCCATTGCAAGGTGTCGTCGGTTCCGCTGATATGGACAGCTGAAGCGCCTTCCTCCGAGCGGCAGTACTGGGACGAGGCCAAGGCGCACGGTATCCGCTACGGATGGTCGATGTCGCTGCGCGGTCAGTTCGGCGCTATCAACTGGTTCACGCTGGCCCGGGACACCCATCCGATCTATCCGGACGAACTGGCCGTCACGGAGTGTCCGATGATCTGGCTCGCGCACTTCGTCCACGCGAGCCTGGGCGCACGGTTGTTGCCGGCCATGTTCCCGGGCGGCATGCCACACCTTTCGTCCCGTGAGCGTGAGGTCATGACCTGGACTGCTGAGGGAAAAACCGCATCAGAAATCGGTGCGATTCTGGGCATCGCGGAGTCCACCTGCATCTTTCACATCACCAATGCGACACGCAAGCTGGGCGCGGTCAGCAAGACGCACGCGGCGGTAAGAGCCGCTGTTCTCGGGCTCATCGGCTAGGCGCGGAGCACCGGACTGCACGGCGTTGCACTGCACCCCTCCCATTTCCTGGAGCTGCCGGGGGACGCGCGTTCGCGCTACTTTCTGCCTCGGGCTTCACTCGTCTCCGACACCAAAATCGCAATGTACTTTCTCCAGCTCGCAATCATCATTCTGGCGTGTCATGCGTGCGGCTATCTGGCTGAGCGCGTCGGTCAATGCCGGGTGGTTGGCGAAATCACCGCGGGGTTGCTGCTGGGACCTTCTGTTCTTGGGGCGCTCGACCCGGGTGTCCACGATCTCATCTTCCCGGTGAGTTCGGCATCGAGCATGTCGCAGCTAGGCGAAGTGGGCATTGTTCTGCTCATGTTTGAGATCGGCATGCACCTCCATCCGCCGGACAGGCGCGGCGCCGCCCGGTTGGGTGCGGGATTGCGCCTGCCCGGATTGATCGCCGCTCTTGGACTCGTGATGCCGTTTGTTCTCGGCGTGGCAGTGGCGCTCTGGTCGAACGACGTCCTGGCGCCAGGCTTTCCGACTGTCCCGTATGTCCTGTTTTGCGGCGTTGCCCTAGGGGTGTCCGCCGTGCCGGTGATGGTGCGTATCGTTGTCGATCTCGGGCTCAATACGAACCCGCTGGCGAAGACCGCGCTGTCGGCCGCCATGCTGACCGACGTAGCGGGCTGGATGCTGCTGGCCGTGGTTGCGTCGATCGCGCATGTGCACAACGGCGCGGGCGAGCTGACGCTTGCCCTCGGTGGCATTGCGCTGTACTCGGTCGGGTGTGTGGTCATCACGCGTTACGTGGTTCAACCCATGCTGGTACGGGCGGCACAGCGCAACGATATGCAGGCCGTGTTCACCATCGTCACGTGCTTTGTCATGGTATCGGCCGGCATCACGGCCAGTCTGGGCTTTCACAGCGCCTTCGGCGCGCTGCTTCCGGGGATGCTCCTGCGCGACGTCCCAGCCGTGCGTGAACAATGGGACAGATGGTTCGGCGGGTTCATTCGCACCATCCTGATGCCGGTCTTTTTCTCGTACGCGGGACTGCACACATCCATCTCACTGATCGAAGGGGGCAACGCCTGGTTCTGGCTCTGCGTGTTCCTGGGCGCGGGGTTTGCCGGGAAGTTCGGCGGCTCTTATCTTGCCGCGCGGATATGTGGTCTCGCGCCGGGCGACGCCGCATTCATCGGCTCGCTCATGAATGCGAGAGGCCTGATGGAACTGATCGTGCTCTCGATTGGACTGCAGTTGGGAATTCTTCCGCCCAAGGTCTACACGATGCTTGTCCTGTTTGCTCTAGTCACTACTGCTATGACCACGCCCCTTGTGCGCCATCGCATGCGGGCGGGAAATCAACCGTTGGCGGATCCGCAACTGTAGGTGGCGGTGTGATCTTCAATCCAGTCTTCCTTTCCTGAAGGTAACCATGAACGTAAGCAGGCAAGAGATTGTCGAGCGTCTTCGCAACATCGTCGCAACACGTCTTGACGTGGATATTTCGCCGGATCGAATCGGCCTGACCGATGGCTTCCTGTCCGTAGTCGGAATCGACTCCGTTGGCTTTATCGAACTTCGCTACCAGTGTGAGGAGGAGTTCGGAATCAGGATCGACGAGAACGATTTCGTGCCGGACAACTTCCTGAACTGTGACGTGCTGTCCGGATTTCTGGTGACGAAGCTGAGCGCACTGTAGCCTCAGCCTGGACTTCACGTTTAAAAATTTGGATAACTATGCATATAACGGACTTCGATCATCTGATTATCGAAACATCGAGTGTCGCGTTGCCGGAAAGCGATAGGGCAGCACCCAGCCAGCTGGTTGCCGGATTGCGGGCACGTGCGCTACCGGAAGGGGCGGTGGTGCTGATTTGCATGCCTAACGGCCGGAACCTGCTGCAACTCTTCTTCTCGCTGGTAGCAGCGGGCTATGTGCCCGCGATGCTGCCGCCGGCCACCCCCGTTCTGCGTCTGCGCCAGATGGCGGAAGACTTTAGCGCCGTTGCTGTCGTCAGGCCCCGCTTGGGTGAGGAGTTGCGAAAGGAACTAGGTATCGAAGCGATCAACCGGCAGGCGGGTTGGGAAGTCGGCTTCTTTCGCACGCTTGCGAAACCAGTCACCGAGCCCGGCGAAGTGATCCTGACCACTTCGGGTACCGCGTCGCACTTCAGCAGCGGTTGCGTGCACTCGATCGGTTCGCTCAGAGCCAATGCACGCAAACACGCGGCGGAGATCAACCTGAGTGCGTCGGACACAATGCTGATCAATCTGCCGCTCTATTACTCGTTCGCGCTTGTCGCGCAGGCAATCGCGGGCATCGAGTGCGGCGCGAGGCTGGTTATCAGCGGGCCACCGTTCATCGGCTCGCAGTACGTCGCAGATCTGGCGCGCCATCGGGTCACGGTCAGTTCTGTGACGCCGGTCCTGATGCGGACCTTGCTCGCGCATTCCGCCGCTGTGCTGCCGGAGACCGTCCGTGCGCTCACCGTGGGGGGCGACTTCCTTGCGCCCGAGCAGGCGGCTGCCTTCGTCCAGCGTTATCCGGGCAAAGAACTGTACCTGACCTACGGCGTCACCGAAGCCGGACCTCGCGTCTCGACCGGCCGGGCCCACGAGGCGAACGCAAAGCGGTTCGCTTCCGTTGGACGTCCAATGCCCGGCACCCTTGTGCGCCTGCTCGACGCGGACGGACCGGCGCGGGAAGGCGAACTCCTCGTTCATTCGGATACGCTGCTCAGGCGCAAGCTTGGCCGCAACGCCCAGAGTCCGCTGATCGAACTGGATGGACAGACGTGGCTGAAAACCGGAGATATCTTCGAAATCGACGAGGCCGGTCATCTTTTCTTCAAGCACCGGAAATCGGACTTCATCGTGCTGAACGATGAGAAGGTGAATCTGGCTGCGATCAAGCAGTTCTGCCGCGCGCTGCCTGGTGTGTTGACCTGCAAGACCCGGTCGATCCGGCGTGCCGATACCGTCGACGGATATTTTCTTGAGATCACGGTGGACGATCTGCTGGTTGGGCCGGCCGAGGCCGATGCGATGAAGGCGCAGATCATGAAGGGGTTAAAGCATATCGAACGCCCGAGCAGCCTGACGCTGACACCGGTGAACCGGCAGCAGTACGAATTTTACAAATGAGGACGTGTACCGTGAATCGGAACATTGACGAGCTGACTCGCGCAATCATCGCGAGGTATGAGTTGAAAATCATCGAGGACGTGCTGCGGATTATTCCCTTGCACATGTGTCATATCACCCAGGAGCCGGAGGTTTTCAAAACCTGGCCGGCCAATCTTGTACGCCTGACCTATCCTCGCGTGGAATGGCCCGAGCACGAAGCGGTCTACGCGCGCTATCGGGACGAGGTGATTCCTTCGCTGTCGCTTGGCGACTATCTAGGCGCATTTGTCGAACCGGTCCGTCCGCGCCTGCCGTGCTTCTGCACCGAGATGAGCGATGTGGCCGGCACGCTCGTGAGCGCATTGCTCGCACAGCCGGTCTATGCGATCCGCAAGATCTACGTCAATTACCTGTATCTGCCGCAACCCTGGCACTCCTTAAATGCGCTCGTGACAGACGGACGGATCCGCTACTTCGACTCCTCCGCATACCGGCAGGTCTTTGACAAGTCGCGCCGTAAATTCGTCCGCCCGGACCAACTTCCAGGTTTCAACAAAGCGGACGTCGAACCGCGCTTTCTGGTTAGCGATAACTGGCTGCAAAGCGAACCCTTCGCGCGGACGATTTCGCTGAGGGGGGAGGCGTTAAAAGACAGTTTCTATCCGAACCCGCTCGATAGCGGCAATCCCGACGAGTATCTACGCATCTACGGTCAGGAGAGACGCCCAGAGCCCGAACTGCGTAATGACGCGAGCCTTACCCGCATGACGGCGCAAGGAAATGCGCCATGACCGAACTCGCGATCACCGGCATGGCCTGGCATACCGCGTTGGGCCGCACACTATCCGGCGTATGGCAGCGGCTGCTCGACGGTGAGACAGGCATTGCACCGGCTCCATCGCTGCATGAACTGAAGAACGACCGGGTGGCGAAGATTTCCCTGGCGGACCCCGCCGATGCACGCGACACCCTCGAGCACCTTACCCGGCAAACCGTTGCTGCCGCTGCGGAGCATGCACAACTGGACTTACCTCGTCAGGCGGCGCGCACGTGGCTGATTGTCGGGACGAGCTTCGGCGCGCGGCTTGACGACCCGCTTGCTGCCGCCGAGCCGCTCGAGCGCTGGGTGCAGGAGATCGCCGACGGATTCGGACTCGAAGCGGTTGCGTTGTCCACTGCCTGCTCGTCCGGATCGGACGCTCTTCTGCTTGGCGCTGAGCTGATCCGCGCTGGACTTGCCGACCGCTGCATTTGCGGCGGCGCAGACGTGCTGGGAGACTCCAAGCGCCTCGCGCACTCGGCGTTGGGCACCATGTCGTCGACCACGTTGCGCAGCTTCGATCACCGTCACGACGGCACGATCCTCGGCGAGGGCGTGGGCTTTCTGGTCCTCGAACGGCGCGGTGATCGTCCGGTGCAGCCGCTCGCGATCCTGCGCGGCGCAGGCTCATCCAATGACGCAGCGGGTTTGACCGCGCCCGACAAAGACGGCAACGGCATCAGGCTCGCCATCGAGCGGTCGCTGAAAAACGCCGGGCTGGGTTACGAGGATATCGGCGTGGTGAACGCGCATGGTTCTGGAACGCTGACCAATGACCGGATCGAGAGCGCCGCGTATCTCGCGTTGTTTGGTGCGTCGCGGCCCACGATCTTTGCGACGAAAGGGGCGTTCGGTCATTCGCTCGGGGCAACCGGCGCGCTCGAGGCGATTGCGTTAATTCTTGCCCTGCAGCAGCAGGTGGTACCGCCCATACACGGGCTGGAAGAACCCATCGCGGGTTTCTCGCTGCCCATGCCGATGGGTCGTCCTGGGTCGATCAGCACGGCCTATGGACTCAGTCTCACGATCGGCTTTGGCGGCTTCAACACCAGCCTGGTTTTCGAGGGGGCAGGGGCATGACGGGCGAGCCCTTGGCATGCGAGTGCGGTTACGCCATCGTCGACACTTGCGAACGCCGGAGCATGGCTTACGAGCAACTGGATCCTGAAATCGGGAGCGGTCTCAGGAACGCCGATCCGACGGTATGGCCCGTGCTCGACTCGGTCGCAGCGTTGTATCGCGCGAACCGTGCCCGGCTTGAGCCGCATCGGGACCACGTCGGCATGATCCACTACGGCAGCGCCTATCCGAAAGCTACTGCGCAGCGCGTGATGGCGGACATGAGCCGCAACGGCCGGGTATCGCCCGCGGCGTTCATCAACGCGAATGCCGGCGCTGCGCTCTCTATCTGTTGTACCCGCTTCGGTTTTCGTGGACCCACCATGAACCTCACGATGCCGGCCGCCAGCGCACGGACGCT
>NZ_JAMFSB010000319.1 GCF_026225065.1 Paraburkholderia sp. | reverse complement strand
GAACCGCGAAGCTTTATATCGGCGGCAAGCAAACCCGGCCCGACTCCGGCTACAGCTATCGGGTCTTCGGCGCGAACGGCGCGCCGCTGGGTCTTGCTCCGCTCGGCAATCGCAAGGATGTGCGCAATGCCGTCGAGGCGGCGCGCAAGGCGAGCGGCTGGTCGGGACTGTCGGGGCATGCGCGCGCACAGGTGATCTACTACCTCGCGGAAAACCTCGCGGCGCGTAAGCCGGGGTTCGCGGCCTTGCTGTGCGAGTGCACCGGAGCTTCGGAGTTCGAAGCAGCGCGTGAGGTGGAACTCAGCATTCGCCGGCTGTTTCGCTACGCAGCGCTCGCCGACAAGCACGACGGCCGCGTTCATTCCACTTTGACCCGTCATGTCACGCTTGCGATGAACGAGCCTTGGGGCGTGCTCGGCATCGCCTGCCCTGAGAACGCTCCGCTCATTAGCCTTGTAGCGCTGATTGCCCCGGCTATCGCGCTAGGCAATCGGGTCGTCGCGGTGGTGTCGCAGACGCATCCATTGGTCGCGACCGAGTTCTATCAATTGCTAGATACAAGCGATGTGCCGGACGGCGTGGTCAATCTGCTTAGTGGTCCGCGCGGCGAGCTGGTGCAGACGCTCGCCGCCCATAACGATGTCGATGCGCTGTGGTACGCCGGCGACGCTGCCGGCCGCGCGAGCGTCGAAGCCGAGTCGGCGGGTAATCTGAAACCGGTCTGGTCGCCCGATCCCGCTTTGCTCGCCGAAGACGGCGGTCCCCTCGCGAGCGGCGAATTTGCGCGCCATGCGCTTCAGGTCAAAAACATCTGGGTGCCGTATGGCGAATGAGCCGGGAATCGCTCCAGTGCGGGCCGTGATCTTCGATATGGACGGGCTGCTGCTCGATACCGAAGGCGTTTATACGGCGGTGACCCAGCAGATCGCGGGTCGCTTTGGCAAGGCGTTCGACTGGGAGGTCAAGCAAAACACGATCGGCCGGGGCGCGCGCGACCTGGCCGAATATGTAGTGGGTGCGCTTGAACTGCCGATGAGTGTGGATGATTTCCTCGCGGAGCGCGAACCTCTTTTGCAGGCGGGCTTTGCCGATTCGCCCGCCAAACCGGGTGCCGTTTCACTCGTGCGGCAACTGGCACGGCGCGGGGTGCCGATTGCGGTGGGTACGAGTTCGTCGCGCGCGTATGTCGAGATCAAAACTGCCCGGCATCGAGACTGGTTCGGGCTGTTCAATGTCGTGGTGACCGCAGACGATCCGGACGTACGGGCGGCCAAGCCAGCGCCCGATATTTTCCTGGTGGCGGCTCGGCGTCTTGGGGTGGCGCCGCATGAAGCGCTGGTGTTCGAAGACTCGCCGTTCGGTGTCACGGCCGCCCGGGCGGCCGGCATGCAGGTGATTGCCGTCCCGGACCCAGCGATGAGCCGTGAACGTTTCGCGCACGCGCATTCAGTATTGGACTCGCTGGATCAGTTCGATCCGGGCCCGTGGGGACTGCCGGCGTGTCTGGAGGGCGACGTGCGTTGACGCCCGATGCGCGGAACGGCCGCCAGCGCTCAGGCGATCTGGTCCTGCGGCTTGCGCCTACGACTTCGAGTTTTCGTACAGCGTGTCGCGCGGGAAGAACATGCGCGGCTCGAAAGCCGGCATGATCACCGTCGCGCCTCTTGCGGTGACGTTGACATTGCAGGTCTGATCGATCTGCTTGCCGCGCCGGTAAATGAACGCGCCCGGGCCGCCATCGCATTCGCTGGTGTGCTCGAGCAGGCGCAGTTCGCGCCCGTTCGAAATGGACCTCGTGACGACGAATCCGTCGGCATACGCTGCGGTTACACCAACCAGGGTGGCTATTCCGATTACGACTTTCGCAATCTTCATGATGGGATCTCCGGATTCGGCTGCGTGGCGCCGATGCCAATCCAGGTAGTTTAGACCGTCCTGCTTTCAAAATCCCACCTTCGATTCGTGTCCAACGGGCTTCGGCATCAGCATTGGCGGCTGGCAAACGTCCCTAAAGCGGCCGTTGTACGATACGGAGCCGGAACATGCGCAACGCCCAGAGCCCTCTGCGCATGTTGCCCTTGATCGATAAAGCACCCACCGCTAACGAGGAGACAGTCACATGGTACGTACGAGGAAGCTCACAGCAAGTCTGATCGGCACGATGCTCGTTGCGGCGGCATGCGCCGTCGGCCTAGTTGCTTGCGCATCGTCTCCGGCCAATCGTGCCGCCGCGCTGTCCGGTCCAATGTCGATTGCGAAGCAGGGGAGCTTTTTCATCGGCGGACGCGATGTGCATTCGGACACGCTTTCGACGCTGCCGAACTACGTGGCCTCGGGTACCGTTACCGTCGACCAGATGTACGTTCATTACCAGGTTCCCACGAGCGCCAAACCCGTGTCGCTGACGCTAATCCATGGCTGCTGCCTGACGGGCATGACATGGGAGACGACGCCGGATGGGCGGATGGGGTGGGAGGAATATTTCGTCCGGAGCGGCTATCCGACGTATGTGATCGACCAGT
>NZ_JAMFSB010000318.1 GCF_026225065.1 Paraburkholderia sp. | reverse complement strand
TCGCTGCGCTCGGCTGCTTCGTCGCTACGCACCATCAGCGAAGCGAGCATGACGCCGACGGCGAGCGCGGAACTGACAACCACCAGCGCGGCGATCACGGGTACGCGCGCGTTGGCGCTTTCACCCAGAATGCTCACGCCAGGCTGGCGTTTCGCCCAGACACACCATAAGGTCGCACCGGCGAGCACGAAACCGGTGCCGTTCAATGGCGCGACAACGAAGAGCTCGCCCCATCTCCACAAGCCGCCAATTGCCATGCTCTGACACAGCAACCCGATAATGCCCGTGAGAACCGTGCCGTAGATGAAGACTCGCGGGCCGACTGCGTTGCGCGGTCCAGCCAGTCCACGCAAATGCAGAAGCGCGCCGCCGCAGAACACAAAGCCGATTGCGGTCAACGCCGCCACGGGATAGGACTGGGACGCCGGATCGGCAAGGAGCCTATCCAGGTAACGGGCGTCGAGCGAGAAGCCGAGCCGTTGCAACCATTCGACCAGCACAACGGCGCCGGCACACATCAGCGTGAATGGAGCAATCAGGGACATACGCGTCGATCGCACGCTGCCGCCCGTCTCGCGCAGCATCCCGGTGGAGGCGACCAGGAAGCAGAACGCGTTGAACGGCAGCACATCGCTGCATGCGCGCGTGATTCCCGCTACATGCAGCAGTGCCAGCGAAAGTTCGTAGACTGCACCGGCAAACAGCAGCCATGCTGCTCCACGGCAACTCACGAGCGCATCTGAACAGGCGCGCAGCTTCCGGCCAATAAAAGCACGGGCCAGTAAATGTGTGATGGCGCGGCCACCAGGGCGCCGCGGGATAGACCAGTTCATGCGGCGGCGCTATCGGAAGTAGAGATGCTCAAATCGCCCGAGGCGCGAAACGCGCTCAATGGCCGCATGCGGTCACCAGCCGTGGTCAGCAGCGCGTCGAGCGTGCCACCATCCGCGGGCCACGCCGCTGTGCCAACACGGACAGCCGGCGACACCGGCAAGCCGTCGATGATGTCGATCAGTGTGTCGAGTTGCCCGGCCAGCGAGACGGCCATCGTCGCCGCACGTGAACCGCCGGGGACCGGAATCCGGTCCGGCACCAGAATCGCGATCTGGTCATCGGCGGCACGCACGAGTACATCGGATGGTCCCAGCACGCGGTTGATGCGTTCGAGGACGGCGCGCAACAGCACGTCGCGAGCCTCGAAGCCCCACGCATCGCGAACCGGCTTAAGCGAGTCGATACAGAGCAGGATGATCGACAGGGAGCCCGTGTTGCCCAACTGACGCTCGGGATCCCTGGAGAACTGCTGGGCGAGCCAGTGCCGGCTATGCAGACCTGTGGCGGCGTCAGTGTCGAGCTGCGTTTCAAGAGCGCCACGCTGACGCTCGGTGTGCGCCACCTCGCTGACGACGCGCGAGCGCAACGCGTGCAGCGTCGCCACAACAAGCATGACGAGCGCCGCCAGCGCGCCCCACAAAACGAGCGCCCAGCGCGTGTGGGCACGTTCACGCCCGTTCAGCAGTTGGGCTTCCTGGTCCGCGAAGGCCTGCAGCGTTGCGCGGATCACCCTGCGATCCGCTTCATAGCCCGGATCGGCCAGCAACGCCTGCGCAGCGCCGTTGCGGCCCTCCTTCATGTCATCGCGGAGTTCGTCGAGGCGGGCACGTATCCGGGCCATCGCCCCACCGATGGTCTGCAGCCGTGACACCTGTTCCGTATTGTCGGCCGTCAGCGTCAGCAACTGGGCGCGCAGTATCTCGGAGCTGACGTAGGCATCTTCGATCTCTTGCATGACCGCCGTGCGATCGCCGGCCCGCGAATCGATGGTCGGCACATCGAACACGTAACGCAGCATGGACGAATCGCGGACAACCATCGTGATCCGCATCTCCGACTCGAGCCGCATCACCTCGTAGGAGTGCTGGATCCAGTCCGATTGCGATTGCTGCATGGTCGCGCCGAGCCCGACGCAGGCGAGAATCGCCGCGCCTAGCGCAGTTGCGATCCGTACACGGCGGCGCATGAGAGTTTCGAAATTCGGCACGATTTACCTTGGGCGACATCTGTCACACAAGTTATCGGCAAATGTTCGCGCAACTTCAATGGCAGCCGCGTACGTAGGTGTATTTACCGAGGTATATTTATCCTACGAATGCCGCGCGTCGGCCGCAGATGTCGCAGGCGCTGGACGTGAGCGGCGATGATTGATCGCTACGAATACGCCCATCAGAAGGAAGAAACCGAGCAACAGCAACAGGGCATTGATGAGCACACGCTCGTAGCCGAGCTCGCTTACGTTAATGAAAGGATAGGGGTAAAAGTCTGTTTCGCTGCCGCGCCAGAGCGTTATCAACAGATAGCCGACCGGATAGATCAGCCAGAAGAGACAATCGCGCAGCAGCAGATGGAAGCGGGGAACGAATAGCAGCCAGTACAGCGTGCATAGCAGCGGTATGACCGTATGCAGCAATTCGTTGAGCAGCGCGCGGTAGCCGTACGGCGTCCATAGATGGCGCAGCAAGGTGTTGTAAGCGATGCCCACGAACACGATATAGACGACCACGGCGGTGAGCACTGGCGGCTTACGGAAGAACCGCCCGGGTGCGGAGCGTGCCCGCATGGCTACAAACGAAAAGCTGATCGCGACGACGAGCGTTGTGAGGTTCGTCAGGTATGCACTGATACGCTCGATGCCGTCGATCATGCCCAAGCCGCGAAACAGCATCCTGCCAATCGTGATGTCGCTCTGTGCGGCGAAGCCCACCCATGCGAGCACCGCAATCAGCGATGCCACAGTCACCGACGCGAAGCTCGGCGTCGGCAGCGGCAATTCAGATGAGTGCGGCTCAAGGTGAGCGGAGCGCTTCGGCATGCTTCCCATCTATTTCGCGGCGGCGAGCTTGTCCTGCGTGTTGGTGTCGAAGTCCGTGGCGGCATGGCGCTCGTGCAGCTGATCCGAAAGCTCGCCAAAGACGCGATTGACCTTCCGACCACGCTTGACGGCCGGACGCTCGCCGATCGCATCGGCCCAACGCTGGACGTGCTTGTAGTCCTGCACCGAGAGGAATTCGGCCGCTCCATAAAGCCAGCCCTTTACCAGGCCGCCATACCACGGCCAGATCGCCATATCGGCGATCGTGTACGCGTCTCCCGCCATGTATTCGTTGTCGGCGAGCTGCTTGTCGAGGACGTCGAGCTGACGCTTCACCTCCATCGCGAAGCGGTCGATCGGATATTCCATTTTGCTCGGCGCATACGCGTAAAAATGGCCGAAGCCGCCACCGAGGTACGGGGCGCTGCCCATTTGCCAGAACAGCCACGACAGGCATTCGGCGCGTGCTCCCGGCTCGGTCGGCAAGAAAGCACCGAATTTTTCGGCGAGGTGCACCAGGATCGCGCCAGACTCGAACACGCGGATGGGCTTCGGTCCACTGCGATCGAGCAGCGCGGGAATCTTGGAGTTCGGATTCACGCCGACAAAGCCACTGCCAAACTGCTCGCCATCGCCAATCTTGATGAGCCAGGCGTCATATTCCGCACCGCTGTGGCCAAGCGCCAGCAGCTCCTCGAGCATCACCGTGACCTTGACGCCATTCGGCGTCGCCAGCGAATAAAGCTGCAGCGGGTGCAGGCCGACCGGCAACTCCTTGTCGTGCGTCGGCCCCGAAATCGGGCGGTTGATATTCGCAAAGCGGCCGCCGTTGTCCTTGTTCCAGGTCCAGACCTTAGGCGGTTCGTAATCGACAGTGCTCATGCTTGAAGCTCCTCGCGTCCTTGCATCGTGGGATGGGTGATTGGAAGCGAGATTAACAAATTGACGGAGAACGTGCTGTGCCGCTGAAACTCAGCGGCACAGCGGAAGAGGCAGCGCACATGTTGTGAGACGCCGTGGCGTCTCACAAGCGGAGTTACCATATGCAAGCAGCGCTTCTGCTGCAAAGACCGCATTTAGACTTGATCGAGCCCGCCATGAGCAACGACGCTTCAGGCAATTTCAACGAGCTGGCCTCGGGTGGCAGCCGCTACCATCAGGTGTATCCACGGCTGGATGAGGGACAACTGGCGATACTGGAGCGTTATGGCGAGCGCCGCAAGCTCAAAACCCACGACGTCCTCTATTCCGAAGGCGACCGGCACACCGGGATGTTCGCCATTCTCTCCGGGACGATCGAGGCATCCAGAAGGTCCGTTGAAGGCCCCGTATTGCTGGGCACACATGGCCCCGGCAGTTTCACCGGCGAGGTTGCCACGCTCGCGGGCCGGGCTGCGGTCGCAACGACGCGCGCGATCTCCGATTGCGAGGTCATCGTCATTGACGAGGAGTCACTGCGCGCGCTCGTGATCGCGGAAGCGGAGTTGAGCGAAACCATCATGCGCGCCTATATCTTGCGGCGCGTCGCTTTCATCCGCGGCGAACACGTGGGCGTGGTGGTGATCGGGAGCACATCTTCGGCCCCTACGCTACGCCTGCGCCACTTCCTGAGCCGCAACGGACAACCCTCGGCCTACTTCGATATCGTCGAGCACTCCGAGGCCAAAGAGCTTCTCACGCACTATGGCGCAACGGAAGCTGACATCCCGGTTGTAATCACGTTGCAAGGTGTGGCACTGAAGCAGCCGAGCCACCGGGCCGTCGCCGATGCAATCGGCCTGAGTCCAGACAGACTCAATGGCGAGCGCTTCGATCTCGTTGTGGTGGGTGCCGGACCTGCAGGGCTTGCAGCTGCGGTGTACGCCGCATCCGAGGGATTGAAGGTGGCGGTTCTGGACGCCAAGGCGCCCGGCGGCCAGGCCGGCACCAGTTCGAAGATTGAAAATT
>NZ_JAMFSB010000317.1 GCF_026225065.1 Paraburkholderia sp. | reverse complement strand
AGATGCCGTTCAAGGACAACGCGAATCTGCCGGATGAGCGGGTGGGCTGGAATGGCGAGCGCAGTGCGTCGTTGGGTGCCGCGATGCTGCAGGCGATGTTGCGGCACTTGGAGACGTTTGCTTAGGGTGGATGCCGGAAGGGTGGCGGTGGGTGTAGCGGTAGCGGTGGCGGTGCCTGCGGCTACGGGCTTGGGCCACTAATGGTATTTGTCTCAGCGAAGACGGTCGTTCCAACAGAAAAGCGAGGCATGCGCGTTGAGCGTGTGCCTCGCTTTGTCTTTGCGTTGTGGGTTGTGGGTTGTGGGTTGTGCGTTGCGCTTCGTGCGAGTGGCGGGTGTTCGGGCCGGGTGCCGAAAGCCGGCTTACTTAAGCGCTGACGCGCCATTGCGTCTGGTTCGCCGCGGCTCTCTTGCTGCTGCACTTGCTAGTGGTGGCCTTTCTTCGAACTCTTGCCAGACGATTTCTTCGTCGACTTGCCGCCCGTCGAGTGCTTGCCCTTGCCGCCTTTGTGTTTGCCGGAAGACGGCTCGGCGCGCGGTTTAGGCATGGGCACCGGATCATTCCAGCTAAACGCGAGCATCTGGCTGCCCAGATAGCCGCAGCGGAATTTCAGGTCGGATGGATCGCCGCCGCCATCGTTGCGCACGCCGAGTCCTTCGACGGTGACGATGCTGTCGACCTTGACATGCTGCTTGCCTTCGTCGAACGAATCGTTCCATGGTGTGACCGCGGAATGGGCGCTATCGAAGGAGCTGGGCGGGAATTCGACATGGTCGAAAACAGTCGAGGTGCTGGCGACAAAACTGCCATGTGCTGCACAGTCGGCCACGAGCGGATCGGCGTGCATATCATTGACGAATTTTTCGACGAGTTCGTTGTGCTGTTCGAGTTGATCGGCGAAGGCGGGAGCGATGCACATGAGCGAGAGACTCGCCGCATATGCCGCTAACCGGCCGACCACCCGCAGCAATCGGCGCGGTACGTTGGTGCGATCCATCTAGTTCGGTAGGCGCTATTGAGACATCAGGCACGTAAGATGCCTGACGACAGCAAGGAGTTCAATCCTGACACAAAATTTTTGGCTTGTCGCGGTAGCTGGTCTCCAATCGTGCTTGCGAGCCGGCGGTTTATTACTGCTGATCGCCGTCGGTCGCAGCCGGTTAACGCGGCGCGAGAGCTTCTCCTGCGAAGCGAGGCCGCTGTCCGGTGTGAGGCCTTGCGTCAGATACGGGGGCCGCCGAGCCGATAGCGGCGTACGTCGTACGTGGTGACCCACGCAGGCCGATAGACCGCAATCAACGCCGTGGACATGCCGGTGAACCATGCTTCGCCGGTCGCAAGCAGGAAGATGCTGAACGCGTAGCCGACCGGTATGACGGTCATCGAGCCGCCGGAGACCGCGATGTGGACGCCCACCGCAGCACTGGTTGTCAGGGCGACCACAATGGCGGGCGAGACGAAGCCTTGCCCAAAGATGAACATGAACAGGTTGCGCGGCAGCCAGGCAATGCATGCCCGCTGCAGCAACGCTGAGATACCGACCGGCAATGCACCGTAGACGATAAAAGTGAGCGCGATGCCTTGCCACGGTGCATCGAAAACGACCGCCGCAAGGCCGGTGACCGCGGCCATGGCGATGAGCGCTAGCGCCCAGTCGAACAGCGTGACGACGAGCGTTGCCCCAAGCAGATGCATCACCGTGCCGTCGTCGAGCCATGCGTTGCTCGCCCATAGTACCGAGACGGCAACGATAATCGCCAGCCAGACGTGTTGCAGGGTGCCGTCTTGCAGTCGTTTGAACGGATTTTTCCACAGCGCGAGCGCGAGCAGCAGCGCGGCGGCGACCCAGCCACCGACAGCGACCCATAGCGGAAGCGGTGTGTAGAGGAAACCCATACATCTCATATTACTCGTTGGACGGAAAAAGGTGTGAGCGGATTCCGTGCCAGCCGGTGGAAGACACGGCTTGCCTGGCTCAGATCAAACTTCTTAAGTGCCCCTGCCGGTGGGCGTCAGGTCGATTCGTCGGGCTCGGGATCGCCAAATGGAACGACGGGTTCTGCGGCCATCGGCAAGCTGTCCGTGGTGTCGTTGGCCGGCAACGGGTAAGTGAACTGCGCCGGCTTGCGGCGGCGCAGCGGGACCACCCCAGGCTCGCCCATCACCGGTCGCGCAGGGCCGTTCTGGTCGCTGCGCAGCACTTCGAGTTGGGCAGACAGCCAGCCGTTGTAGAGCGCCACGGCGGCCGCCCGGTTGGGGGCGCCAAGTTGCTGGAAGATGCTGGACAAATGGATCTTGACGGTGCCTTCGCTGATACCTAGCGTGCGGGCGATCATCTTGTTGGTGCTGCCCATGTGCACGCAGCGCATGATCTGCTCCTGGCGCGGCGACAGGCCGCTCGCTAGCCGGGTGCGCTTCGGCGGCGGTTTGATGTTGACGACTTCGGGTTCACGAGGGTTGGGTTCCGGCTGTGGCGGTGGCGGCAGCGACAGCGCCCCGGCCGGCACATAGTGACCGCCCAGCAGCACGATCTCGAGCGCGCGCACGATCAGGCGCGGGTCGGTGTCCCGGAGCACCACGCCAAGCACGCCTTTGTCCAACAGGCTGCGCACACATCTGGGCGACGTGTCGTGGGTCAGCACCGCGATTCGCAGACCGGCGTGCTCGGCTAACACCCGGCGCACCTCGGCGACGGACATCCAGTCCTGCCAGTCGATCAGTAGCAGATCGGGCGGTTGCCGGCGCAACGCCCGGTCAGCCTGGCGCCAGTCCTGTGCTTCGTTAAAGCGCGCCTGCCGGTCGATTTGCCGCAACAGTGCCTTGAGCCCGTCACGTCGTTCCGCGTCGGAGTTGAGAACCAAGAATCGCATGCCATGCCTCCAGATGAATCGTTCGTGGTGGCGCGATGCTCGCTCGCGGCAAAGGACGCCGGTTGCATTGCGATGCGCCACCAACGCCATGATGACAAATTCCTTGCTTCTTGACGGCCTGGCCAGAAGACATAGGATGATTGTCATGGCTGGTGTCCCGAAAAAAGCAAACGGCCCGATCAGCAGAAGCTGATCGGGCCGTTTCATCGTGGCTGGCGGTTTTGGCCGCGCCAGCCTGGTGCCGCTTGTGCGGTCACCTCTGCTCGCGTCAGTGGAAATGCGGTTGCGCGGGTTCTGCGTCTTCCGGCATTTCGGCGTGCACGATTTCGCCGAGTGGGTCCGCGTAGAGCGGCACCCCGCAGTCGTCGCAATATTCAGGCTCGAAACGGCCGGCGTGACGCCGGATGTCCGTCACGCCAGTTTCCTTCAGAAGCGCGACGATTTCTTCGAGCGGGCCGTTGTCGGCCGCCGCTTCCTGCGGCTCCTCGTCGATGCCCGGCTCACCGTTTTCACGGCCGTACAACGGCCACACGACGCCGTAGATCACATCATTGCTGCCGCGGCGGGTGAAGCCGACGCGATATTCGTCGATCCGACGCTCGCCGAAGCCCGCGACCACCGCCCTCAGTTCGGCCGGCGCCGCGCTAATGGTGTCGAACAGATAGCGCACGGCGGTGCGAACGGTATGCGGACGCACGCGTTCGTCCGCGTCGCGGCAAGCCGAATAGTAAGCGTCCGGCAACAAACACTCGAATTCGCAACCGGGAAGCGCCAGCGACAGATTGGCGCCCCCTTGCGTGGCCCACTGCTCAAGACATTGCCCGCGCTCGATGCGGTTGCCGTGCTCCTCTTCCTGCCAGCGGAACACCGGCGCGCCGACGGGCGCCGCGACCACGGCCAGCAGGAAGCGCGGATCGGCCAGGATCGGCGAGGTCTCAGGCAGTTCGCCGAAATTGATTTTTACAGTGGCTCCGCCGAGCGCCGCTTGTGTGAGCTGCTGCGCGATGCGCCAGGTTTCGACGTGATGGCGGGGCAACTGATCGATGCTGTATAGGAACGGTGCCAAGGCCACGCGCGTGCCGGTGGCAAGCACGTGTGCCTGCAGATGGGCGCGCAGCGCGTCCGCCGAGTCGTTCTTCAGCGGACCCGACGGGATGGCATAGCGAGTCCAGGCCAGCACGGGCGCGGCGATCAGCAACGCCTCGTACGTTGCGCCCTCGTGCTCGAGGATGAACGATTCGCTATGCGTCTCCGCCATGTCGGCGAGCGCGCCGTAGGCATCCGGATGATTCTGCTGGAGATGGTCGAGCGCGGCGTCCAGGGTTGTCTGGTTGGCGTTGCGAACGATCTTGGTTAGCAGCGCATCGAGCTTCGCTTCCCAGAAGCGGTCTTCGGTGCGGCTGCCCGACGCGAATAGCGCGAGCGAAAGACCGACCAGCTTGTCGGCATCAGGGGGGAGACGTTTGGCGATTCGCGAGCGCATAAATCCAGGAATGGGGGGCACAGAACCGTATATTCTAGTCTTTTCTGTGCCGTCCTATCATTTGTATGTCACTCATGGCGGATCGCGACGCGTGGGGCCCGGCGCAGGCATGGTCGCAGAGGACTGGGGCTACGTGTCTTAGGCCATCCGGCGGGTTGACCGGGACGGCGTAGTTGACGCAAGGTAGAGGTCGTTAAGCGATGGACTTCTATACCGACGGCCTTCGGCGTCGCGCCGATGAGTGCGCGACCGAGTGGCGTTGTGGTCTGACACAACGAGGGGATTCAAAGTGAAATCGGACCAACTGATCGAGCGGCTTGCCGCCGTGTTTGCATTGATCGTACTGGTAGGCGGTTCGTTACTTGTGCTGGCGCCATTCACGACTGCATTGCTGTGGGGCGCCATTCTTAGCTATAGCTCCTGGGGGTTGTACCGCAAGCTGACGGCGGTGGTCGGCGGTCGGCGCAAGCTGTCGGCGTTACTGATCGTCCTCATTATTCTGGTTGTGGTTCTAGGGCCGTTCGTCTACGCGGGATTTGCTTTCGGCGCTCATGTCCACGAGATCATCGCGCTGGTACACAAACTGTTCGACGATGGCTTGCCGGATCTGCCGGACTGGGTGGTGCGGATACCTCTGGTCGGTCCCAATATCGAGGCCTTCTGGGCGCATCTGACAAGCGGCAATTCTGAGTTGATCGCGCAGTTGCGAACCCTTGCCGCACCTGCGGGCAGATGGATTCTGGCTGCTGCGATTGCGGTGACGCATGGGTTGGGGCTGCTGGCGCTCAGTATTGTGCTGGCGTTCTTTTTCTACACCGGCGGCGAGGGTGCGGCGGCATGGTTGAACGCTGGCATGCGCCGTATTACTGGCGAGCGTGCGGATTATCTGTTGGCGCTGGCGGGTAGCACGGTGCGGGGCGTCGTCTACGGCATTCTCGGCACGGCGCTGGTGCAGGGGGTGCTAGCCGGATTCGGCTGTTGGATCGCCGGTGTGCCGGCGCCTGCGTTGCTTGGGTTGGCAACGTTCTTCCTGTCGGTCATTCCGGGCGGTCCGGTCATTGTCTGGTTGCCGGCCGCAATCTGGCTTTATCACGGCGGCGCGACCGGCTGGGCGATCTTTCTCGTTATCTGGGGAGTCGTCGCGGTGGGTATGTCGGACAACGTCATCAAGCCTATCCTGATTGGCAAGAGCAGCGATATGCCGTTGATTCTGGTGATGTTAGGGATTCTCGGCGGCGCGTTTGCGTTCGGCTTCCTGGGCGTGTTTATCGGGCCTACGTTGCTAGCCGTTGCATACACCGTGTTGCATGACTGGACGATCGGTTCTTCGACTGCCCGCGCCTTAGCTCCGGAGGCTGGGCCGGCAGCGATTGAGGAAGCGCAGCCGGTTCGAAAGGCCCCGTGAAATAAATTCCTGTTAGGGCTTGCAGGGCGAGAGTCGGGTCGCTAGAATCTCGATCTTTCGCGCTTCGGACCCCGGAGCGCGGGAAGCGGGAGAGCCAGCAGTGGCAAGGCTTTCGGCGGGTTGGGCAGGGTGATCTGATGCAAAAAACCTGT
>NZ_JAMFSB010000316.1 GCF_026225065.1 Paraburkholderia sp. | reverse complement strand
GCGGTTGCTGACTCTAGCGCTGCTTCATTTGTGGACCGTAAAGCCCGTGCCATATAAGCAGGAGTTCGAATGGATTGCCTGAACCGTCGCAGCTGGAATCAGCATGCTGCCGGCCAGATCGGCCACGCATTGTTTGCGTTGATGCTTGTACTGACGCTGGCCGGCTGCGCAGGCGCAGGCTCAGGCAATGGCCCGGGCGCCGCGCAGACCGGCGTGTCGAGCACGACCGACCCGCTACCCTCCTGGCGCAACGGCGCAGCGAAGCAGTCGATACTGAAGTTCGTCGCCGATGTCACGCACGAGGGTGCGCCGAACTACGTGCCTCCGGCGCAGCGCGTCGCCGTGTTCGACAACGACGGCACCTTGTGGAGCGAGCAGCCCATCCCCTTCCAGCTGGTCTTCCTGCTGGACCAGGTCAAGGCCGCAGCGCCCGATCATCCCGAATGGAAAAGCAACCCGGCCTTCAAGGCGTTAATCGCGCACGACAGCGCGGCGCTCGCCACCCACCAGAAGGACTTGCTGCAGCTGATCGCCGCTGCGAATAGCGGCATGACAGTAGACGCGTACGACCAGACCGTGCGCAACTGGCTGGCAACCGCACGTGACCCGAAACTCAACCGGCCGTACACCGCGCTTGTGTATCAGCCGCAGCTTGAATTGCTCGCCTATCTGCGGGCTAGCGGTTTCAGGACCTACATCGTTTCGGGCGGCACGATCGACTTCATGCGGCCTTGGTCCCAGCAGGTCTACGGCATTCCGCCTGAGCAGGTGATCGGCTCCAGCCAGGCGGTGAAATACGAACTGCGCGACGGCCACCCGGTGCTGGTGCGCTTGCCGAAGCTCGATTTCGTGGACGACGGTCCGGGCAAGCCGGTTGGCATCTATCGCAACATCGGCCGCCGTCCGATTCTTGCCTTCGGCAATTCCGATGGCGACCTGCAAATGCTCGAGTACACCGCCGGCGGCAGTGGCGAATCGCTCGAACTGCTGGCCCACCACGACGATGCGGCGCGCGAGTTCGCCTACGACCGTCAATCGAAGCTGGCGAGGCTGGACAAGGCGTGGGACGAGGCGATCGCACGCGGCTGGACCGTAGTGAGCATGAAGGACGACTGGAATGCGGTTTATCCCGAACCGAAGCAGTAGAAACAACCCGCAACGCCCTGGGCCGGGCCACGGGAAGACGAGAGTCAACTCCATTGGAGCCATACGATGAGACTGTTTCTTCGAAAGAGGTGCTACGCGGCGGGGGTATCGCTGGTCGCCCTCACCGCGATCTGTACGTTGATTCTGCTGCCGCCCACCGAATCGCCGGCGCAGTCCCAGCCGACCAATGCGGCGCCGCGACCTGCCTCGCAACCGGTCGCGAAGACGTCGGCCAAACCGAACATCCTCGTGATCTTCGGCGACGACATCGGGCAATCCAATATCAGCGCCTACACGCATGGGCTGATGGGTTACTCGACACCCAACATCGACCGCATCGCGAGCGAAGGCATGATGTTCACGGACTACTACGCCGAGAACAGTTGCACGGCCGGACGCTCATCGTTTATCACTGGTCAGGTGCCGTTACGCACGGGGCTGTCCAAGGTCGGTGCACCGGGCGCGCCGGTCGGGCTGCAGAAAGGCGACATCACGATTGCCCAGGCGCTCAAGGCGCTCGGCTACGCCACCGGCCAGTTCGGCAAGAATCACCTCGGTGACAAGAACGAGTATCTGCCGACCAATCACGGCTTCGACGAGTTCTACGGCAACCTGTATCACCTGAACGCCGAAGAAGAACCCGAGCGTCCTTACTGGCCGAAGGACAAGAACGACCCGTATGTGAAGAACTTTTCGCCGCGCGGGGTGATCCATAGCACGGCTGACGGCAAGGTCGAGGACACCGGGCCGCTGACGGCAAAGCGCATGGAGACCATCGACGACGATACCGGCCAGCACGCCGCGGACTTCATCACCAAGCAGACCAAAGCGGGAACGCCGTTCTTCGTGTGGATGAACTACACGCGCATGCACGTGTTCACGCATGTGCGGCCTGAATTCAGGGGTAAGAGCGGCATGGCCGGCAACGAGTACGCCGATGGCATGTGGGAGCACGATCAGGACGTCGGCAAACTTTTAAAGCTGCTCGATGACCTGAAGATCACCAACAATACGATCGTCGTCTACACCACGGACAATGGACCCAATATGTTTAGTTGGCCTGACGCCGCCATGACCCCGTTCCGTAGCGAGAAGGACTCGAACTGGGAAGGCGCGTTCCGTGTGCCCGCGATGGTACGCTGGCCAGGTCACATCAAACCGGGATCGGTCTCCAACCAGATGTTCGCCGGACTCGACTGGTTCCCGACCCTGCTCGACGCTGCCGGCGACACCGGGGTCAAGGACCGGTTGCTCAAGGGATGGGCGCCGAAGGCCGGCGGCACGTCCTTCAAGGTGCATCTTGACGGCTACGATCAATTGCCTTTCCTGACGGGCAAAACGACGAAGGATCCGCGCACCGAGTTTTATTACTTCGATGACGATGGAGATCTCGTTGCGATGCGATGGGACCAGGATGGCACGGCCTGGAAGGCAGTGTTCTGCGAGCAGCGCACGCCCGGGAATCTGAACATCTGGCAAGACCCACTCGTGTGCCTCAGGTTGCCGAAACTCTTCAACCTGCGCATGGATCCTTATGAGCGAGCGGACATCACCTCTGACCAGTACAACGACTGGCTAACGAAAAACGTATACCTGGACGGCATCGCGACGATGAAAGCGTCCACGTTTTTGGAGACATTCGTCCAGTATCCGCCAAGCCAGCGGCCAGCGAGCTTCAGCGTCGACGGGGTGCGCCGCCAGGTCGACAAGAAGATCGACGAGTCGTTCAAGAAACGCGGACTGGAATAAAGCCGCCGTCGTTGCCGTGGCTGCCAGCCAGTGACACGCTGGCGGCCGCGGCACTTTCCCGACTGATCTGAGCGCTCCCTATGACCGACACCCTGGCTCCTCACGCGAAAACCTCGCGCCGCGAACGGCGCGAACTCGAGCGTTCGCAGCGGCGCGCCATGCCGCGCGACTCCGTACCGACCGTGTCTGCTACGCAAGCCGTGCAGACCACGCTCGCCGTCGCGTGGCCGATGCTGCTTCTGTTCGCCTCAGGTGCTGCAGCGCTGATCTATCAGGTACTGTGGATCAAACAGCTCTCGCTCGTGGTGGGCGTGGAAGTGCAAGCGGTCACCATTGGCATCAGCGCGTTTTTCGCTGGGCTCGCACTTGGCGGGTGGATCTTCGGAAGGCTTGCGGATCGCAGTGCGCAGCCGCTGCTTCTTTACGCCGCTCTGGAAGGCGGTGTGCTGCTTCTGGCGCTAGCAGGCACCGTCGGTCTCGCGCACGCGGCTGGGCTGTTCGCCTCGCTGCAGGATCACGCAGGGCCGCTGGCGTGGGCGCTGCCCTTCGCGCTGGTCGGTCTGCCAGCCATTCCGCTTGGGGGAACGCTGCCGGTGCTAATGCGCACGCTCGCGCCGCGCGCGGACCTGATCGGCAGGAACGGGGCGCGCCTCTATGCTGCCAATACCGCGGGCGCTATCGCTGGCACGCTGGCCGCGCCGTTCATGCTGATTCCCACTTTCGGTGTGTTGGGCAGCGCGTGCGCAGCGGCCACGCTGAATGTGGCCGCTGCGCTGCTCGCCATGCTGCTTGCGAGCCGCAAAGGCGTCGCTGTTTCGGCACAGGCAAGAACCATTCGCGGCATTGACGCCCCTTCGACAAGCACGTTATCTGTCACTTCAACCGGCCGTCCGTATCTTGCACTCGGCCTGTATGCCGTCGCCGGTGGCATCGCGCTCGGCTACGAGGTGGTCTGGTCGCAGGCTATTGTGCAATTCATCAGCACCCGGGCGTTCGCCTTCGCCATCGTATTGGCCACCTATCTATGCGGACTCGCGCTAGGCAGCGCACTCGTAGCGCGTCGCGTCGACCGTGTCCGTGATCCTTGGGGCACGTTCGCACTCCTGATCGCGGCCGCGGGTCTCGTGGCGCTGCTCGAAATCGCCTGTCTCGGCCACGGACTGTCGCCGTGGCAAGCTCAAGCGTCGAACGCTGCGCTGCATGCAACCGGCAGCCTGCTCGTTGCCATGTGCGCCCGCTTTGCGGTGGCCGCGCTGTTCGTCGTGTTCGTCCCGACCGTATTGCTGGGCGCTGCATTCCCGTTCGCGTTGCGTCTTTGCGTCGACAAAGCTCATGTATCGCGCGACGTAGGCGTCGTCGTCGCGCTGAATACCGCGGGTGGGATCATCGGCACGCTGCTCGCCGGCTTCGTGCTGATACCGGCGTTAGGGCTGATTCGTACGCTGGGCGCGCTGGCCATAATGGCATGCCTGGTAGGTCTGGTCGCGGTGCTGCGCGGCTCTGGCGTGCAGAGGCTTGCGCGCTGGACCGTCCCTCTGCTCGGCGTCGTTGCGGCAAGCGCCGCCGTGCTTACGCCAGCGGATCGCCTCGCCACACTGCTCGCAGAGGCGCACGGCGGCCACCTGAGTTTCTACGAGGAAAGCGCGGGTGGCACGGTCGCCGTCGTCGCTCAGGACTCCGGCGAACATCACTTCAAGCGGCTTTATATCCAGGGTGTGTCGAACTCTGGCGACGCGATGACCTCGCTACGCTATATGCGTCTGCAGGCCCTGCTGCCGTTGCTGATCCAACGCGACCCACCGCGTTCGGCGCTCGTGATCGGCATGGGCACCGGTATCACTGCGGGCGCGCTGCTGACGTACCCGGGCCTCGAGCGGCGTGTGGTGGCGGAATTACTGCCCGCGGTCGTGCGCGCGGTGCCGCAGTTCAGCGGCAACGAGGCGGTAAGCGCCGATCCTCGCATGCAGATCCGCTTGCTCGACGGGCGCCGTGAACTCCTCAGCAACGCTCAGACTTACGACCTGATCACACTGGAGCCCCCTCCTCCCTCGGCAGCTGGGGTCGTCAATCTGTACTCTTCGGACTTCTATCGACTGAGTGCGGCACGTCTCGCGCCTCGTGGCATCGTCGCCCAATGGCTGCCTATTGCGACACAAAACGAGGAAGACACGCGCGCGCTGATTCAAAGTTTCGTGCAGGTGTTTCCTTATGCGGCCCTATGGACCACTGAGCTGCACGAAATGATGCTGATGGGCTCGATGCAGCCGATCGAACTCGATGTGCCACGCATCCGGGAGCGTTTCGCGCAACCCAGCGTTGCCGCGGCATTGCGCGAAGTCGGCATCGCGTCCCCGGCCGCGCTGCTAGCGACGTGGGTGACCGATCGCGCGGGACTGGCGTATTACGCCGCAGACGCCCAGCCGGTGACGGATGACCAGCCTCGCATCGAATACGCACCCTGGGTGCGCGAGGACGAGTTTCCGAAAGTGCTGGCGCGGATGATGGCGTTGAGCAGCGCGCCACCGTTCGTGGGCGCGGACGACACGTTCCGTAGTGCGATGCAGGCCGAACGCAGCACACTGCAAACGTTCTACGGCGCTGCGCTCGATGCGTACCGCGGCGACCGCGAGGCGTGGGCCAGGGACATTGGCAGCGTGATGCGCGACGATAGCCGGAACCCTTACTATCGATGGTTCGTCGGAGACGCTGGCTAAGGCGAACGTCGGCGCACGCTCGCATCGCCTGGAATCCTCTAAGCGGCTCCCGGCCGCCCTCGGGAACGCTTACGCATTTTTTTCCCCGCCGTGCTTACCTTGCAGACAGCACCTTCGCATGCATTTCGATGGTC
>NZ_JAMFSB010000315.1 GCF_026225065.1 Paraburkholderia sp. | reverse complement strand
CACAGCATGCCTGCGCCCGATAACGCCATGCTGCCCAGATGGATCATGTGCCATGCGGTCGCCTCGCCGCGTTCGGCGGAATACTGACACATTGGCGACACAACAATACGATTGGCAAGCGTCACGCCACGCAGCGTGAGCGGAGAGAAAAGCGCGCTCATGGATTACGCCTTTGGGATTGCGGAAGAGCGAATGAGGATAGCACCGTGCCCGATTCGCTGCTGGACAGCAGTACGTACACATCAGCCGCGGCACCCGATGCCCCGCCGCTATTGCGCTTGGCACTGCGTACGGTTTATGCCTTCTTCTCGACCTGATCGAGCCACTCGCCGAACATCCGGCGCGCGCCTTCTTCGAGGCGGGGACCCAACCGGGCGGTATCGGCACGCAGTTCGCGCACATCGATGCCTTCAGAGGCGATTTCCCCGGCATTGCCGATCAGCCACGGCTCAAAACGGTCGGCCCGGATTTCCGGGTGACATTGCAGGCCCAGCACATGTTCGCCCCAACTGAATGCCTGGTTTTCGCAGGCGGCTGTGGACGCAAGGTGCGTCGCCCCTGCTGGCAGGTCGAAAGTATCTCCGTGCCAATGGAGCATGGAGGTCAATGTGCCGTCCAGATGCCGAAGCGGCGAGGCGCGTCCGGCTTCCGTCAGCGTGAGCGGCGTCCAGCCGAGCTCAGTCTGGGGTGCCCGGTAGACCCGCGCACCGAGTGCACGCGCAATCAGTTGCGCGCCGAGGCAAATGCCGAGCGTCGGCAAACCCGCCACAATACGCTTTTCGATCATCGACAACAGCGGCGTGATTGTCGGATAACGCGCATCGTCGCTGGCGCTGATCGGGCCGCCGAGAATGACCATCAGCGAAGGCGCAGCGGGGTCCGGTGCCTCGATGCGGGCGAATCCGACATCGAGATAGCGCACAGGCCGGCTGCGCTCGCCCAGCACCAGCTCGAGACTGCCCAGATCTTCGAAGTGGACATGGCGAATAGCCAGAACTTCGTGATTCATCGGCACATCTCACCCTCAGTTTGACAAAAAATAAGCCGTCCGACGGCACAAAACCGGCCAGGCAGGCCGCGTGAGCGGCTGCCATGACCGGTTTCGCCTTCCAGCAGACCCCGCGTTACTGCGCGTAGATCTTCCAGATTTTCTTCTGGGTCGCGACGTCAGCGGTTTCGTGAACCGAGCAATCCAGACGCACGTCCGTATCCGACATGTTTAGGTCGAGCAACTTGCAATGATGCGGGGTCTTCTTCGCATTCTTGCTCGGCTCGAAGTGCGTACAGGTCAGACACATGCGGTGCGGCGGAATGTCGTCCTGCTCTTCGAGCTGACGAACCGTCTTCAGCAAGGTGCGGTAGAACAGCGCCTGCTCGTCATCGCGCAGCGTACCGACTGCCTTCGAGAGGAAGTCCGGCCATTGCGCGGCGCGCTTGGCCGCCGTGCGGCCACGAGCCGTCAGACGTACCGCGAGAGCGCGGCCGTCGTCGAGCGCACGGCGCTTTTCGACCAGTCCCTTGCTTTCCAAAGTGCTGACCGCATCGCTCGTGGTCGCGGCCGTCAAAGCCGTTTCACGTGCGATCTCGCCCAGGCGCATCGGACCCTTGCGTTGCATCAGCAACACCAGAATCTCGCCCTGGGTCGGCGTCAGTCCCGCGCCTTCGGCCCACTCCCATGCCTGGCTTCGCATGGCCGTGCTCAGTCGCAATAGGCTGTGGGTAACTCGCCCGGTTGCCTGCTCTCCGTATACGCCTTCGCTCATAATCTTTCGTTGGTTATTGACAGCATGCCGCTGTTTAGCTGGCCGTCGGGTGCCAAACACGCCGGCAGCCTGTGTGGGGGCAGCCTCGCCCGAACCACGGACGGACTGAATCAACTATCTCGAAAATGTACCGCCTGGCACGCCATTGCTGGCACACCCTACAACACTTTTTTGCTATCTCCAACACAGTCGCTTCCCTGAAACCGGTCAGCGACTCCACCATGCCGAAGCAGCGAAAACGACATTCTATGCGAGAGCGGCCAATCGTACAGCTAAGTTATTCACGCCGAGCTGTGGATAACCACTGAAAAAGGCCCGGGACTGCCTGTGCATCGATTCTTGACAAGCCTTTCGCCCCCTCCGCGCCCGCAAAGTTATCCGGACTTTACGCCCTGGATCCCCGTCCGAACCGCACAGTTATCATTAACGCATGACTTTGACTTTTCAGGGAATTATTCAGTTGTCCACAGGCCGGTGTCATGCTTGTTAACTACTACTACGTTTGTATACGTAAACTTTGGAAATCTCTAAGGAACACTTACTGGAATCAGAATCACGAAAAAAATTCGCAAAAAATTCTCCGTCTGCAGATTCCAGCCGGGCATCGCCAGACTATTCGCTTACGCGCGCCACTGCAAACACTGTTGCCGAACCGCCTCGTGCAACGATTTTTCATGCTCGAAGACCGTGCGTAACCAGGTTGCATCGTTGACCTGACCACGTGCGATCGAGGCGACTTCGGCCAGCGCTTTCCCCGAACCGAGCGCCTCGGCATGCGGGGCGATCCGATCGAGCGTCTCGAGAATGTCTTCTGAAATCGTCTTGCGCTCGCCAGTCTGCGGATCGATGCAGGTTCCCGCCAGTCCGAAGCGGCAGGCTTCGAAACGGTTGAATGTGTAGACGAGGTAATCGTCTTCCTTCGGCATCAGCGGTTTATCGAGCAGCAGATGACGCGCAAGGGTCTGGATGTAGCAGGCAATCGCCGCGGCCCGGTCGACCGACAGCGGGGTGTCCATCACCCGCACTTCGATGGTGCCAAAGCCCGGCTTCGGACGAATGTCCCAGTAAAAATCCTTCATGCTGTTTACGACACCCGTGTGAACCATCTTCGAAAAGTATTCTTCGAAGCTGTCCCACGTCAGCATGAACGGCGCGCGACCTGACAGCGGAAAAGCAAAAACCGAATTCAGACGCGCCGAATGAAAGCCCGTATCGACACCTTGCACGAACGGTGACGATGCAGAAAGCGCGATAAAGTGTGGAATAAAACGCGACATCGAGTGTAGGAGAAACAGTGCGCTGTCCGAATCCGGACAGCCGATGTGCACGTGCTGGCCGAACACCGTGAACTGCTTGGCGAGGTAGCCATACAACTCGGAAAGGTATTGAAAGCGAGGCGTGTCGACAATCTGCCGGTCGCTCCATTGCTGGAAAGCGTGGGTGCCGCCGCCGCACAAGCCGACGTTCAGATGATCGGCGGCGCCAACCAGCGTGTCGCGAATCGTGCGCAGATCGGCCAGTGCCTGCTCATGCGAGGTGCAGATGCCGGTCGAGAGTTCGATCATGCTTTCGGTGATCTCCGGCGTGATGTTGCCGGGGATTTTTTCATCCTTGATGAGCCGCAACAGATCGGAAGCGGCTTTGGTCAGATCATAGTCATGGGTGTTGACGATCTGCATCTCGAGTTCGATACCGAAGGTGAACGGTTGCGAATCGATGAAGCGTTCGAGTGACATGGCGTCCCCTGATTCAAGTCCGCAGGACAGGCTCAACCTGCCCCGCCGTTTCAATGTTCAATGTCGCATATGCATGCAGAAATGCGGCACGGCGGCGGGCTGGCCGCTTATTCTCGCCGCTCGCCCACCAGCGCAAGTGAGCGATACACGAGCCACGGTCCCACAATCTGTAGCACAACGATCGAACACATCATGATCGCGCGCAAACTGGGATCCAGATTCGGATAAAGGCTGTAGGTATCGTCGACCAGCAGATAGGCGAGCGCCGACATCGGCGAGAGCGAAAGTCCGAGCGCGACGCCCTGCTTCCAGTTCAATCCGCTCGGCTTCGCGAAGGCGAGCACGCCAACCAGTTTGCCAACGAGACGCGCAAGGATCAGTCCAAGTGCCGCGAGTCCACCAATGCCGATGTCTTTCCATTCGAATGACGTCAGCGTCAGCACAAACAGAATCACCGTCAGCAACCAGCCCGCCGTGCCGAAATGTTGCGGCCACAATTGCGGACGTGCCTCCATGTTCTTCACGATGATGCCGGCGGCGAGCAGACTGAGAATGGTCGACAGCTTGAACAGATGCGCGATCGCAATAGCCAGCAGCACTAGTCCGAACAATGCGACGAAAGAATGCTCGTCCTGCATGTTCATGCGGCGATAGAAAAAGATGCAGGTGCGCGCTAGCGCAAACGCGAGAACCAGCGAGCCGATTAGCAGATAAAGCGGCTGCAGGATCGTGGCGAATGCGTTGCCGTAGGTTTCCTGATGCAACCATCCCGACACGAGTTTTTCGATCACGACCGCGTACATGCTGTTGAGCGCAGTCAACGTCATCAAACGCTGCGTGACTTGCCCTTCTGCACGCAACTCTGTTTTCAGCTGGATCACCATCGCAGGCGAGGTAGCCATCGCGATCGCCGCGAGCACCAGTGCAACGATCAACTGGACATGAAGAAACAGCAGTACCGGCAACACCAGCACGAACGTCAGCGTCGATTCGGCGATGCTCGAAAGAATCAGCCAGGGATTGCGGCGGATCCAGCGCAAGTCGAGCCGGCTGCCGAGTTCGAACAGCAGGAGGCCGAGCGCGACATCGAGTAGGGGCCGGGCAGCTTTCGCCGAAACGGTATCGATCACGCCGAAGCCTGCGGCGCCCGCCACCAGACCAATCACCGCGTAACCGGAAATGCGTGGCAAGCGCCACGCGCGATAGCAGAGTTCGCCGCACAAACCGGCGGTGAGCAATGCGAGCCCTGCCCAGAAAATGGCATCAGGTGAGAGCGGCCAGCCGGGAAAGAATGAAAACGCCGACTTCATCTTGGTGGGTTCTCCTTTGTCGACGGTAGTTAGCGCTTCAGCGCCTACTACCGTTCCATGCAGTTTGATCGCGGTCGACCGGAGTTGACGCTTTAGTGCTTACTCAGGTCCCATGCAACATAGTTGGTTTGAGTAACGGCGCGCGACACGAACCGGCGGACACGCCGGCGACCCCATCAACACGCAATGCCTTCATCGCCGCGTGTGTTTTGTGCCGACCAGCGTTGCGAAATACAACGATTGGATGAAAGCGCGCCGTCGATCTGAATCAGAGTCCGATGGACTGGCACCGTTCCATTGGTGCGTCTGCCGTTTGACAGAGGGCGCGACGCGGAAAGAACGGCGATTGTGCCATAGCTTTTCTGGGTCTACGGAAACCACTCGAATTGCCGCCTGAAGCGGTAAAAATGAGCGTCTTTCGCAGAAGAACAAGAAAAAGCGACCGGTTTGGATTCTGCTCTGGCACGCAGGCGTTCGTCATGCCACCAATCTGCCGCGTCCGCACTTTCCGTTTTGCTGTGCCGCAAAAGTCTTTGCGATCCAGGTTTTTGTGTCGTCGATAAGCGTCGCCTCACGACGGTCTTTCTGTTTATTGGTTTACTCGTATGTATACGTAGTAGCAGTTAACAAGTCCGGGCCTTTTCTGTGGATAAGTCCGGTTTACCGAGTCGAATCAGCGCGTTGTCGAACGCACAACCCGCTGCACAGTATGTGTGGTTGAGGCCAGGAGCCGGGGGTAACTTTTCGCGTTTTTGGCGCGCGACCAAGTTACCCCGTTTACGTCCACACGCCGTCCACACCAGTTGCACCTGCATTCCGACAGGTTATCCACAGTTCGCCGTGGATAACTTTTCGTCTGCCTGGCTGCCTAGCGGGCTGTTCCCTGACGCAAGGCGCGTAATAGAAAGCGTGCGGGGTCGAGGTCTTCGGCGAGGTCGCGTTCGATGGGCCAGGGTTCACCTTCGATCTGCGAGGCGATCAACTCGGCGCCGAGGCCAGCCCAGACGAGGCCGCGGGAGCCGTAGGCGAACGCACCGTATAAGCCGTTTGCGCGCGGCAGGTCGAGCGGCCATGCGCCGCGTAGACGTTCGCGGTCCTGGATGGCGGCGGTTTCGTCGGCGAGCGCGCCGATCAGTGGCAAGCGGTCGCTCGCTACACAGCGAAACGCGACGCGCCCGGCTAACGACGCGGCGTGCTGCTGGTCAAAGGCGGCAGCGAAGGCAGGCAACATCTGCGCGAGACGTTGCAGATTTTCGATGTGGCCCGCTGCCTGCATGGAGCGTTCGGGATCGTCGATATCGTAGGTCGCCCCTGTGAGCGTGACGCCATCGGGCAACGGCACGGCATAACCTTCGCCGATTACGGGCAGCCCGGGCGACGGCACGCTGCCGGCGGGCAGCAAGGTCAATTGACCACGGACGCTTTGGGTGGGCGCGTACTGCAAGCTGGCGACGCGCGCGGCGTCATGTGCGTTTGCAAAGATCACGACCGGCGCACGTGCAAGCGCGTGTCCAGTTGCGTCGAGCACGCTCCATTGATCGCCCGAACGTTCGACACGCGCCGCGTCAACGCCAAAACGACGCTCAAGCAGTTCAGCCGCCGCCGCGCATTGAGCCGCGCAAAGGGTGACCGGATCGATCCAGCCTCCGTGCGGAAACAGCCACCCGCCGTGCGCAACCGGAAGCTTCGCAATCCTCTCTGCCTGCACGCGCTCGAGCGGCGTCACATACTCAGGCGGATAACCGAACGCAGCCAATGCCGCCGCCATCATGCTGGCTTCATCGTCGTTTGCGGCGAGTTGCAGCAGGCCTTCTGCGCCGCGTACCGGGCGATGTCCCGCTTGCGCGAGCATGGCCCAGCGTTGCAGCGCGTATAGAAAGCCGGCGCGTGTGATGCGCGAGGCGACGCTGTCGTCACGCGAGAGCATGGGATGAAATACGCCAGCGGGATTGCCCGAGGCATCGCGAGCGAACGCGTCGTGCCGTTCGAGTGAGGTCACCCGCCAGCCTCGCGCTGCGAGCCGCTCGATCAGCGCGCAGCCTGCGAGTCCCGCCCCGATCACAACCGCATGACGATCCACCACGGCGAGCGGTGCAGGCGGTTCGTGCCTTCGCACCCGCCAGCGTGGCGCGAAGCGGCCCATCAACATGGCGCGTTTCCAGCCGAAGCCCTCGACCTTGCGATATTCGAAACCAGTCTGCGTGAGCGCGCGTTTCACATCGCCCGAGCTGGTGTAGGTCGAAAACGTCGCGTCTTCGCCAGCGAGACGCGCAAGCGATTTGAAGATCGCCGGTGTCCACAATTCGGGATTTTTCGCCGGCGCAAAACCGTCCAGATAGAACGCGTCGGCGCGCAGCCAGAGCGTCGGCAGGGTGTCGACGGCGTCGCCGAATACCAGTGTCAGTGTGACGCGCCCCCCTTCGAATTCAAGCCGATGGGTGCCTGGAACCAGCATCGGCCACGCATCGGCGAGGCTCTGCGCGAGGCCCGTAATCGATGCGTCCGCAACCGTCGTGGCATACGCGCGCAACAGATCAGCCCGTGAAAAAGGGTGTTTTTCCGTCGAAACGAAATGAAGCCGTTCGCATCTTGCGGGGTCGGCGCGCCACGCGGCCCACGTCGTGAGGAAGTTGATGCCCATGCCGAAGCCCGTCTCGAGCACGGTGAAAATGCGTCGGCGCTGCCATCGTTCCGGCAGGCCGTTGCCTTGCAGGAAGACGTATTGCGCCTGGGCAAGACTGCCCACGGCGCTGTGATAGATGTCGTCGTGGCGAGGCGAGAACGGCGTGCCGTTGTCGCGAAACGCCAGGATGGCAGGGATCAGCGGATCGATCATGCGGTGTGAAGAACCTGCGAACGAGCGGGTCAAGCGTTGCCGGACGGGGCGCGCCGGCCATCGCGCAGCGAGTCGATAAAAGCCAGAAGCACGCCAGAAGCAGCTCAAAACCCAGCTGGAACGTTGGCAAAAACCAACGCCCAGCCTCATGTAAAGCCCTGGTTAGGCGGCCGTTTCGATTCCAGGAATAACAAAAATGGTAATTTCATGGCTGGCTGCGGCCAACCAGCCTGTATTTCTTCGAAACCCTTGTCCAGATTGGGTTTGCGCTGCGCTATCATAGCAAGCGCCGCGAAGGGAAGCGGCAGCACGGTCGTCATTGCGCAAGCAGCCCGTCGCGCTGTCCGGGCAGCGGCACAGCCGTAGCTGCTCGACGGCGCGGCCCGCGCACGTATAATCGGCGCGTTCGCGCTGTTCGTGTCAACCTAAACCAGAAAGGAACCTTAATGAACAAACAGGAACTGATCGACGCCGTCGCAGGTCAGACGGGCGCCAGCAAGGCTCAAACCGGCGAAACGCTGGACACGTTGCTCGAAGTGATCAAGAAGGCTGTGTCGAAGGGTGACGCGGTCCAGTTGATCGGTTTTGGTAGCTTCGGTTCGGGCAAGCGCGCAGCACGTACGGGACGTAACCCGAAGACCGGCGAGACCATCAAGATCCCGGCTGCCAAGACCGTCAAATTCACGGCTGGCAAGGCGTTCAAGGACTCGGTCAACAAGCGCTAAGCACATCGGTGCTCCGTTGTTGAAACCCGCCCCGGGCGGGTTTTTTTTCGTCTGAACGACGCGCAATCAGTGATGGTGATGGACGATTTCACCGTCGCCGTGGTCGTGATCATGATCTTCTTCGGCATCGAAATCCCATGCCGGGAACGGATCGTCAAATTGCAGCCATCCTTGCGACCCCAACGCGTATTCGTCGTCGTCTAACAGGCACGCATCGAACTTTGCGCTCCACACGGCCGGGTCGATACCAACACCGATCATCACTAGTTCCTGACGCCGGTCGCCGACGCTGAAGTCATTCGCGTCGCCGTGCCAATCGGCGGCGATTTCCGCGGCGAGCTCGTCGTCGCCGTCGGGCCATTCGCTGCGATCCTGGGCGGCCCACCACATCCCCGCTGGGCCATGGCGGCATGCGCCGCCCGCCTGCGAAAGCGAGCCGGCGATGTCGTTACGCGTGGCGAGCCAGAAGAAGCCCTTGCTGCGTAGCACGCCTTTCCATTCTTCATGCAGAAGTGCCCACAGACGCTCGGGATGAAACGGCCGGCGCGCGCGATAAACGAAATTGCCGATGCCGAATTCGTCCGCTTCGCCGTTGTGATCGTGCCCGTGCCCGTGCTCCAGCGATGCGAGCCAGCCGGGTGCGCTCGACGCTGCGTCGAAATCGAAGCGCTTCGTATCCAGCACTTCTTCGAGCGGCACCACACCAAAACGGCTCACCACCTGCGCGGCGCGCGGATTGATGCGCGCGAGAATCCGCTGCAAGCGCGTCAGATCGTCCGCACTGACGAGATCGACCTTGTTCACCACCAGTACGTCGCAGAACTCGATCTGTTCGATCAGCAACTCCACCAGCGTGCGGTCGTCTTCTTCACTGGCTGCAATGCCACGTTCGGCGAGCGCGTCGGCCGAGCTGTAATCGCGCAGGAAGTTGAAGGCGTCGACCACAGTCACCATGGTGTCCAGACGTGCGACGTCGGAGAGGGACGTGCCGTCATCGTCGACGAAGGTGAAGGTTTCGGCGATCGGCATCGGCTCGGCGATGCCGGTCGATTCGATCAGGATTGCGTCGAACCGCTGCTCGCCGGCAAGGCGCCGGATCTCGATCAACAAGTCGTCGCGCAGCGTGCAGCAGATGCAACCGTTGCTCATCTCGACCAGCTGTTCTTCGAGGTGCGAGAGCGCGGCGGCGTCGCGCACAAGCGTCGCGTCGATATTCACGGCGGCCAGATCGTTGACGATTACGGCCACGCGCAGACCGGCGCGGTTGGCGAGAATATGGTTCAGGAGCGTGGTCTTGCCGGCGCCCAGAAAACCGGAGAGCACGGTGACGGGCAGAGTCGGCTGGTTCATCGCAGTACGGAAACGGAGAGGTAAGGAGGCGTGCCGGGCACTTAAGCGCAGTCGCAGGGCCGACGGCAGCACGAAGCCGCATTGTGCATCAAACCTGCGCCGTTCGCGCAAACCCCGGGCAAGCCACCTCTCAGTGCGACGCCGCGATCAGGTTCCACTTACGCAGGATACCGACGATCTGCTGCGCATACTGATCGCGCAGCGACGGCGTTTCCGAATGGTAGGCGCCCACGGCTTGCCAGGTGTTGCCATACTTGTTCATCTGCTGGCGCAGATGCCAGGCGGCAATATAGACGTTCTTGCACGGCTCCATCAGCGTGTTGCTGGAGATGCCGTACAGGGCCAGTGTGGGGAGATGAACGGAGTTGATCTGCATCAGGCCGTAGTCGGTCGAGCCGTTGGCGTTCTTATGCAGCGCGTCGGGCCGGTTGTGCGACTCCTGCCAGGCGATTGCCCGCAAGATTAGCGGGTTGACCTTCTGATAACGGGCTGCCTCGTCGAAACAGTCGGCGTGCGCCTGCCCCGCTGCGAGCAGCGTGCCGAATACCGTAGCGACAGTTAGAAGGGTTCGTTTCATCGGTCAAGATGACTAAACATTTCACATAAGTAAGATGCGGTAAGGCATTTTGCTCGGGGTTAGCATGCACCTGTGCACGCCTGCAAACCCGCCAACACCGAGCCTGTGACGGACATCGGGGAAAACCCGCGTAGCCAAACCTGCGTCCGGCAGGATGATCGGCTCGTATGATACCGGCAGGCAGTCGAGCGTCAAGTCGACTAAT
>NZ_JAMFSB010000314.1 GCF_026225065.1 Paraburkholderia sp. | reverse complement strand
GATGTGGCAAAAAATGTCGAAATGACCGAAAATATGGAAACAGCAGCAGCCGATCCGATTGACGTCGTCCGCCGGCATTCGCTCACGGCGCTGGTTCGAGACGAGATCGAGCGCAACATCATTGAAGGCGTGTTGGCGCCGGGCGCCAAGCTCAACGAAGCTGATTGGGCCGCTCGGCTGCAGGTGTCACGTGGTCCGGTGCGCGAAGCGTTCCGTGCGCTCGAGCAGGCCGGGCTCGTCACGACGGAAAAGAATCGCGGCGTGTTCGTGCGGGTGGTGTCGCTGGCGGAAGCTGACGAGATTTATGCCGTGCGGGTCGTGCTCGAAGAGGCGGCGTGCCGGATGCTGGCATCGAGCATCGACGCAGCGCAACTGGCCGGTCTGCGCACGCAGATCGACGCCATGCGCAGCGCGCTTGACGCGCAGGATCACGACGCTTACGCACGCGCCAACGTGGCGTTTCACGACGGCATCGTCGCGGCGGCGGGCAACGGCAAGCTGTATGAGACGTACCGGCGCCTGGTAGGCGAGTTGAGCCTGTTTCGCCGCGCTGCGCTGGTGGTGCATGCCGACGCGATGGAGCGCTCGTTGGCCGAGCATCGCGCCATCCTGACGGCGCTGGCATCGCGCGATGCGGATCACGCTTCTGCGCTGATGCATGCGCATGTCAACGGTGGATTGCAACGCGCACACGAAGCCTGTGAACCGGCTGGACAACGCAGTGTGCTGTTGTCGTCGTCGGACCCGATCGACGAAGAACGCGCGTAATCGACGCGCAGGGAAGGAAGCGATGTCTATTCAGTCCGAGCAGAGCGAGCGCAGCATCGAGGTAAATGGCCGTGCTTACCGGTTGTCATCGTCTCAACCGGTGGTCGTGGTGTGCGTCGACGGTTGCGAGTACGACTACCTCGAGGCCGCGGTTGCAGCGGGTGTCGCGCCGTTTATTGGCAAGATGATGAAGGAGGGCACCGCGCTCAAGGGTGACTGCGTGATTCCTTCGTTCACCAACCCGAATAACCTGTCGATAGTCTGCGGCGTGCCGCCCGCGGTGCACGGCATTTGCGGCAACTACTTCTGGGACCCGCAGGCTAACGGCGGCGAGGGCGCGGAAGTGATGATGAACGATCCCGCCTACCTGCGCGCCGGGACGCTGCTGGCAGCTGCGGCGCAAGCGGGTGCTGCGGTTGCGGTGGTTACGGCTAAGGACAAGTTGCGTCGTCTGCTTGGCTGGCAACTGAAGGGCATCTGCTTCTCAGCGGAGAAGGCGGATACGGTGACGCTGGCAGACAACGGTATCGCGGATGCGCTCGGTCTGGTCGGTTTGCCAGTGCCTGATGTGTACAGCGCGGGGTTGTCCGAATTCGTATTCGCGGCGGGCGTGCGTCTTGCGCAAACCCGCAAGCTCGATCTGATGTATCTGTCCACCACTGACTACATTCAGCACAAGTGGGCTCCGGGCACTCAAGGTGCGAATGACTTCTACGCGATGATGGATCGCTATCTGGCCCAGCTCGACGCACTCGACTGGGTAATCGGTTTGACCGCCGACCACGGCATGAACGCGAAGCACAATCCGCAGACCGGCGAGCCGAACGTGATCTATCTGCAGGACGTGATGGACGAATGGCTCGGCGCACGCAAGGCTCGCGTGATCCTGCCGATCACGGATCCGTATGTGGTCCACCACGGCGCGCTGGGCTCGTTTGCAACCATCTATCTGCCGCACGATGTAAACGTGGGGCAGGTGATCGAACGGATTGGCGGTCTTGAAGGTGTCGAGGTCGTGCTGGACAACAGTGCGGCGTGCGAGCGCTTCGAGTTGCCGAATGACCGCGTTGGCGACATTGTCGTGGTCAGCAAGCGCGACGTGGTGCTCGGCACGCGCCGCGACGAGCATGATCTTTCCGGCCTCACCGTACCGCTTCGTTCGCACGGCGGTATCTCCGAGCAGGAAGTGCCGTTGATTTTCAATCGGCATCTTCAGGGGCTTACGGACGGCAAGCGCTTGCGAAACTTCGACGTATTCGACCTTGCGTTGAACTACGTGGCGGCATCATGAGCGCCGTGCTGACGGACCATCCCGCGTTTCGCGTCGAAGCGCTGCGCCTGCAAGGCGAGCGCACGTTGCGCGAACGCACGCTCGACGTGTTCGATCCGTACACCGGATTGCGCGTCGGCACGGTACCGTTGGCGAGCGTCGATGATGTGCGTGCGGCGTTCCAATATGCCGGCGCTTATCAGTCGACACTGACGCGCTACGAGCGCTCGCAGATTCTCGAGCGTGCGGCGGCTTTGCTGCGCGAGCGCTCCGAGGCGGCTTCGGATCTGATCTCGCTCGAATCGGGCCTGTCAAAGCAGGACACGCGGTACGAGATCGGGCGCGTGGCCGATGTGTTCAAGTTTGCGGCGATCGAAGCATTGCGTGACGATGCCCAGAGTTTTTCATGCGATCTGACACCGCACGGTAAAAAGCGTCGCGTGTTCGCGCAGCGTGAACCGCTGGCAGGCGTGATAGTCGCGATTACGCCGTTCAATCATCCGATGAACCAGGTGGCGCACAAGATTGCCCCCGCCATTGCGACCAACAACCGTGTTTTGTTGAAGCCGTCGGAAAAGGTGCCGCTGTCGGCTTTCTACCTGGCCGATATTCTCTATGAAGCCGGTTTGCCGGAACCGATGCTGCAGGTGTTGACCGGCGACCCACGCGAAATTGCCGACGAACTGATCACACATCCGCTTGCTGAACTGGTGACGTTCACGGGCGGCGTGGCGATAGGCAAATATATTGCTGCCAAGGCTGCGTACCGACGCGTTGTGTTGGAACTAGGTGGTAACGATCCGTTGATCGTGCTGGAAGATGCTGATCTCGAACGCGCCGCCGCGCTCGCTGTTCAGGGATCCTATAAGAATTCAGGCCAGCGCTGCACGGCTGTTAAGCGCATCCTGGTGCAAAAGAGTGTGGCCGCGGAATTTACCGATTTGGTGGTGGAAAAAACGCGCGCATGGTCCTACGGCGATCCGTTCGATCTTGCGAATCAGATGGGCACGGTCATCGACGAAGCCGCGGCTCAGCTTTTTGAAGCCCGCGTCAACGCAGCGGTGGCCCAAGGCGCGCGTTTGCTGACAGGCAACCAGCGCTCGGGCGCGCTTTATGCGCCGACTGTTGTCGACCGGGTGGACCCGGCGATGCCGCTGGTCCGCGAAGAGACCTTCGGGCCAGTATCGCCGATTATCACGTTTGACACGCTCGACGACGCGATCCGGATCAGCAACGACACGGTGTTCGGTTTGTCGTCGGGGGTGTGTACGAACCGTCAGGATGCGATCACGCGATTCATCAATGAATTGCGGGTTGGTACGGTGAATGTGTGGGAAGTGCCGGGATACCGGATCGAGCTGACGCCGTTCGGCGGCATCAAGGATTCGGGCCTGGGTTACAAGGAAGGGGTGCAGGAAGCCATGAAGAGCTTTACCAACCTCAAGACGTTTTCATTACCTTGGGAGTGATGTCGTGGCTTTGAGTCTTCATGATATTCGTACATTGTTCGAGCAGTACGGCAACGTGGCATATAGCGGCGAACCGGTCACACAACTCGAGCACGCGCTGCAGAGTGGGGCACTGGCAGAAAAGGAAGGCGTAAGCGATGAGCTGGTTGCTGCCGCTTTCCTGCATGACCTCGGGCATTTGCTGAACCGCTTCGGCGAGACGCCTACCGCACGCGGTATCGACGATCTGCATCAGTATTTCGCGTTGCCGTTTCTACGTCCCGTGTTACCGGACGCGGTGCTGGAGCCGATTCGCCTGCACGTCGACGCGAAGCGCTGCCTGTGCGCAATCGACGATACGTACTTTGGACGCCTCTCGGCGGATTCTGTGCGTAGTCTTGAGTTGCAGGGCGGTATCTTCAGTAGGCAGGAAGCAGATGCGTTCCTCAGCAAACCCTATGCGGAAGACGCACTGCGCGTGCGCCGCTGGGACGATCTCGCCAAAGAAGCGAACCGCTCGACCCCTGATGTCGATCATTACCTGGACATCGTGGAACGGGTGATGGAGACGCACGCTACGGCGTGACGTGATGGGCACTTCATTCTGTGATCCTGGTGGGCCGGTGATGTGAGCGCCGCTGAATTCGCGGCTGCGTTTTCACGGCCCTTTCCGAGCATGCAAATAGCGCTTGCAAGGCGAGAGTCGGGTCGCTAGAATCTCGATCTTTCGCGCTTCGGACCCCGGAGCGCGGGAAGCGGGAGAGCCAGCAGTGGCAAGGCTTTCGGCGGGTTGGGCAGGGTGATCTGATGCAAAAAACCTGT
>NZ_JAMFSB010000313.1 GCF_026225065.1 Paraburkholderia sp. | reverse complement strand
GTGTCAGTGATGGACACCTACGAGCTAGCGGTGTGAAGCCCGCTTTCTTTGCTTACTTTCTTTGCGGCGGCGACCCGAAGGTAGTCCCTGTGGGACAAAGAAAGTAAGTGCCGCCCCGCACAGGGGCGAAGCTAATAAACCACTAACAAAGCAAGGAAAGGCCAACGCCGCAGGAACACGGACAAGCGCCGCGCAGGCAAAAAAAATCAAAGCCTCTGCTCAATAGCCAACCCAAAAACCCTCTTCCACTGCTTAGCCTGCCGCTCGTCCCGCATGGGCAACTTCCAGACAGGACACTTAGCATCCCGAACCTTAAGCGAAAGCTGAACCCCCTCGCCACCAGCCTCAATATCAGCCCCCAGAAGATCAGCAAAAATATAATCCCCATGCGCGCCGCGCAAATCCACCCTACACAACCGCTTCCCGGCCGCAAGCCGGACCCCACCCCATTCGGCCTTCAATTCATGCGTCCAATCCCCGTCATGAATATTCGGGGCGACCTCGCGCCGGCGCCGCAGCCAATAAACCACCGCCGCGGCCACCAGAGCAGCAACCACCGCCGCCGCGCCAACCGCCACCCCAAGACCACAATGCGCCAGCAACGCATCGAACGACCACACCACGCCATAAATCAGCGCGGCCAGTACCGCCAGACCCACAACAATAGGCATCTCGGATCACCCCGCTAAAACAGACCGGCTATCAGCGTAGCACGGCATGTCCGCAGGTTCATCACTCGCAGCTCACTGCGATTTATGCGTCGCCGCCCACTGCTTCACCGCCTCCAGCGTGTTCTCGACATGCTTGTCCGGCGACAGGCTCGTGTATTCGTAAATGATCTTGCCGTCCGGCGCAATCACGTACGACACCCGGTTCGCCATCGAATTGCGCATCGGCATCCCCGCGTCGTACGCGCCAATTACCTTCGCGTCCGCGTCGGCCGCCACCGGGAATTTGCTGCGGCATTCGCTTACCGAAAATTTCGTCAACGTGTCGATGTTGTCGTGCGAAACGCCAATCACCGTCGCGCCATATTTCTTGTACTCGTCAACGGCATCCGCAAACTCATGCGCCTCGATCGTGCAACCCTTCGTGAAAGCCGCCGGGTAAAAATACAGCACCACCGGTCCCTTCTTCAACTCGTCAGCCAGGTTGTAGGTGTAAGTCTTGCCGCCCAGCGACGCCTGGGTCGTGAAATCCGGCGCGGCCTCGCCTGGCTTGAGCGTCGCCGACGCAGTCAGCGAATACAGCCCAAACGCTGCCGACAATACCGTTGCCAGCAATACCGGCATGAACTTTCGTTTCATCTCGAGCCCCTCCAAGCGTTGACGCACGTGGTCCGTGCAATGAATGAAGCCACGCCCTGCGTCGCGCCCTCGGGCGCATCAAGCCATGACTCACCCGCTATTGGATCACGTCCTGGGAAACCACGCTGAAAGACCCTGCAAGGCGCCGCCCGCCCTCTACTCCAGGCCTGCGTGCGCACCGAACCACGCCGCCGCAGAGAGGTTCAATTCCGCCAGCACCTCGGGCGTCAACGCCGCAAACGCTTCAGGTGCGTCCGGGCGGGCAGCGGCGGTCAACGCGCCGTCGGTACGCACGTCGACGCCCTGGTCGGCGGCCTTGGCGATGCTCAACAGTGCCCCCAGCGCCCCGCTATGCTCGACGATTGCATCGCGGATCAGCGGCGCCAGTCCAAGTTTATCGAGCGTCTCGGCAGGCGTTGTGCCCAGCACCACGTGCACCAGCGAAAAGATTCCCGTCATGAACGCGGCGTCCGCAAACTCCTCGTCCGACGGGCGCAGCCAGCGCGCCGCCAGCTCCATGAAGCGTGAACGCGTGCCGGCCAGTTGCACCAGCGGATCGGAGCGCCACGGCAGATCGCCGCCGTCGGCGTACAGCAGCAGTTGCGCCCAGCGGGCAATCTGCCGCGTGCCGGTCGCGATGATCGCCTCGCGCAACGACGCGATATTGCGTCCAAGCCCAAATGCGCTCGAATTGACGAGGCGCAGCAACTGCACAACGACGTTCGGGTTGCGCTTCAGCTCGGCCTCGAGCTCGATAATGCCGGCGTCGCGTGCAAGCAGTGCCAGCAGGCGCAACAGCGCCGGACGCGACGAACGGTTGCGCGGCGCGGTCAGCACCTGCGGGCGGGCGAAGAAATACCCCTGGAACAGATGGAAGCCAAGGTGCCGGGCGAGCGCGAAGTCTTCGCGCGTTTCGACCTTCTCGGCAAGCAGCGTCTTGCCCTGCGCCAGCACGGCCTTGGCCAGTTTGGGCAGCGCCGCCCGCGGCGTGAGCAGAAAGTCGATCTTGACGATGTCGGTATGCGGAAGCACAGCGAGCAAGCTTTCCGTCAGCTCGCTCACGTCGTCGAGCGCCACCTGAAAGCCGGCGTTGCGCAGTTCGGCAAGGCGGCGCACCAGTTGGGCGTCGATGGCGACGGTCTCGAGAATTTCGAGCACGAAACGCTCTGGCGACATCAAGTGAACGATGTCGTCAAATAACAGGTCACGGCCGATATTCACGAAGCCGCGATGATGTCCGAGCACCGCCGATACCCCGATTCCGCCAATCGTGCGCGCCACGACCTGCGCGGTCGCCTGCGCGTCGTCGCTGACTTCGGCATAATTGTGCGCGCCGGCCCGGAACAACAGTTCGTAGGCGTACAGCGCGCCATCGCGATCGAGAATCGGCTGGCGGCCCAGATACACGAAGGGCGTCTCGGCCCCTGCCTCGGCCCCCTGGGCGGACTGTGCAGGCACCTCGACTTGCCCGGGCTTGGCCCCGGCAGGAAACGGTTCAGACATGGCTCATCGGTGCATGGGTTCGGAAACACTGCGCAGTGGGGCCACTCCCGCGTCCGCTGCGAGCATGGGGCGTAACTCTAGATAACGGACGGTAAGCCGCCTGACTTTAACTGAATCCGCTGCGAGCCGCCAAGGCGGCTCGCAGTAAATCGGCGGTGAATCATTACCATCGGTTGTCTCGAGCGGCGCACCGGTCGCCATCATCAATATTTACCGCAACCGCTAAAGATTTTCGCGTGGGGGTCGTTATCTCGTTCTGATGGGCGGCTTCATGCCTCTCGACCACCCGCGCCGAACCGGCGGGACCGAGCCGGGCCGCCCGCAGACGAAAACGGGTTGCCAGCGAGAAACATGGAAGCAAACAGGATCACCGCGCCCCGCCGGGGCTCCTTGCGTACGGTCATCGAGCGGGTCCGTGCGTTAGGGCGCCGCCCGGAAGGCTTACCCCAACCGAGCGGAAACCGCTCTCCCCTCGAGCAGGCCGTCGGTGCGGTCGACCTGCTCGCCCACGTCGACCGGGAGCTACGCTTCCTCTACGTGTCCGAGGCAAGCCTGAGATTTATAGGCTACCACCGCGAATACTTACAGACCATTACACTACACGACATCGTCGCACCTGCCGATGCCGAGCGTCTCGACGTACTGCTGGCCCGCGCCTCGGCCACTGGCAGCATCGAGAAAGCGACGCTCAGCCTGATCAAATCGCTGACCTATCCGGTCACAGTTGAATTGCGCGTCGTGCGCAACAGCCACGACGGTGTCGAGGGCTTTGCGATTGCCGGCTTCGACGTGTCGGCCTGGCGTGCCACCGAAGAGCGCCTGACCCATGCCTTGCACCACGACCGCCTGACGGGCCTCGCCAATCAGTCCGCCCTGGTGCCGGCGTTGCTCGACGCCCAGCAGCGTGCCGACGCGCACGGTACGCCGGCCGCCCTGCTGCTGCTCGACATCGACGATTACCAGCGCGTGAACCGCGCGCTCGGCTACGACGCCGGCGACGACATGCTGCGCGAAACCGCCCGACGCATCTCGAACACCACCGCCGTGAGCGACCAGATCGCCCGGGTGGCGAGCGACGAGTTCGCCATCCTCATGCCGGCCGCAGCCAGCCGCACCTACGCCGTGGCGGCCGCTGAAGCGCTGGCGCGGCGTCTGCTGACCGCCATCCAGCAGCCGTACGTGTTCAACGGGCAGCAGGTGCATCTGTCGGCAAGCATCGGCATTGCACTCTATCCGGACGTGCGCCACGTCAACGACACCGCGGGCCGCGACAACAACCTGCTGCGCTGGGCCGACCACGCGCTGCTGCAAGCCAAGGCCGCTGGCGGCAACACCCTGGCGTTCTATGTGCCAGACGACGACCCCGCCGACGCCGAACGCCTGAAGCTCGAAGCCGATCTCTACGATGCCGTGCGCAACGGCGAGTTCTCGCTGCATTTCCAGCCGATCACCAGCAGCCAGAGCCATGGCGTGGTGGGTGTGGAAGCGTTGATCCGGTGGCTCCATCCGGTGCATGGCCTGGTGCCGCCGTCGATGTTCATTCCGCTCGCCGAATCGGTCGGGCTCATCAACTATCTCGGCAACTGGGTCCTCAAGATCGCCTGCATGCAATTGATCCAGTGGGACATGCGCGGCATCCGGATGCAGTACGTCGCGGTCAACGTGTCGCCGCAGCAGTTCCGCGACCCGCGTTTCAAGGACAGCGTGCGCGAGGCCATCGAACTCACCGGGATCGACCCGCGCCGCCTCGTGTTCGAGATCACCGAAAGCCTGCTGATGCACGACCCGGCCCATGCGAAGGGCTTGCTGGAAGAGCTGACCGCGATGGGCATCCGCTTCGCGGTCGACGACTTTGGCACCGGCTACTCGAGTCTCGCGTACCTGCAACGCTTTCCCTTAGCGAAACTTAAGATCGACCGGAGTTTTGTCGAGAATCTGCTAACCTCCCGTAATGATCAGGCCATCGTTAGCGCAGTCGTGGGAATTGCGCAAACGCTAGAGTTGGAACTGGTCGCAGAAGGCGTGGAAACCGAGGAACAACGCACGCTGCTGACCGAAATGGGATGTGATCATATTCAGGGCTGGCTCGTCTGCAAGGCGTTGCCATCCGAGGAACTGGCGCAGCGTTTCGAAGCACATACGCTGCACCTGCATGCGCCTTCTCATGCGGGCCCGGCGGACCCGGAAGAACTGGCGCACCTGTATCGAACACCGGCATGACGCTGGTCTGCGACTCACTGGAATACGTATGGCTTTAGCGGGAATCACATGGTAAAGGCAGCGGTGCTCGACAGGCTCTGGTCTCGAATGAGCGAGCGCGGCGATTTCCCCATGCTGTCGCAATCGCTGCGCACAACCATGGCTGCAATGAACAACGACGACCTCGACTTCACAGGTCTCGTGCAGGTCGTGTTGTCTGATTTTGCGTTGACCCAGAAGGTGCTGCGCCTCGCCAACTCGGCGATGTACATGGCCTTCGGCGGTAATATCACCACCGTGTCGCGCGCCTTGATGGTGCTCGGGATGGACGCGGTCGGCCACCTCGTGGTCGGCCTGAAGATCGTCGATCACTTTCATCACAGCGTGCCGCGCCGCATCGATGCGAAACTCGAACTGAACCGCACCCTGCTGTCGGGTTGCGTCGCCCGTAAGCTGACTGAGCGTGGCGACCTGCGTGCCGGCGAAGAGGCCGTGGTCTGCACGCTAATGCGCCAGATCGGCAAGCTGCTCGTGGTGTTCTATCTCGACGCCGAGTGGGATCAGATCCGCCGCCTGGTCGACACCAATATCGAGGAAGGCGAAGCCTGCATCGCCGTGCTAGGCGTCACGTTCGACGAGATCGGCGAGGAAGCCGCAGTGCGCTGGCGCCTGCCCGACATGATCCGCTCCGGCATGGGCGAGTTCGATCCGCACGACACCGAAGAGTCCCGCCAGGTGCAATGGCTGCGCGCCATCACCAACTACTCGACCGAAGTCGCCGCCGTGCTGACCACGCCGAATATGTCGGACTGGCAGCGCGAAGCCCGCATCGCCGAACTCGCGCACCGGTACGGCCGCGCGCTGAACACCGACCCCGAGGTGCTGCTGGAAATGAGCGTGGCGCTCGCCCGTGAAGAAGACGGCGAAGGCGTGATGCGCGAGATCGTCGAACTGCGCGCCAACGCCGATGCAATCGCCCGTGAGGCGCTCGATCCCGAGGCGCGCATCGCCGCGGGCGTCGAAGATCTGCGGGCGCTGAAAGCAGGTAGTGCACTCGGCCCGGCGCTGGCAATGGCCACCGAAACGGTGCACGCTGGTCTCGGCTTTGCACGCACCGTGATGTTCGTGCGCCACAGCAGCGGCACATTCAAGGCGCGCATGGGGTTCGGACCGAAGATCGAGGCTGCGCTGCCCGGTCTGACGTTCAATACCGCGTTCGAGCCCGACGTGTTTCATCTCGCGATTGCGAACTCGGTGGGCATCTTTATAGAAAATGCGCGTGACCCGAAGATGGTGGCACGGCTGCCTGAATGGTTCCGGCGCAGTTTCGCGGATACCCGCTCGTTCGTGCTGCTGCCGGTGATGGGTGAGAATCAGACGACGGTCGCGCTTCTATACGGCGACTGGAGCCAGGCCGACGAAGCACGACGGATCTCGCAGGGCGAGATGGCAGCGTTGAATGAACTGGCGCGGGAGTTAGGGCGTTTTTTTTCCCATGCGCCGATGCAGGAACTGGAGATGCTGTGAAGGAGTGAGCAGCCCGGCTTCCTGCCAGGCTGCAGCGCCGTGGACCGAAGTCCGGACACGGCACCGCACTCCCCGATCGGGTTCAGTCCTCGATCCGCTCCAGACCTTTTGCCTCGGCGCTGCGATCCGCAACGCCTGCCCACGCCGCCGCGACGAGTCCGAGTTCGGCGACTTCGCTCACTGTCAACGGTGTCAGTTCCGCACACACGCGTTCAATTTCTTTCCATTCACCGCGCTCCAACGCATCGACCACCGACAGCAGCAGACCCAACACGCCCTCGCGACGCAAGATCGCCGCCTGAATCGGCTTCGACAACGTCAACACATTGAG
>NZ_JAMFSB010000312.1 GCF_026225065.1 Paraburkholderia sp. | reverse complement strand
TGAGCGTCATGTTGCGCTCGGAGTTGATCATCACGCCTTCCGCCTCGGCCCACAACGCGCCAGGCAAAAGAACGTCGGCATAGCGGTTGGTTTCGGTGTCGAGAAACGCGTCCTGCGCGATCACCAGTTCTGCGGCTTGCAGACCGGCAATCACATTCTGCCGATTGGCGACGCTTGCGACCGGATTGGTGCAGATAATCCAGCATGCCTTAATATCCCCGTCCGCCATGCGCGAGAACATGTCGATGGTGCCCTGCCCGACTGACGTCTTCAGCGTCCCCTGCGGCACTTGCCACAGGTCCTCGATAAACGCCCGGTCTTGCTCGACCAGCACGGAGCGCTGGCCCGGCAAACCTGGGCCCATGTAGCCCATCTCGCGGCCACCCATCGCATTGGGCTGGCCCGTCAGCGAAAACGGCCCGCTGCCCGGGCGGCAGATCGTGCCCGTCGCCAGATGCAGATTGCAAACGGCGTTGGTGTTCCACGTGCCGTGCGTGCTCTGGTTCAGCCCCATCGTCCAGCAGCTCATCCACTCCGGCGCTTCGCCTATCCATTGCGCCGCAGTGCGGATATCCGCCTCGGGAATGCCAGTGATTGCCGCGACTTTTTCCGGCGTGTAGTCGTCGAGGAAAGCCGGCATCGCATCCCAGCCTTCCGTTGCGGCGGCGATGAAGTCGAGATCCGTGTGGCCGTTCTGGTGCAGCAGAGACAGCAGGCCGTTCAGCAACGCGAGATCGGTGCCCGGCTTGATCTGCATGAAGAGATTGGCCTTGTCCGCGGTCGTATTGCGGCGCGGATCGACCACGATCAGTCTGGCGCCGGCTTTGACGCGATCCATCATGCGCAGATAGAGAATCGGGTGACAGTCGGCCATGTTGGCGCCGATCACGAAGAACAGATCGGCCTTGTCGAAATCCTCGTACGAGCCCGGCGGACCATCCGCGCCCAACGAGAGCTTGTAGCCGCTGCCGGCGCTTGCCATGCATAGACGCGAGTTCGATTCGATATTGTTGGTGCCGACAAAGCCCTTCGCGAGCTTGTTGGCAAGATACTGCGCTTCGATCGACATCTGGCCTGACACGTAGAAGGACAGCGCGTCGGGGCCATGCGTGTCGAGGATTTCGCGCAGACGGCGGCCGGTGTCGGCAATCACCTGGTCGACCGGCAACGGGATCGGATCGCCGTTGCGCTCGCGTCGTTCAAAGGCGTTTTCGAGGCGTCCGGACTTGCGCAGCGCGACATGGGCCGACGACCCCTTGGTGCAGAGCCGCCCGAAATTAGCGGGGTGCTCCTTGTCGCCGGCAATCTTGACGACCTGGCCATCTTCGACCTGCAGCACCATCCCGCAGCCGACGCCGCAGTAGGGGCACACTGTCTTGACGCTTGCGCTGCTCATTGGGTGATCGACCCCGGTCCTGTTAGACCGCTACCCATACGCGGCCGTCCCTGACCTGCGCGGCGAATGCGCTCACCGAATGCTCGGGCGCTTCGAGGCACTCGCCGGTGCGCAGGTCGAAGTGCTGCTTGTAGATCGGCGAGGCCACCACGATGCGCTCACCGAGGTTGCCGATCAGTCCGCGCGAAAGCACCGCCGCCTGCGAACAGGGATCGTAGTTGTCGATGGCATAGACCCCGCCCTCGCCGCGCGCGACGTTAAACACAGCCACCTGCCTGCCCGCCACCAGCGCGCAGACGCCGGTATTGGGCAC
>NZ_JAMFSB010000311.1 GCF_026225065.1 Paraburkholderia sp. | reverse complement strand
CCCCCGCCACCGTCTCGAACCGTTCAGTCTAACCAGTACGCGCCTGCGAAGTCCCAACCGGCTTACGCGCAGTCCGGCTCCGTCCCTCGGCCGCCCGCTCAAGCCTCGGCGCAGCAGGTCCTCGTAGTGGGCCGGCCGCCCGCCTATCCGGCAGATGACGAGATGTACACGCCGCCTGAACTGCGGCGGCAGTACCCCGCCGGTTCCGGCAACTGGACTCAAACCGTTTCCCAGTAAGGCCTTCCCTTTCCCGGCTAGCGAATGGGTTGCGGGTTCACAAATCGATTCACGCTCTGGTGACAACTGAGCAGCGTTCTGCGCTGCTCAGTTGTCGCTCGCCTTCCGCAACGTACCTGTCCATCTCCTCGCGCGGGACCATGCCGCCGCCTGTCGCCCAGACGATATGCGTAGCGGCCGCCCTTCGCGTTGCGTCGAGACCGATGCGTGCGTGATAGCCATCGACCTCGGCGAGCACGCGCGCGAATCCGGGTGCGCCCGCGAGTGCCGACGGTTCGAGTCGTATGCCTTCGGTCTTCGCCATCAGATAGAGCAGCGCCAGTAACTCGCTGTCTTCGACGGTGAAATAGCCGTCGATCATCCGTTGCATCGACCGTCCAACAAAGCCCGATGGCCTGCCGACGGCAAGGCCGTCGGCGGCCGTCACGTTATCGATGCCGAAATCCTGCACTGCGAGCTTGTCATGCAAACCGGTGTACACCCCCATCAGCATGCACGGCGAGTGCGTCGGTTCCGCAAAAATGCAATGCACGGCGTCGCCGAATGCGAGCTTGAGCCCAAACGCAACGCCGCCAGGGCCGCCGCCGACGCCGCACGGTAGATAGACGAACAACGGATGATCCACATCGACGCGCGTGCCTGCCGCTTCGAGTTGGCGTTTCAGGCGTTCGCCCGCGACCGCGTAGCCGAGAAACAAAGTGGTCGAATTCTCGTCGTCGATGAAATGACAGGAAGCGTCGGCGGCTGCCTGGCGGCGACCGCTCTCGACTGCTTCGCCGTAGTCGCCGGCGTATTCGATCACGTTTACGCCATGCGCACGCAGCCGGTCTTTCTTCCACTGCCGCGCGTCGGCCGACATGTGCACTGTGGTCTCGAAGCCGAGTGTCGCGGCCGCGATTCCGATCGACATCCCGAGATTGCCTGTCGATCCGACCGCGATCTTGTGCGCACGGAACAACGCCTGACACGGCGCGTCGGCGAGCACGCGGTAGTCGTCGTCGAGCTTCAGCAAACCCTGTGCGAGGGCGAGCTTTTCCGCATGGAACAGCACTTCATAAATGCCGCCGCGAGCCTTGATCGAGCCCGAGATCGGCAGATGGCTATCTTTCTTCAACAGCATCCGTACCGGCTCAGCGACGCCGTAGCGGGCGCGAACGGCATCCGCGAAGGCGGGAACCGGCGTCAATGGCGATTCGATGATGCCGTTTGCGGGCGCTACATCGGGAAACGCTCGTGCAATAAACGGCGCGAAGCGCGTCAGACGATCGCTTGCATCGCGAACGTCAGCGGCGTCCAGCGAGATGTCGGCGAGCGCGTCGGCCAGAGGTGCAATGGCGGGATTGAACCACGCGACCGGTCGATGTTGCATCAACGGTTCGAGCAGCGGGAATTCGGATCGCCACGCCGAAAGTGGCTTGCCGTAGAGCGTTTCAGTCATGCCAGGTCCCAGAATCAATCGTATCGCAGAGCAATCAAACGGCAGGACGGTCGCCGTCTGCAGCAGCGGACGCGTCGAGCACCGGCGGATGCGTCACGATCGCCCGCAAGTCCACCTGGGTTTTCGACAGAGCTCGCAAATCCGGCTTCGGACGACGCAGCTCGGGCGAGCCTTCGCACACCGCCTCGACAGCGTGTGCCGCGAGCAGCAATTCCAGGTCGCCGCGAAAGCGGCCGACCATCTGCAGGCCGAACGGCATGCCGCGATGATCGGTGCCAACCGGCAGCGACAGCGCCGGATTGGTCGCGAGCGTCACCACGTAAGTTAGCGACAGCCACCGATAGTAATTTTCGAGCGCGACGCCATTGATCGACTTGAGGTACGGTTGCGTCCAGGGAAACGGCGACACCGGAGTGGTCGGCGACAGGATCACGTCGTAGCGATCAAACAGCTTCTGAAATGCGCGGAAGATCAGCGTCTGCTCGTTGTGTGCACGCACGCAGTCCTTGAGCTGCAGGTTCGCGCCCATTTCGTAGTTCGCGCGCGGGTTCGGCCCGAGCAGGTCGGGATCTTTGTCATAGGCTTTCTGCAGGCTCATGACGAAGGCTTCCGCGCGTAGCACGTCGAAACAGGTGTGCGCGTCTTTCATCTGCACTTCGACAGGCTCGCAGACCGCAAAAGAGCTGCGCAGCGCTTCGATTTTTTTGCGAAACACCGCGCGGATCTCGTCATCCACTTCGCAGACGCCAAAGTCTTCGGTGTAACCGACACGCAGTCGCGACAGATCGGTGGGCCGTGCGCTGTCGATGGACGGCGGCATCGTGAAAGGGTAGCTCAACGGATCCGTGCCGGATGCGCCGGCGGTAGCGGCGAGTTGCAGCCATGTATCGGCGACGTCGCGTCCCATTGGACCGACGACTGCAAGAGGCGTCCAGCCAAGTTGCTTGCGCTCGCTCGGCACCAGCCCCGGTGAGGTTCGCAAGCCGACCACGCCGCATTTCGCAGCCGGAATCCGCAGCGATCCGCCTGTATCCGAGCCGCTGCACAGCGGCACCATATCGACTGCCAGCGCCGCCGCCGAGCCGCCCGACGAACCACCGGCATTCAGCTCCGGGTTGAATGGATTGCCGGTCGCGCCCCAGACCGGGTTGAAGCTGTTGGCGCCCGCGCCCAACTCCGGCACATTGGTCTTGCCGACGACAATCGCGCCCGCGCCGCGCAGGCGTTGCACCAGGGCGTTGTCTTCTGAGGGGACATTAGAACGGAACAGCGGCGAGCCGTACGTGGTCAGCACGCCCGCGGTTTCTTCGAGATCCTTGATGCCGATAGGCAGACCTTGCAATATGCCTTGGCGATTGCCGTTCGCGAGATCGCGCTCGGCCTCGCGCGCTTCGGCACGCGCGCGGTCGAAGCAGGTCGCCGAGAACGCATTGATCTTCGGATTCAGCGTCTCGATCCGCTCGATACACGCGTCGAGCAGTTCGACCGGCGATATCTCGCGGGCATCGAGACGTTTTTTCAATTCGACTGCGCTTTGACTCACCAGCTCGTCTGTATGGGACACGGTTCACTTACCTTTCGCTGCGTTGAAGAACGATGCGAATGAATGTAGCCGAGTCGTGCGTACGCGGCTATTGACGAATATAGAAAGGCGATTTTCCTTTTGGACAACGACAAGCGGTCTGGGGGTCTATTGCGCGGAAGGCGCAGGCAACAACACGCTAACTGTTGCGATGAACGCTTCCACCAGCGGCGGCAAATCGCGGCGGGCCAACGTCTGCACTTCGATATTGCGGTCGCTGACATGCAGTTCGGGCACGGGCAACGCCACCAGTTGACCGCGCGCGAGGCGGCTGCGCAGAAACAGTTCACCGGAGAACGTAATCGCCTCGCCGGACAGCGAAAAATTGAGCAGCGTTTCGAGTGTCTCGCTGTCGAGCACGCTCTTGTAGTTGATACCCTCGCGGCTGCAATAGATGTCCAGCAACTGACGCAGCGTCGAATTCGGTCCTGGCAACGCCAGAGGATGTTCGAACAGTTCGCGCAAGGACACTTCGCTGCGCCGCGCGAGCACATGCGTAGGCGCGACGACGGCAAGCATCGGCGCGGGCTGGGAATACTTGACGTGGATGTCGCGGACCGGGCCGAGGCTAAACGTCAAGCCGAGATCGACTTCGGCTTCGCGGACCTGGCGCGTGACCACCGATGCGGGCGCCACCGCCAGGTTGAAACGTGCCGACGGATGGTCGCGACGGAATTGCGTCATCACGCGTGGCAGGAATTCGGCGGCGAAACCCTCGGTGCAGGCAATGCGGATGGTGGTCTCGGTATCGGTGCGCAATGCGTCCAGTTCGGCGCTGACGTGCTCGGCGTCAAGCAGCGAACGTCGTGCGTACGCAGCCAGCAATTCGCCCGCGCGGCTCGGCACCATGCCACGCGACTGGCGCTCGAACAGCGTCGCGTTCAGTTCGCTTTCGAGGCGGCTGATCTGACGGCTGACCGCTGAGGGCACCACATGCAGCTTTGTCGCGGCATCGCTGATCGAGCCGGTATTAACGACTTCGAGGAAATAGCGGACGGCGGCTTCTTGCAAGATGCGCGGGTTCATTGGGCGTCAGGACAAGTGATCGACCGCTCAATGATAGCCCGGAGACTACGAGCTGGTGCTATGGCCGTGCTCAGGCTTCCGCTTCGTTCGCAAGTTGCACGTCGCGGATTCTCGACGCGTTGATTGTCAGACTGACCAGCGTCGCCATCGCCGTGGATGCAATCAGGAACATGAACGCAGCGTCGTAGCTGTCATAGTGCGAGACCAGCAAGCCGATCACGAGCGGCGCGACGAACCCGGCCACCTGCCCGCCAAAGTTGATCATCCCGACACCCGTTCCGACGAGACGCTGCGGCAGGATTCTGGTTGGCAGTGCGAATGCAGTCGCGAACACGAACGACTTGAAGAAGTAGACAATCGACTGATACGTGATCACGCCAGCCACCGTTTGTGCGGTGTACATCAGGTACAGGAACACGCCGGTGATTGCGCAGCAACTCATCATCAGATACTTTTCGCGCCCGTCGAAGAAGCGGGTCATCACCCAGCCGCCCATGGCAGTAGCGATACTCGCGGTGATGAACGGCAGCGGCGTCAGCATTCCGACCGCTTTCAGATCGAGGTGGCGCGCGGTCAGCAGATAAGCGGGCATCCACGCGTCAAGCCCCTTGTTGACGATGCTCAGACCGAACCACACCGTCAGTATTTTCCACATCAACGGCATTTTCAGCAGATCCTTTGTGCCGCCTTTGCCACCCTTACCGCTGTTCAGGAGCGCCTGCGCGGCCGCTTCGTCGCGAGTCAGGCGGGGCGCCTTGACGAATACCAGATAGACCAGCGCGAACACCACACCAGCGATGCCAATCGAGACGAACGCGTGACGCCAGCCGAGATACAGGATCAGCGGCGCAATGACCAGGGGCGCAATGAAGCTGCCTACGTAGTTGGACGAAATCAGCAGCGACGACATCTTGGGGCGTTCGGCGCGCGGATACGCTTCAACCACGCCTTTGACCGCCGAGGCCGGGTAGCCGCCTTCACCGAGACCGAAGATAAAACGGATCGCAATCAACGACGCCAGCGACCATGCAAGGCCGGTCAGCGCGGTGAACAGCGACCAGAACGCAATCGACACCACCACCACGACCTTGCTGCCGAAGCGGTCGGCGAGCCAGCCGCCGGGAATCTGCATGATCGAATAACTCAGATAAAACGCGCTGAGGATCACGCCGAGTTGCGCCGGATTCAGATGGAAATCGCCACCGATATGTACAAGCGACAACGATACGGCCGACCGGTCTATGTAAGAAATGCAGTAGCCGATATAGAGCAGGACAAAGACCAGCGTCCGTTTGGTGCGGGGTTCAGTTCCAGCAATCATTGTCCAGATCCGGTAAGAGCGCAGATGGGCGGCTGCCTGGGCGCGGCAGGCCTGAAGCGGCGTGTGTCGTGACGACAACGCCATTCCCGACGGTTCGAACCGATCGTATGGATCCAAAAACGGGCTAACAAGTGATAGATTCCGACGCCTCCTTTGCTAAAAAAGCAGGGTGCGGCAGTGCAGCTTCCAAGACCGGAGAAAGCGCAGCGCCCAGTTGCGGATGGAATGAAATCTGCTGGCTATCCTCGCGACCCAAATCGTAAAGGGAGCAGGCGGTGAGCCCATCACCAGTTCAGACGCGAGCCAACGACGAGGCATCCAGGTCACCATCGTCACGCAGCCTGCGCGGCCTTGATGGGCTCAACTTCCTGATGGCCGATGTGCGGGATGGCCTTGGCCCGTTCCTGTCCGTGTACCTCAAAGGCACGCAACACTGGGGTTCGGGCAACATCGGCCTCGTCATGGCGGCGAGCGGGGTCGCAGCAGCCATATGCCAGATTCCCGCGGGGTTGCTTGTTGATGCGGTTCGCGTGAAGCGCCTGCTGATCGCGATTTCGGGCTTGCTGGTGGGAATCGGATGTCTTTTGATCGCGTTCTTTCCAAAACTGCCGACCGTCCTGGCCGCACAAATTACACTCGGCGCCGCCTCCGCCATCATTCCCCCTTGCCTTGCGGCACTGAGCCTTGGCGTTGTGGGCCATCGGTTGCTGCCTGCCCGGATAAGCCGCAATGAGGGCTTCAATCACGCGGGCAACTTCGCAGCCGCCATTCTGGCGGGCGGTCTGGGGCAGTACGTTGGCGTCATCTGGCTGTTCTATCTCATCTGCGGATTTGCGGTCGCGAGCGCGCTCGTAGTTCTGCTTATCAAGCCGCAGGAGATTGACCACGAGCTCGCCCGGGGAGCCGAAGACACCTCAGATGCCGAGGGACATCACAGACCCGTGGCGTTCGCGGATCTGTGGAAAAGACGCGACCTCAAGGTGTTCATTGTCTCGGTCATCCTGTTTCACTTTGGCAATGCCGCGATGTTGCCGCTCGCCGGCCAGGTCATCGCGAAGGTTCACCCCGGCATGGATGTCGTCGCATTGAGCGCATGCATCATCTCCGCACAACTCGTGATGGTTGCCGTTGCCGCCACGGTCGGGCATGCGATGCGCAAAGGTGTCGGACGGAAAAAAATCTTCCTGATCGCGCTGGCCGTGCTGCCCGTACGAGGGGTCCTGTTCTCGATGACCAGTAGCCCTTATGCGGTGGTTGCCATTCAACTGCTCGATGGGGTAGCGGCGGGCATTTTTGGGGTCGTCGCTGTGGTCATTGCATCGGACCTGATGCGCGGCACCGGCCGGTTCAATCTTGCGCAAGGGCTCATGGCGCTGGCTGTTGGAATCGGCGCAGCATTGAGCAACATGACGGGTGGCTACGTTGTCGAGAAGTTTGGCTTTACGACAGGATTTCTGACGCTGGCAGCGATCAGCGTACTCGCGCTTTTATTCTTCGCCGCGTTTATGCCGGAGACCGGACCAGATGCAAAGGACACGCAGGCCCCGGGCGGACAGCTCGGCGACGCGACTGCAGTGCGGTAACAGCTTGGTCGTTCGTAGAACTAGCTAGCATCGTGACGCTGCCATTTGAACGAATCGCTCATGACATGCACGACCAGGCCATCAACCGGAATCGACTCCACCGAGCCGCACCACGCAGCGGGATACGCCTGCTGTAGTTTTCCCACCGCATAAAGCTCCGCCCAAAGCTCGTGGGTCAAGCGCGCTTTTCGGCGTAGCAATTCGCCGACGAAGAGGCGTTTGAGCTCGCATCCATATCGCACGAGGCCACCGCTCGCCATGTAAGTTTCACGCATCGTCAGGCGGCGCGGCGGTTGCCCAGCCTCGTGGCACTCGTCGCCGGCGGTGGGCTCCCAATGTTGATGTCGCGAGAACCACAGCACGGGCGTCCCAGTGGACTCAACTTCGATGCCGCCTGGGATAAGCATCCCGCTTGCGGTGATGTGCTGGAATTTTCGTCCCGTGGTGTAGTGCCATGCCAACATCGTTTGCTCCGATCCCATCCAGGATAGTTGCTGTTTGACTCTCGATACGCGATGCGTGATCCGTCACACGATCTCTGCGCCCGATTGCACGTCTTCACTGACGCCGAAGCAGAGCGAAATCACGAGCTTATGCGAACCCGCGTCGAGCGGCACACGCACCTGTCCATCGCCACATTCGATGCTCGCGCCATCGAGCATCGCACTTGTCACACCAGGCTCGTCAGCAGATTCAACGCGAATCTCATAGCGCGTCGAATGCATCGACACCGTTGCTTCAAACCCCGGCCACGTATCCGGAATGCAAGGATCGATCACCAGAAAATTCCCCTCGCGACGGATCCCAAGAATGCCCTCGATACCCGCCCGGTACATCCACCCAGCCGATCCCGTGTACCAGGTCCAGCCACCCCGCCCGGCATGCGGGGCCACAGAATAGACATCGGCGGCAACAACATAAGGCTCGACCTTGTAGCGCTCGACTTCCATCGGCGTGCGCGCATGATTGACCGGATTGAGCAGTGAGAACAACGCGGCGGCCTTGTTGCCATCACGCAGTTTCGTCAACGCGAGGATCACCCACATCGCCGCGTGGCTATACTGGCCACCGTTCTCGCGCAGCCCCGGCGGATAGCCCTTGATATAGCCCGGATCGTGCGACGTTTTGTCGAACGGAGGCGTGAACAGCAACGCAAGCGCATCATCGCGACGGATCAAATGTTTTTCCAGCGAGGCCATCGCCTGAACGGCGCGCGCTGGATCTGCCGCGCCGGACAACACCGCCCACGACTGCGCGATCGAATCGATCTGGCACTCGTCACTTTCGCTCGAGCCAAGCCACGTGCCGTCGTCAAACGTCGCGCGGCGATACCATTGGCCGTCCCATGCGTCAAGCTCCAGTGATTCGCGCAACGAGGCCGAATGAGTACGCCAGCGTGCGGCGCGTGCCACCGAAACCGGATCGCGCAATTCAGCGAGCGGTGCGAACAGTTCAATCGTGCGCAGAAGCAGCCAGCCGAGCCATACGCTTTCTCCCTTGCCGCCTGCGCCGACGCGGTTCATCCCGTCGTTCCAGTCGCCTGTCCCCATCAGGGGCAAGCCGTGCTCGCCGGTCAGTTCGATGCATTGATCCAGGCCGCGCGCGCAGTGTTCGAACATTGATGCCGATTCATCTGCGACCATCGGCTGGAAAAATGCATCGTGCTCGCCAGGTCGCAGCAACGGTCCGTCGAGGAACGATACGGTCTCGTCGAGAATCGCGACGTCGCCTGCGCAGCCGACATACGTCGCCGTCGCGAAGGCGAGCCACACGCGGTCATCGGAAATCCTCGTGCGCACGCCCTGCCCCGTTTGCGGCAACCACCAATGCTGGAAATCGCCGTCGACAAACTGTCGCGCCGCGGCGCGCAGCAAATGACGACGTGTCTCGTCCGGCTGCACATGCGTCAACGCCATGCCGTCCTGCAACTGGTCACGGAACCCATACGCACCACTCGCCTGATAGAACGCCGAACGCGCCCAGATACGGCACGCGAGCGTTTGATACAGCAGCCAGCCGTTTAGCATCAGGTCCATCGCGCGGTCGGGCGTCTTCACCTGGACCGTGCCGAGCACGTTGCGCCAGTGGCTCGTCACTTCGGCGAGAACCGCGTCAAGATCGGCCTTGCGATAGCGTTCGATCAACGCGCGCGCTTCTTCGACGGACTGACACTGTCCGACGAACGACACCACCTCAACGATCTCGCCCACGCCCAACTCAATCACGTCCTGCAACACCGCGCAGGGATCGAGACCTGCGCCAGTCGCGCCAGACAGATGTGCATTGCCGCTCAGCGCGGCGGGTGCCGCGCTGCGGCCGTTACGGCCGAGAAATTCGGTGCGATCCGCCGTCCACGTGGTCTGCCGGCCGCCAAGATCGGCGAACGCGACGCGCCCCGCGAACCCCATGCTCCACGGATTGCGCGCCAGCATCGCGCCGGTGGCGGCGTCGATCTCCGTCACGATGAAGGGACCGGATGCACCGCGCGAGGTGCCGAGCACCCAATCCGTCCATGCCGTCACGGACAGACGGCGCGGCCTCGCGGACAGATTGCGCAACGTCAGCCGGGAAATCTTCAGCGGGTCGGCGAGCGGCACGTATTGCAGCAAATCGAGCGCGATGCCATTCGCCTCGTGTTCGAAGCGGCTATAGCCACGCCCGTGACGCGCGACATACGTCCCGCCGTCGCGGATCGGCTGCGCGGTTGGGCCCCACACCTCGCCCGTGACTTCGTCGCGCACATAGATGGCCTCACCGGCTGGGTCCTCGACCGGATCGTTCGACCATGGCGTGAGCTGATTCTCGCGGCTGTTTTCAGCCCACGTGTAGCCGCTGCCTTCCGCCGCGACCTGAAAGCCGAAGCCAGGGTTCGCGATTACGTTGATCCACGGCGCGGGGGTCGTCGCACCCGCCACGAGAACGGTCACGTATTCCCGGCCGTCTTTATCGAAACCGCCCAGACCGTTGAAAAACTCGAGCCTCGACGGAACCGGAGAAACAGCGCGAGGCGGATGAGGCGTCGCAGGCCAAGGCGACGACATCGACGGCCTCTGCTGGCGCAACGCCGATGCCTGGCCACGCGACTGCGGCAAGCGGGCAAGCTGTTCGGCGATAGAACCGCGGCGCGCGATCAGCGCAACCCGCGCGACCGATTGCAGCAACGCACGCGCCTCCACGCTCATCAAATCGGCGCGTAGCGTAAAGACCGCCCCTTGCGCGAGTTCTTCGCCGTAGCGTGGTCGCAACTGGCTGCTGCGCACCGCCGTTTCGATCGCGCCCTGCAACTCCTGGATATACGACGAAGCCCGTTCGTTGATGATGACCAGATCGACGGCGAGCCGCTTCATCCGCCAATACTCGTGTGCCCTCAATAACTGCCGGACTTGCGCAATGTCTTCGACGTCGTCGATACGCAGCAGCACGATCGGCAGATCGCCGGAAATCGCGTGTGGCCAGAGTCCCGACTGCACGTCGGCTCCGCGAATGATCGTGTCCGACGACGCCCTGAAACGGGCATCGGCGTAAATGACGGGCGCGGCGAGGCGCTGAAAATTCGCCGCTTCTTCGGCTTCAACAGCGAGATGGCGCAACTGCACCTGGGCCTGCGTCCAGGCGAGCGTTTTGGCACGATCAAACGCGTTGCGGTCATGGTGTTTGTCGACCAGATCCAGCAACTGCGCCCGCGACTCGGCCACCACCGTCCAGAACGTCACGCGCGCGACCTTGCCCGGCGGCACCAGCACGCGATACCTGAGTGCAAAGACCGGATCGAGTACGGTACCGGCGGTATTGGTCAACGGCTGATCGTCGAAGATCGCCGCTGCCGTGCCGGCGTTGCGCCCACGTCCGAGAAAGCGCGCGCGATCCGATTCGTATTGCGGATCGGCGACGATCTCGCCATCGACCACCGCAAAATGCGCAGCCCACACCTGCTTTTCGTCGTGCGAACGCGGGCGGCGCGTAGCCAGCAGTGCGCCGAATTCTGCGAGGTACTCGGTCTGGACGAACATGCGCGAGAAGGCCGGATGGGCGTTGTCGGAGGCAGGCGTCGCGAGCACGATTTCCGCATAGGACGTCAGCTCGATCTCGCGCGCGCGACGTCCGCTGTTCGCCAACGAGACGCGACGCACTTCGCCATCCGCCTCGCCGGAAACCAGCACGTCCATCGTCGTGGTCAACGAGCCATCACGGCGGATGAATTCCGCATGGTCCTCGCCGAACACCACCTCTTCGTACTCGGCTTCGCTGCCCACCGGCTGTGCACCCGCCGACCACACGTGGCCGCTCTGCGTATCGCGCAGGAAGATGAACGAGCCCCAGTCGTCGCGAGTCGTGTCTTCGCGCCAGCGCGTCACGGCCAGATCGCGCCAATGGCTGTAACCGGCACCGGTGGCCGTCAGCATGACCGCGTAGCGTCCATTCGACAGTAGGTGTGTCACCGGCGCGGCGCCTGCCACAGCCGACGCCGCAAGGCGTCGTACGGTCGACGGAGCGGCGCCTGCAACGGCCGCCGACGTGTTCACTTCCTCAGCACGGGGATGTCCAACAGCGACATTGCGCGGCATGCGTTCCTGCAACAACAGTTCGCTCGCCTGAATCATGGGTTCACGATGGAAACGCGCACGCATCTGCGCGTCGAGCAACGTGTTCGCGATCGACACGATCGTCATGCCCTGATGATGCGCCATGAAGTTGCGCACGATTGCTACGGCCTCGTTGTCCGGCAACCGCGAGCGCGTGAAATCGAGTGCTTCGTAGAAACCATAGCGACCCTGCGCGCCGAGCGCGGCGAGTTGCGCATAGTTCTCCAGCGCGGCTTGCGGGTCGACCATTGCGGCCAGCCCCGTTGCATACGGCGCGATGACGCGGTTCTCCGAAAGCCCACGCTTGAGACCCAGACCGGGCACGCCGAAATTCGAATACTGGTAAGTGAATTCGATGTCACGCGCGTTGTACGCCGATTCCGAAATGCCCCACGGAATGCCCAGCGAACGCCCATACGAAGCTTGCCGTTCCACCACCAGACGGTTGGTCTGCTCGAGCAGACTGCCGACCGGCGCACGCATCACGAGCGAGGGCATCAGGTATTCGAACATCGACCCCGACCACGAGATCAGGGCCGAGCCGTTGCCGATCGGCGTCGCGGCGCGACCGAGGCGGAACCAGTGGCGCGTCGTCACGTCGCCTTTCGCGATGGCGAACAGGCTCGCGAGGCGCGCTTCGGACGCGAGCAGGTCGTAGCAGTTCTGGTCGAGGCTGTTGTCGGATTGCGAATAGCCGATCGATAGCAGCTTGCGCTCCGGATCGAGCAGGAACGCGAAGTCCATGTCGAGCGCCAGCGCTCGCGACGCATCCGCGAGCGATTTCAAGCGTGCCCGCAGAAGACCGGGCGCCTCGGCAAGTTGTTGCCGGTCGCGCGCGTGTTCGACGAGGCTTTTGCTCAGAGCGTCGACCCAGAACATCAGGTCGGCACAACTGTCGTCCCCGCCTGCCGGTACCAGTTCGCGCGTGGCCTTGCCGGCCTTTTCCGTCAAGCGCATGAGCAACGGCGACAGCGCTTCGAGTGTTTGCGGGCCGTTCAACTGCGTGTTGATCTCCTCAAAGATCGCCACTAGCTGCTTGCCGCGTTCACCGCCTGCGGTGGGCAACGCGTCGATGGCTGCGCGCGCGAGTTGCAGGTTGTCCGCCATTCCAGACCGAGCGGCCGGTGCGAGCAGATCGTTCTGCCACTCTTCGCACGCGTTGGCGAGGACGATCAGATGACCGGCCAGATTGCCGCTGTCGACCGACGAAACATACGCCGGCGCCAGCACCTGGAGATCAAGCGTCCCGTACCAGTTATAGAAATGCCCCTTGAAACGGGCAAGCTTGTGCATCGAGGCGAACGTTGCTTCGATGCGTTCGACGGTTTGCGTCGTCCCCGCCCAGCCGAAATCGCGCGCGGCAATCGCCGACAACAGATAGAGCCCAAGGTTGGTCGGCGACGTGCGGTGCGCGACGACCGGTGCCGGGTCTTCCTGGAAGTTGTCGGGCGGCAGCATGTTTTCTGCCGGCGTCACGAAGGTCTCGAAGAAACGCCACGTGCGTCGCGCGATGAGACGAAGGTTGCGCGCATCCGGGTCCGCCATCGCGAAATGTCGCGCGACGGTCGGTGAACGGCTCGACCACAGCGCGAGCGCCGGCGCCGCTACCCATAACAACGCAAACGGCAGCGCAAGCGGCCAGTGCGACGGCGCGTACACGATCGCGCCGGCCGGCAGCACGAGGCCGAGCGCAACGCCGCCGGTCATCTGCCGGTAAAAGCCACGCAGATCGAGACGAGGACTGCCCTTCGATTGCGCGGCGGTCGTCCATTCGAGCAGCCGGCGATGCGTCACGAACAGCCGCAGCAGTGTCCTGACGATCGCGTCGCTCATGCGCCACGCGTGATCCGCGAGGAACGCAGCCGACAGAAATGTTTGCAAGGCCGCGAGCCGCACGTCGGCGGCCAGCACCTCCAGATGATTGCGCAGACGGATGCCAGTGCGGCGCGGCACAACCGCGAACAGCGTCGGTAGGAAAGCGGGTATCGCGAATACGCCTAGCATCAGCAGCGCGCCTGCCATTGCGGCGCGGACCGGCATCAGCCAGCATAGGGCGAACGCGGCGACCATCAAGGGGCCTAGCAACGAACGGCGCAAATTGTCGAGCATCTTGAAGCGGCCGATCGACGGCATCGCGTGCCGGTCCGGGCCGCGGTGGCCGACGATCCACGGCAGCAATTGCCAGTCGCCACGCGTCCAGCGATGCTGGCGCTTGCCGATCACGTCGTAACGCGACGGCACCTCCTCGACCACTTCGACATCCGAGGCCAGTCCGGCGCGCGCGAAAACCCCTTCGAACAGATCGTGACTGAGCAGCGCGTTTTCCGGTACGCGTCCATGCAAGGCGGCTTCAAACGCATCGACGTCATAGATGCCCTTGCCGGTATACGAGCCTTCGCCGAACAGGTCCTGATAGACATCGGACACGGCCGCCGCGTAGGGGTCCATGCCGCCGGGTCCGGAGAAGACGCGCTGATGCAGCGATCCTTCCTGGCCCACCGGCAGCGACGGTGTGACACGCGGCTGCAGAATCGCGTAGCCGTTGACCACGCGTTGTTCCGCCTCGCTGAATGTAGGCCGGTTCAGCGGATGCGCCATCTTGCCGATCAGCCGCAGCGCGGCGTCGCGTGGCAGACGCGTATCGGCGTCGAGTGTGATGACGTAGCGCACATCGGATGGCACCAGCGGCGCATGGCCGGCGATCGGCATGAAGGTCGTATCCGTCGCGCCGCGCAGCAGGCGGTTGAGTTCGTGCAGCTTGCCGCGCTTGCGTTCCCAGCCCATCCATTTGTTCTCGCTCGCGTTGAACACGCGACGGCGGTGCAGCAGGAGGAAACGGCTGCCGCCAGGGCCTGGCTCATAACGGGCGTTCAGTGCTTCGATGGCATCCGCGGCCACGGCGAGCAGATCCGCGTCGCCCGCCAGCACTTCCTGATCCGCATCGAGCCCGTCCGCCAGCAATGCGAAGGACAGGTCGCCACCGGCGCCCGCGAGGTGATGCACCTCAAGCCGTTCGATCTGCTCGCGCAGATCGGCCTCGCTCGTCAGGAGCGTCGGCACGGCAACCAGCGTGCGCAACGACGACGGCACGCCGGCAGTCAGTTCGAGACCCGGCAACACGATTGCGCCGAAACTCCATGTCACCGCGCGATTGACGAGCGCGGTTGCGATCTCGGTAACGGGCAGAAATCCACACACGGCGAAGAGCGCGAACACCAGGGGTTCGAGTCCGCTCGGCGCGAGTGTCCACATTGCCCACAACACGAGCGCCAGTAACGTCGCGGCAACCGCCAGGATGGTGCCGACGTAGCCGCCAATGCCAAGTCGGACGTTGAACCGCGTGATCCGCAACCGTGGCGGCGGACGGAATCCGATCGCCTGCTCCAGTGCGCGACGGCCTTCGGCGATCAGGTGATAGCCGGGGTCGCCGGCGCGTTCCGCCTGCGCGGTGTCGCCTGCTTCCCGTGCCGCCGCCTGTGCCGATTCCAGCGCCAGCCCGGCGACTTCGAGTTCGGTGAACGATGAGCCGCGCGCCAGTTGCTCGATTGCGCTGCGATACAGATTGCGCGTCGGAAAATCCATCGTGGCAAAGTGGCTGCCGGCGCACAAATGGGCGTCGACGAGACTCACTTCCTCGAACAGTTCCGCCCAGTCGATGTCGGAAATCAGCCGCATGCTGGTGATCACATTGCGCACGGTGACGTTCGATGCGCCCTGCCGCTGCTGTGCGTGCTGCACGACTTCCTCGATGGAGGCGCCCTGCAGTTTGAGCCGCTCTTCCAGCCAGCCCAGTGCCGGCATGGTGCGCGGATCCTGGTCACGCAGCCGTTTAGCGAGCTGCGCGGCGAACAGCTCCGACAACAGGTCTGCGGAACGCGTGACAATGTCCGCTTCGAGCGCCGAACGGGCTTCGCCCGATTCGAGCAGACGCTCGGTGAGTGCATCGGCGTCGGCGCGGGAGCTACGGCCTGCGGTGATCTGGTCGGTCAGGCGTCGCAGGTTCTCGATCAGCACGATGCGCAGCGTGATCGCCACGGCCCACAATTCGCCGATCGTCAGCGGTTGAACCCGTTGATACGCGCTGATAAAGCGCCGCAGGATCTGCGGGTCGAAGTGGCTGTCCGTATGCGCAACGAACGCCCACGCGAGACCAAACACGCGCGGATAGCCTGCGAACGGCCCAGCGGCGAGCTTGGGCAATTGACGGTAGTAACCGGGCGGCAGGTCGTCGCGGATCTCGCGAATCTGCTCCTCGACAAGGTGGTAGTTGTCGAGGAGCCATTCCGCGGCGGGCACCACGCCCCGGCCGCTCTCGAGTTCTTCGGCGCTCGCACGGTAGGCTGCGAGCAGGACATCGGCGTTGTCGTTCAGTCGCGTGTGCAGCGATAAAACCGCGGGCGGTGTCTTCGTTATGACTTGCGCGGCGGCAAGGCTCTCGGCGTGTTGCTCAAGCCGCTCGACGCCGAACAGCTCTTCGCGCACCGGCGCGATGTCGGTCCACGGCGGTGACGGTAAGCGATGCCTCGTCACATATCGAAGGATCGCGTTCATACGCGCGCTTCCTGCGACATCGGTGAGTTCGCTGGAATGAACGGAGCGCAGTGGCGAGGCACGCTAGCGGCGAGCGCATCGTTCGGCATCGTTGCAGCGCCGGACAGTTCATCGAGTTGGGACATGATCGGATCTTCCTTCGGGGAGGTCGCACCGCGCGCGTCGCGTGCATGCAAGCCTCCGGGGTGTGGCTTGATTCACGGGTGCGGGTGGACGCGCGAGGAACCGTCAGGATGAGACAGCAGGCGCACAGCTTCCGTGTGCGTGTCCGCGATGACGCGCCCATGCGCCAACCGGCGGCTACCGTTTAGCGACGGACTAAAGCGTTGGATGAGCTTTGAGCAAACCGCGGTGCGGTATGAATGAGGGACAGGAGCATCTGCACAGCCCTGTCGAGGCAGTTTCCGGGCGAATACGCGGAAAGCGCGGAGCAGAAGGGCACGGATCCGTGCCCCCGTAAGCCTGTTATTTCTTTCTTGCCGGTGCGCTGGCCGAAGCGGTCTTCGGCGCAGTCGCCGACGACACGCCAACTGCAGGAGCGATCACCTTCTTGGGTTGTTTAGGCTTTTTAACCTCGCGATTGCCGCGCGTTGCGCTCTTTGCCATCATGCTTCTCCAGATTTGCCGGTCGCGAAAGCGACAGCCATGTCGCGCAGTTTGGGCGCTTCTGGTCACTCTGTCGCGATTTATATTTTTTTTGGACCTGCAAGCGCTTCGCACTCACACGCGCTATTGCCAGTGAATCACTACCTGACAGCGTGCTCGAGGAAGCGCTTTGCCGGTTTCCTCAGGCGATCCACCCACCGTCGACCGTCAGGCTTTCACCGGTGGTGTAGCCTGCTTCAGGACTTGCGAGGTACGAGACTGCCGCGGCGATTTCTTCGGGCTTGCCGAAGCGGCCCACGCTCGCGAGCTTAGTCATCGTTGCGTGGTCTTCCGTCCCGGGTTGCGGAGCCAATTCGGTGTCGATCGGACCGGGCTGCACCGCATTGACGGTCACGCCATACTTCCCGAGTTCACGCGAAAGGCCACGCGTGAAGCCTCGAATGGCGAATTTCGACGCGATATAAAGTGTCACGCCCGGTAGCGGCGCCGCTTCGCCGAAAGCAGAGCCCACGTTGACGATTCGGCCCCAGCCGGTCTTGATCATGCGTTGTGCGGCGTCCTTCGCCAGTTCGATCGGCGCTCGCACATTCAGATTGAAGTGCGTGTCATACGACGTCTCCGACGAGTCGAGGAACGGTCCATATTCGACGGTCCCTGCATTGTTGACGAGGATGTCGAGCCGGCCTTCGAAGCGGCCGCCGAAGACGCCGTTCAACGAGTCGATCAGCGCCGTGACGCCCTCGGGCTTCGCCAGATTGGCGCCGACTGCTTCGGCCTCGCCTCCTGCGTCGCGGATCGCCTGGACCACGGCCTCCGCACGCGCAGGGCTCGACGCGTAGTGGACGATGACCGCTGCGCCATCGCGCGCAAGACGCGTTGCGATGGCAGTGCCGATGCCACGGGAAGCGCCGGTCACGAGTGCGAGTTTGCCTTTCAGAGCTTGAGTCATGATTACCTCGATAGTGAGTTTTGAACGATCTGCATATGTGCCAACACGGTCATGCATTGGTTGATGCGTATCGTCCGCCACCGTCGCGAGGCAGGGTAGTCATCTGCAAGGAATAGGTGTTATTGCCGCTGAATGCCGTCCTGGGCTTCAATGCCGCCGTTCTCACCTAGCAGGTGCTCGACGAAAGCGACGAAGGCGCGCGCTTTCGTTGTCGCCATGCGACCGGACGGGAAGACGGCCCAGACGTCGATGGTCGGCAGAGTCCATTCGGTGAGAACGGCCTGCACGGTGCCGTCGGCGAGCTCGGGGGAGAACATCCACTCCGATGCGACCGCGAGGCCCATGTGCCCCAGCACCGCCGTGCGCATGCCCTCGGCGGCGCTCACGCTAACCCGGCCCGACACGGCCACCGAAACCTCGGTGCCGTCGTTGCCGCTGAACGACCACGACTCGCCGCCACCGCGCAGCGAATAAACAATCGCCTGGTGCCGGCTCAGGTCGGCCGGTGTCGCGGGAATACCGGCCTCCGCGAAGTAGCGCGGCGTACCGACCACCAGTCGCCGTCCTCGCAGGAGGTGTTTCGCGGTCATCGCCGAATCGTCGAGCGCTCCCATACGGAGCGCCACGTCGACGCCGTGCTCGAGCAGATCGATAGAGCGGTCGTCGAGGACGATGTCGATACTCAGTTTCGGATGCTGGTCGAGGAAGGTCTTGAGCGCGGGGAGAACATGCAGCCGTGCGAACGTGACGGCCGCACTGATCCGCAAGCGCCCCGAAAGACCGTCCGACGATTCGCGCACCACCTGTTCGGCCTGATCCGCTTCATCGATCGCACGGCGAGCGTGCTCGTAGAATCGCTGCCCTGCATCCGTCGGCGCCAGGCCCCGCGTCGAACGAAGCAGAAGCCGCGCGCCGAGGTGCTCTTCCAGTTGCGCAATGGCCTTCGAGACTGCCGGCTGGCCCAGCTTTAGCCGGCGAGCGGCGGCAGAAAATGAACCCGCGTCCACCACGGCTACGAACGTTTCCATCGCCGTCATGCGGTCCATGCGGTCCCCCTCGTGGAAACTGTTGCAAGAAAAGAGCACAGTCTACCGAGCATCGGTGGCCGCTGTCTTCAGTCCCGGGGTGGGGATGTATGCACCATGCGCCCCTCGCTTGCCATCGCCCTCCCCTATTTCCGCCCGCGACGGGCAAGCCAGCCATCGACGGCGAACGGTCCCGATCCGCCCAGCACCAGCGCGGCCAGACACGCGAGATAAAGCAGATCGGTCTCGTAGCCGGGTGGGCCGAACTGCGCACCGGACGATGTGACGGCCAGCAGCTTGATCGACGAAAACCCGTACTGAAGATGCACAGTCAATGTCGCCACCATCAGCACCGCGATCATTGGCAGACTAACGAGCGGCACGAATGCGCCGACCAAGATCGCGAGGCCACCGACCAGTTCAGTGAGAATGGTCGCCCACGCCATGAAGTGCGGTGCCGGTACGCCGAGCGTATGCAAAATCCCGGCGAATGTATCTGGATTCTTGAGGATTTTTGCGTAGCCGTGCTCCATGAAACCGTAACCGGTGATCAGCCGTAATGACAGCGGGGCCCATCGCGCGAGGCCCCAGCGGTGGGTCAGCTGGGCGGGATCGGTGAAACGAAGCAGGTGTCGTGCAGTGTTCATGCGCAAGGGTCTCCTGACGGACGTTAGCAAAAAACAGCGGGCAACGCAGACAGGACTGCATCGCCGCGCTCTCTTTGTAGTTCGTTGGAGATGGCAGCGCGGTTACAGCGCTGCTGACTATTTTTTGCTGGCGCGTGCCCACGTCCGCTGAGGCTATTGCCGGCTACTGACATCTTCAGACATGGCATGCGGCAGGCCAGGCTTCAGCCAATGAGATCGGCGCCTGTAGTCAGGACAATCTTTCCAAAGTGTGTGCCCGAATCGATCAGCTCGTGAGCGCCGCGAGCGTCGGCAAGCGCAAAAGTCTTGTAGACAACCGGCTTGATCTTGCCGCTCTCGATGTGCGGCCAGACCTGCCGCTCCAGTTCATTGATGATCGTCGCCTTGTCCGCGGATGTGCGCGATCGCAATGTCGAGCCCATATGCGTCAGACGTTTCGTCAGCATCGGCAAGACGT
>NZ_JAMFSB010000310.1 GCF_026225065.1 Paraburkholderia sp. | reverse complement strand
CCCACGACGGTGACCAGCAGGAAGAAGAAAATGAAAACGGCCATGGCGACCGGATTGACTGGAATCGCATCGCTCATTTCAGCCCCCGGTAGACAACGTAGATCAGCAGGGACGTAAGCGGCACCCAGAGGAGCTGATACCAGTAGAAGAACGGGAAGCCGGCGAACGAAGGATGTGTGTCGTTATAGAACGGCAGCCAGAGCAGCGCGATATACGGTATCAGCAGGATGAGCCATAGCCAGGAGCGGCCGGGCGAATGAGTAGTCTCCAAGATTTCTCCTTGTATCTGTTGTTATTGATCGTATGTTTGGGCGAATCGCGACAGGGTCGCGCAGCGCATACCCGGGTGTGCGGCGTGCGCTGCGCGTGTAGTATTCGCTTTCGTCCATGCCCTCACAAGCGCACAACTACGTAAGCTATCTACGTACTACTACGTAGCCCCTCAACCGTCGGTTGAATCGATGAAACTCAAAGCGAAGATCTTTCTGCTAGCGATCGTGCCATTTCTTGCCGCCATTGCGGGCATCGAGCTCGGCGTGCGCGCGGAAGCCACCGCGCTCGCAGGTACACAACACGCGACCATGCAGGCAGCGTATATGGCGAGCAAGGAAATCGAGCTCAGGCATTACGTCGAACTCGCAACGAGCACAATCGAACCGCTTTACGATGCGTCCCGCGACAACGCTCGCGATGACGCCATGCTGCGCAGCCGCGCACTTGCCGCGCTGGAGAAAATGGACTTCGGCAAGGACGGCTATTTCTTCGTCTATGACATGCACGGCCGCTCGCTGATGCATCCGCGCGAGCCGGATCTGGTCGGCCGAGATCTGTGGACCATGCGTGACCCGCAGGGTGCGCTGGTGATCCAGCAACTGATCGCTGCGGCGTCGCACGGCGGCGGCTATGTGCGCTATGTGTGGCACCGTCCGTCGACGGGCAAGCTTGCGCCGAAGCTCGGCTATGTCGTACCGCTCGAGCGCTGGGGCTGGATGATGGGCACCGGCATCTATCTGGACGACGTGGATACGGCGCTGGCGCAAATCGATCAGCGTGCGTCGGCTAACATCGAGCGCACGATGATGTGGATCGGTGCGATCGCGCTGACCGGGCTCGGCGTGATCGCGTTGTGCGCGCTGGTGCTGAACGTCAGCGAGTATCGTAGCGCCGATGCAAAGTTAAAGCGCCTCGCACAGCAGGCGGTCGAATCGCTGGAGAACGAACGGGCACGGCTGTCGCGCGAACTGCACGATGGCATCAGCCAGATGATGGTGTCGGTGAAACTTCTGCTTGAGTCGGCGCTGATGCGCTTCGAGCGCGGCGAGGCGCGCGTGCCGGCCGCGGAAGCGGCGCTGTCCACGAGCCTCGCGCGCCTCGGTGACACGTTGCGCGAAGTGCGCCGCATCTCGCATGCGCTACGGCCGGCAATGCTCGACGATCTGGGGCTGGCCGCCGCACTCCAGCAACTGACACGCGAATTGAGCGAGCAGTCCGGGATCGAAATAGGCTTCACGCAGATCGCTCACACGCACGCGGCTTTGTTGCCCGATGCCGTCAATACGGTGGTGTTCCGTATCGCGCAGGAAGCGTTCACGAACATCGTGCGCCACGCACGGGCATCGCGCGCGGCGCTTTCCCTCGAGGTGTCGGCAAGCGCTGTTACGTTATCGATTGCGGATAACGGTTGCGGCTTCGACGTGGAGCGTGCGCTTGTGGATCCGAACGCGGGCGTTGGTCTGCGCAACATGCGCGAACGGCTCGAGACCCTGGGTGGGAGCCTGTCGCTGGTGTCGCAACCGGGTCATACGAACGTGACGGCGCACGTGCCAATCACGGCGACCTCGCCCATCCGGCATTCGGAGGAAAGCTGAATATGAACGACGTCCCATCGCGCGTCGCGCGCCTGATCCTGGTCGACGATCATCCGTTGGTGCGTGACGGCCTGCGCGCGCGGCTTGAGGCCGTACCGGATCTCGAGGTCGTTGGCGAGGCTGGCAATTCGGATGAAGCGCTGGCGCTTGCCGTTGGGCAGAATCCCGATCTGGCGTTAATGGATGTCGGGATGAGCGGGATGAACGGTATCGCGCTCGCCGGTTTGTTCCACGAACGGTTTCCGGCGATCCGGGTGCTCATGCTTTCGATGCACGACAACATAGAGTATTTGACGCAGGCGGTACGGGCCGGTGCGAGCGGCTATGTGCTCAAGGATTCGCCCGCAACAGAAATCGTCCAGGCAATTGGCGCGGTGCTCGAGGGGCGCACGTTCTTTAGCCCAGGCCTTGGGGCAAGAATGATTCAGGCGTCAGCAATGCGAACCCCCGTCGAGCAACTGACGCCGCGAGAGCGGGACATTCTCGATGCGCTTGCGGAAGGCCTTTCGAGTAAGCAGATTGCACAGCGTAATGGGCTGTCCGTGCGTACTGTGGAGACGCATCGCCTCAATATGAAACGCAAACTCGATATTGAAGGGCAGGCGGAGTTGATCAAGTTCGCTGTGGAGAACCGGAGAAAAAGTTAGAGACGGGCGGCGGATCTCGCTCATAGCCTGAAAAGAAGGGCAACTTGGTGCGGCCTCTTCAAAGCCCTTCGCCGAGAAAAGTCGTCAGTGCTGCCTTCATGCCGCCTGCGATGGACTCCTGCCGCTGGCGCACCATCCGCTCAATGGGCGTAGTGACGTTCACGGTAGCCACCGGTCACCCCTGACGGTCGCGCACAGCCACGCCTACTGCGAGCGCGCCCTTGGCGGCGTGGTTGCCAATCACCGACCAGCCTCGCTCGCGCGTTGCGTTCGTCAGAAGCCGCAGCCGTTCGGCGTCCATGCCACCGTAACGGGATAGTGTGCCGCCGAGTTGCGCGATGATCGCTTCGATCTCCTGACGGGGCGCAGCCAACAGCGCGAGGCCTGACTGACTCAGCAGGTGTTCGTCGCTGTTGACATTCTCATTTACTAAACTAATATATTAAATATTAACCAGTTAGTTTATGAAAGGAGACTGCCATGAGTGAGGCACTTTCACGTCCATCCTTGGGCGCTGCGATCTACTACGACGACCCGCTTGCCGCACTAGACTGGCTCGAGAAAGCCTTCGGCTTCGAACGTCAGTTTGTCGTCACGGACAACGACGGCCAGCTCGCCCATTCGGAAATGCGGTTTGGCGACAGCTACGTGATGGTGTGCCGTGCATGGGCGGAGGACATGGCGAGCCCGAAGTCCCT
>NZ_JAMFSB010000040.1 GCF_026225065.1 Paraburkholderia sp. | reverse complement strand
ATCTCGCCACTCGCACAGCAACAGCACGATGCCGAGAAACAGGTTGCGCGCCTGGTACTTCCAGAAGTCGTCATGGCCACCCGGCGGATACAGGGCATAGCCGATAGCGAGGATGTCACCCACGCGGAAGAGTCCATTCGAGATCGCCGACAGCGGGTTGTACCGATGCGTGCGACCGTCCTCCGCGAACGGATCGAACAGGTACACGTCCTGCCCGTGGGCGCGCCTGAATCCTGCGGTCAGCGCATAGTTTTCGCGTTTGATGTCGAGTACCACGACGGAATCGGGATAGCTCAACAGGTTCGGGATCACGATACCGACGCCCTTACCCGAGCGCGCGGGCGCGGCGAGCAGCACGAACTGCTGCCCGGAGAAGCGCAGATAACGGCCTCGCCACACGCCTACGACGATGGCTGGGGTGTCTACGTTCATCTGCACGTTCATAGCAACCCCGCCGCGCGGATTTCCGCTTCGCTGGCAAACCGGGCACTGCCGTAGAGGCGCCGCCGCCCGGTACTCGTCACCAGCGAATACAGCCCCATCGCAGGGCCACCCACCGCGACGAGTACGCCCAACAGCGCCGCACCTGCCAGACGCCGGCCACCGTTCAACATCCGGCCGTCGTGCCAGGTGAGCAGCGCATCGGGCCAGCCCCACAATCCTGCGTGAAGTGGATTCACCCGTAGGCTGGCATACAGGAAGAAGGACGCGAGCCACAGCGACGCCAGTAGGGCTCCGGCGAAAAGCGCCAGCGCAGCAACTGTGATTGCGGCCGTTCGCGCGTGATGGCCTGCGGCATTCGCAGCGTCGGGATAAGTCCGGGATAGACGATTTGTGTCCATACGAGCCTCACGCGAATGTCGTGCGGGCCTTGCCCACCGGATCGAACCAGACTTCCGTCATGCTCCAGCGCTTGGCCGTCTGTTCACCCGCTTCGTTGTAAAGGGCATGCGCTTCCATGTGCGCCACCACATCGATGGTCAGAAACAGTAGGCGCTTCAGTGCGGCATCGTCATATGCCGCGGCTTCGGGGTGTTCCTTCGCCATCAGCGCAAAGCGCTCGATCGCAACCGTGGCACTCGATGCGTGATAGCTCGTGATCGAACCCGAGTGTCCGGTTGTCAGGAGTTTCAGGAAGTCGTAGGCTTCAGCCCCACGCAGTTCGGCAAGCAGCACCCGGTCGGGGCGCATACGCATCGTGCTCGCAATCAGGTCGGCCGGTGTCACGCGCGCCTGGCCGTGGCCACCCTTGCTGTACAGCAGATGGACGCAGTTCTCGATGTGTCGGATGAAAAGCTCGCGTACATCCTCGATCGTCACGATCCGCTCGGTCGGCGGGATCGACCGGCACAGGGTCTTCATGAAACTGGTCTTGCCGGAACCCGTGTTGCCGACGATCGCTATGTTGAGCCGCCCGGTAACAGCCAACTCGAAGAACGCGCCCCAGTCCCGCGCTTCCAGACTCTGAACCAGCTTGCGATCTGCAGGGCGCAGCATGGGCAATGCCGCGTCGAGCCCATCCGGGCGATGCCAGACCGTATCGTCGAAGAGCCCCTCGTCCCGGTACGCGTCGAGCGTCTTCTCGCGTGCGGACGGCCGGCGGATAGTGATCGAGACTGTGCCCGGCGGCACGACCGGCGGCACCACGATCTGAATACGGGCATCACCCGGCAGCAATGCGGAGAGGACGGGATGCTGTGCCGAGACTTCCTGGTTCGTGAGCGTCGCGACGGCCACCGCGAACGACATCAGGCGCTCGTAATCGAGATCGACGTAGTCGTAGCCATGCCAGCCGCGATGCGATTCTGTCAGCACGCGCTGTGGCCGGTTGATGACCAGTTCGGTAACGTCGGCGTCGTCCAGCAATCGCGCAAACGGCCGCATCAGCTCCCGCACGGATGCATCGTCGGGAAGCCGAGCCAGCACCGCGTCTCTCGACTGATCCTGCATGTCAGTGAGGGTGATCATCGCGCACCCTCCGGCCGCAGCGCATAGACCGATCCGAAATCGAGATCCCGCGCCACT
>NZ_JAMFSB010000309.1 GCF_026225065.1 Paraburkholderia sp. | reverse complement strand
TGATCTCGACCGTCAACGGCGACTCGAACGTGCCGTTCTACAAGGAACTGGGCAACCAGGGCCTGAAAGCGACGGACGTGCCGGTGGTGGCGTTCTCGGTGGGCGAAGAAGAACTGCGCGGTATCGATACGAAGCCGTTGGTGGGCAACCTCGCTGCATGGAACTACTTCATGTCGCTGCGCAATCCCGAGAACACCAAGTTCAAGGCGATGTTCGCCAAGTGGGTCAAGGACAACAACCTGCCGGGCGGCGACAAGCGCGTCACCAACGATCCGATGGAAGCGACCTTCGTCGGCATGCATATGTGGAAGCAGGCGGCGGAAAAGGCCAAGAGCACCGATGTCGACAAGGTGCGTGTCGCGATGATCGGCCAGAAGTTTGCGGCGCCGTCGGGCTTCACGCTCGAGATGGACGGCAACCACCATCTGCACAAGCCGGTGATGATTGGCGAAGTGCGTGCCGACGGCCAGTTCAACGTGGTGTGGCGGACCAAGACCGCGATTCGCGCGCAGCCGTGGAGCCCGTATATCGACGGCAACGCGGGCAAGCCGGACGTGGTCAGCTCGATCTCGGACTTCCTGCGCCGACGCCGCGTCGCCTGAGGTCTGAGTTGAGTGATGTGAGTTTGATGTGAGTATCGCGTGATGGCACAAACGCCATCACGCGTGCTGCGAGCCTGCGGTCAGCACCGTCAGCCGGCTATTTCGCTGGCGCTTTCCCGCTTGTCGTCCTTCGCCGCTTCTTCAAGCTTCTTCCGCATCGACCGCGCTGCCGCAATCATGTTTGCGAGCGCAGCTTCCGTTTCTGGCCAGCCGCGCGTCTTCAGGCCGCAGTCCGGATTCACCCACAAACGCTCCGCAGGAATCACCTCGCAGGCACGCTCGAGCAAGCGCTCCATCGTGTCCACGTTCGGCACACGTGGCGAATGCGTGTCGTAGACCCCTGGGCCAATTCCATTCGGATAGGCAAATTCGCCGAAGCCGTCGAGCAGTTCCATCGAGGAACGCGAGGTTTCAATCGTGATGACATCCGCGTCCAGCGCCGCAATCGACGGCAGGATGTCGTTGAACTCCGAATAGCACATGTGCGTGTGAATCTGCGTGGCATCCGAAACCCCGCTCGAGGAGATTCTGAACGCCTGCGTCGCCCATTCCAGATAGGCGCTCCAATCCGTCTTGCGTAGCGGCAGGCCTTCGCGAAACGCGGGTTCGTCGATCTGGATGATGCGGATGCCGGCCTGCTCCAGGTCGTTCACTTCGTCGCGAATCACTAGCGCCAGTTGCAAGGCAGTTGTCGAGCGTGGCTGGTCATCGCGCACAAAAGACCATTCGAGCATCGTCACCGGTCCCGTCAGCACGCCCTTCACCAGGCGGTCCGTCAGGGACTGCGCGTGACAGGCGGTATCCACCATCATCGGTTCGGGACGAAACACATCGCCGAAGATGATCGGCGGCTTCACGCACTGCGAGCCATAGTTCTGCACCCAGCCGTTTTCCGTGATTGCATAGCCCCACAGTTTCTCAGCGAAGAACTCGACCAGGTCATTGCGCTCCACCTCGCCGTGCACCAGCACATCAAGTCCGAGCTCTTCCTGCTTGCGCATTACCGTGGCCGTTTCCGCGCGCATGCGTTCGAGGTAGTCGAGCGCACGCAACTCGCCACGCTTATACGCCGCGCGGGCCTGGCGAATCGCGGGCGTCTGCGGGAACGAGCCAATCGTTGTGGTCGGCAGGAGCGGCAGCTTCAGGGCATGCCGCTGCACGCGGCTGCGGGCTTCGAACGGGCTCTTGCGGCTCGCCATCGCCTCCGTCACAGCCGCGACTTTTCTTTGCACCAGCACGTTCGTGACCGCCTTCGACGCGCGCCGCGCAGCAAGAGCGTTGTCCGCGGCGGCGAGCGCGGGCTCGGCCGCTGCCCGATCGTGCAGCGCCAGCGCAAGCGTGCCGATTTCAGCGAGCTTTTCCGTCGCGAAGGCTAGCCACGTCTTGACCTCGGGATCGAGGCGCTTCTCCACAGCGAGCGAAACGGGGACGTGCTGCAACGAGCACGACGGCGCAATCCAGAGCGTATCGCCCCGCTCGACATGAAGCTGCTGCAATGAGCCGACGATTTCGCGCAGCGCGGCGCGCCAGACATTGCGTCCGTCGATCACCCCCACCGACAGCACCTTGTCCTTCGACAGCGCCGTACGCCACCTGTCGAGCTGTTGCGGCGCCCTGATCAGATCGATATGCACGCCGTGGACTGGCAGCTTCGCGACGAGCCCGGCGTGGTCGGCCGCGGTGTCGAAATAGGTGGCGAGCAATACCTTGACGCCCGCGGCGCCCAGCACGTCGTACACGGCCGAAAAGGCTTCGAGCCACTCACCATCGAGGTCGAGACACAGCGCCGGTTCGTCGATCTGCACCCACTCGATACCACGCCGCGCCAGCTCGTCGAGAATACGCACATAGCGGATCACGAGTTTCGGCAGCAGCGACAGGCGGTCGAAGCCCGGCGTCTGGCTCTTGGACAGCCACAGATAGGTGATCGGCCCAATCAACACCGGTTTGACCGGCAGGTCGAGCGCGAGCGCCTCGTCGATCTCTTCGAAGAACCAGTTCACGCCGCCATTGAAGGTCGTCTGCGGTGCCAGTTCCGGCACGAGGTAGTGGTAGTTGGTGTCGAACCACTTGGTCATTTCCATGGCCGGCTGCGCCTTGTTACCGCGCGCCAGCTCATAGTACTGAGCCAGCGACAGTGCCGCCGGCTCGAATTCGAAGCGCTCGGGTAGCGCGCCCAACAGAGCGGTCAGATTCAGCATCGGGTCGTAGTACGCGAAATCGCCGACCGTCACGAAGTCCAGCTTCGCCGCGCGCTGCTGCTCCCAATGACGCGCGCGCAATTCCCGCGCGACGCCGCGCAGATACGCATCGTCGGACTCCCCACGCCAGAACGACTCCTGGGCGAACTTGAGTTCGCGGTGCGCGCCGATGCGCGGGAAACCATGTATGTGGGTGCGAGCCATTGCCGATCCTTGACTGAATAGCGCACAGTTTGAGAGGCACGCTATGATTCATCAAGCGACATCTTTTCATTATCGTATGAGCGCCATTCATATCAAAGACACCTCGACTTGCAGCCTGCGCGGGCGGCAACATGCTTGAACTGCGTCATCTTCGCTCCCTGATCGCGATTGCCGATTCGGGCAAGCTCGTCACCGCCGCCGAGCGCGTCAATCTCAGCCAGTCCGCGCTGTCGCACCAGATCCGCGACATGGAAGCCCACTACGAGGTATCGCTATTCGAGCGGACCCGCCAAGGTCTGCGCTTTACGGTGGCGGGCGAACGCCTGCTGGCTCTCGCCCGCGAAACCGTGGCCGGGGTGGCGGCGGCTGAGCGGGATCTGGTTCGCCTGAAGGAAGAAGTACGCGGCGAGCTTCGCATCGTGCTGGAATGCCACACGTGCTTCGACTGGCTGATGCCAGTGATGGATGAGTTCCGGCGCCGCTGGCCGGAGGTCGAGGTCGACCTTGTGGCGGGATTTCACGCGGATCCGATGCGGCTCCTGACCGAGGGAAAAGCAGATGTGGTGATCGGCTCAAAACCGGCTACCCGGCGCAATCTGGATATCGCCCCGCTGTTCAGGTTCGAGATTCAGGTGGTGATCGCCAATGAACACCGTCTGCGCGACAAGCGGCGTCTGACGGCTGAAGATCTACGTGGCGAAACCCTCATCACTTACCCGGTTCCCGAATCGCGCATCGATCTGATCCGGGAGGTGCTGGAGCCGGCCGGCATCCGGCTCGAGCGCCGTACTGCGGAGTTGACCATTGCGATCATGCAACTGGTGGCAAGCCGCCGGGGTATCGCGGCATTGCCGAACTGGGGTTTGAAGAATTACGTCGACCACGACTATGTGCTGGCGAAACGCGTCGGCGCGAGCGGGCTGTGGAGCGAGCTTTACGCCATCGCGCCGAAAGGGACGGCGGGCCGTCCTTACTTCGAGGATTTTGTGTCCATCGTGCGCGACACGTGCGCGGCGCAGCTCGACAGTATCGAACTGCTGACGAGGGTCGAGTGATCATGCGCTAGTTGCCGGTCGCTGGTACCGTACGTCGAACCCCGCGCCCTTGCGTAACGCGAGTTGCGCGTGTCCCGTCTAATCAGGCTGAATGCCCTCTGGAGGAAACATGCTTGCATTGCCTGTCAGGTTGCGCAAAGCCGCAGCGGTCATTGCAACGTTTAGTTTTATCGCAGCGTTAGCCGGTTGCAGCACGCCTCAACCCGTTGTGCAACCCCAGAAAACCGCCGTCGAAGCCTTGCCGAACGGGATTGCCGTGCGGCCGGCCGATGGCGCGCTCTTCATCACGGACGATCGCACCAGCAGAGTATTGTCCTCGCGCGGCGGGGCATTCACGCCGTATGCGGCGATTCCGGTTGGAGCGGCCCAAGGTAAAAGTCTCAGCCAGATCAGCTTCGCGCAGTCGGGCGCCTTGCTCGCCGAACGATTCGGGTTTGGCACCGCGAGCGCAATATTCGAAGTCAGTGGCAATGGCACAGCCATGGCGTTAAGCGGACCCAACCCGGCCCGGCGCAGGTTGGGACTGGTTGAGCTTGCGCCTGGCCAGCTCCTGTCTACCTGGTTCATCAAGACCGGCAGCAACCCGCCGCAAGGTGCCCTGAGTCTGGTGACCTATGATGAGGCGACCCACGCCGCTACCGAACGCGATCTGCTCACGGGACTCGGCAAGCCGGTTGGGATTGCTGTCTCAGGGGAGAACGTATTTGTCTCCGATCAGGCCAACGGCAATATCGTGAAGGCGAATCTGGGCGCACTTCTGAGCGCTCCCGCGCCGGTGACGCCTACCGTCTTTGCGCGCGTAGATAGCCCTGATCTGATGACTGTGGATCGTGACGGGCGGCTCTATACGAAGTGCAACAAGAGCGGCCTCTGCGAGATCGCCCCGGACGGCACGGTCAGCGTGATCGCCAACGACTTCCAGGACGCCCGCGGTGTCGCGATCGATACCGCGCATCATCTCCTGTATGCGGTCGATCGCGGGCCGTCGTCAGGCGGCACCAGCTATGTGCGCAGCTTTCCCATCAAGTGACGGCGCTCAGGTGAGGTAACCAGACAAGCGATCGGGCCGCCTGCCGTGACAGCGGGCGGGCTCATCGCTCAAGACCTCGACGCCTCAACACATCGTTATTGTTCGACGCCTACGATCACGCTCGATGCCTTGAAAATCGCCGTAGCGGATTTGCCGGCTGCGAGACCCAACCGGTCGACACTCTCATTGGTGATGATCGCAGCGATCTGCGCGCCGTTCGGTGCAGCAATCTCGACTTCGGAATTGACGGCGCCTTTGGTGACGGCAGACACCGTCCCAGCGATGCAATTACGCGCCGACACCTGGCTGCTCTTGACATCCACCATCACCATGATTGACGAAGCCTTCACCAGCGCGATCGCCGGCTTGCCTTCGGCGAGACCAAGCGATGTTGCACTGCCATGCGTGATCACCGCGACGATCTCGAGGCCGTCCTGGGTGCGCAGCGTGACCTCGTCGTTCACGGCGCCTTGCTTGAGTTCCACCACATTGCCTTCAAACTGATTCCGGGCACTGGTTCGCATTTTCGATCTCCTGATGTAGCGTGCTCGCGCAATGATACGAACACGCTTTGCTCTGTATAAGGTCAGCGAACAAGTGTATCGAGAACTTTGGTGGCGTGCGAGCGTTACTATCATTGCAGCGTAATACGAAGCCAATTTAATCCGTCTTTATCCAGGCGAATTTATAATACTAAGGATAACGGCATACTTTCCTGCTACGACGACCTTCGCTAGTCTCTCTCGCATAAAAATCATCCGTAAAGGGCGCCCATGAAAAGAACAGCGTTGAAACACATCGCCGCCGGACTGGGACTCTGCACGATCACCATGGCCGCCGCTGCGAGCCTTGCGCCCGCCGCCTCCCCTACCGTTCCGCATTGGGTCGACACCTGGGCGGCGCCCCCTGACTCGGCAGGCACACCATTGCCAGCGATGACGATACGCCAGGTCGTGCGGACCAGCATCGGGGGATCGAGCGTGCGCATCCGGCTGTCCAACCTCTATGGAACCGGTCCGGTCACCATCGGCCCTGTTCATCTCGCGGCGCATGCCAGCGGCGCCGCC
>NZ_JAMFSB010000039.1 GCF_026225065.1 Paraburkholderia sp. | reverse complement strand
GCGCTCTGGCTACACGCAATGACGAGGCCGCGCGCGCCGTCTTGCCAAGGCAGATCGCGCATTTCCAGCAACGCTTTCTGCATCCGCAGGGATGGTACGAGTGCAAAACGGCTACAGGCGAGGTTTCGCGCTCGGACATGCCGTCGACGACGCCTTACCATCTCGCCACCGCGTATGCGGCGTTGCCGGCCTGACGTGGCTACACCTGGGTAAGCCTGGCTAAGTCTGCCTAAACCGCCGCACCGAACGAAAACTCCCGCTCGTGCTCGTCGCGCAACGCGCCGAACCGCTGCGTCCTTAGGACGACATCGGAAATCTCGAACACCGACACCGCCGCCTTCAACTGCTGCGTCTGCTGATGCAACGAGGGCGCGGCCGCGGCGGCTTGTTCGACGAGCGCCGCGTTCTGTTGCGTCATTTCGTCCATCTGCACGACGGCCTGGTTGACCTGCTCGATGCCAGTGCTCTGCTCAAGCGACGAAGCACTGATCTCAGCCATCATCTGCGTGACGCGTGAGATCGACTCCGAGACGTTACGCATCGCGCCGCCCGCATGCTCGACGAGCGTCGAGCCGCCCTTGATCTCCGTGACCGACTCGCTGATCAGCGTCTTGATCTCCTTGGCCGATTGCGCGCTGCGCTGCGCGAGGCCGCGTACTTCGCCGGCCACCACCGCAAAGCCGCGTCCTTGCTCGCCCGCGCGCGCCGCTTCGACCGCAGCGTTCAACGCGAGGATGTTAGTCTGGAACGCGATGCCGTCGATCACCGAAATGATTTCCGCAATCTTGTCCGAACTCTGCGCGATCCCGCGCATCTTGTCGACCACCTGATTCACGACCTCGCTGCCGCGCGAAGTGGCGTCCAACGCGGTCTGCGCCAGCGCATTCGCTTCGCGCGCGTGATCGGCATTCTGCCGCACGGTCGCAGTCAGTTCTTCCATACTCGAGGCGGTTTCTTCGAGCGAAGCCGCCTGACTCTCGGTGCGCGCAGACAAATCCGCATTGCCCGTGGCAATTTCGTTAGCACCGAGGTGAATTGAGTCAGCCGATTCACGCACCGTCTTCACCGTGCGAGCCACGCTTGCCTGCATCCTCGCCAGCCCTGAAAACAGACGGCCGATTTCGTTGGTGCCACGCGCGCCTATCGCCTGATCGAGCCGGCCCTGCGCAATCCGGTCGAAATGGCGGCCCGCCTCTTCGAGCGGCGCAACCACGCCGCGCCTGAGCGCCAGGTACACCGCCACCGTACCCGCCAACAGCAACAGCAGGATCGCCGCGCCAACACCGCGGAACAACGCAAGACGGCTGTCGATCGACTCGAGCGAAGCCCGGTTCGCGGCGTCAGCGAACTCTACGAAGGTATGCAGCTCGGCTAGATAGGCGTCCTGGAAAGATTGCGTCGGCTGATCGAGGAAAGCCTGGATGTTGCCTGAGTCGAGATCCTGCGTCAGTTCGACCAGCGCCGAGTGATACTTCTGATAACGGTCAGTGAGCGCGGCGGCGCGAGCGCTGTTTTCGTCGCTCGTCTTGGTGGCGTTCGTAAAAGAGGTGAACGACTGGTCTGCCGCCACCAGTTGGTCGCGGGCGTGCTGCACGATGTCGGCCGGTTCGGCGTTGCCCTTCACCATCCGCGTGCTGGCGCGCGACAGGTTGATACGCGCGTCCATCAGCGCCTGGGTGGTGCGATTCACCGCGTCGACCTGATTCAACGCGACATTCGATAGCTCGCCAACGTCGTCGTGGGTGCGCGTCAACGACCAGAACCCCAAACCCTCCGTCACCAGTTGCAGCAGGCAGAAAGCGGCCAAAACACACAGCAGGCCGGATGCGACCTTGATCTTGCTAAACATCGTGAACACCTGAATTGCATTGAATGACGGGAGAACTACGACGCTGTTTACGGCAACGCAAACGTTCTCTTGAGCAAAACCCGGTGAAAGACTGTCTTGCACGCTGATTCATGACGCAATCGTTCTATTGACATTGATTTACACAATAATCCGCGTGCCATTTTTGCGATTCACCTTGACGCGGCGCGTACGGGCTTCCTAGAGTGGGTAGGGACGCCACCACGGGCATCGCCCCGAAGGATTCGACAATGACAGATCTACTGGACCGGGCACGCGGCGCACTCCATGCCCAGCCGTTCAGCGTGCTCCTCGGCGCCGAGCTAATGCATACCAGCACCAACGAGCTGACGCTATGCCTGCCGATTCGCGACGAGCTGCGGCAACAACACGGCTTCGTTCACGGTGGCGTGATCAGTTACCTGGCGGACAATGCGCTCACGTTCGCCGGAGCGCTTGCGCTCGGACCGCGGGTCGTCACGGGCGAGTACAAGATCAACTATCTGCGGCCCGCGATGAACGGCATGCTGGTCGCGCGGGCGCAAGTCGTCTACGCCGGGCGGCATCAGGCGACCTGTCAGTGCAATATCTTTGTGATGGACGGCGATCGCGAGCGGCTCGTCGCCGTCGCGCAGGGGACGATCAACCGGATCGGCGACGGCGGGGACACGGTGCCGTCGCCTTGAGCGATTACTCTGCTGCGTACGTCTTCTGCTGCTGCTCGCCCAGGCCTTCGATGCCGAGACGAATCGTCTGACCCGGCTTCAGGTAAGTCGGGTTCGGCTTGACGCCCATTCCGACGCCCGGCGGCGTGCCGGTCGAGATCACGTCGCCCGGTTGCAGGCTCATGCACTGCGACAGATACGACACCAGCTTCGCGACGGTGAACACCATCGTCTTGGTCGAGCCGTTCTGATAGCGGTGGCCATCCACTTCGAGCCACAGGTTCAGGTTCTGCGGATCTGCCACTTCATCGCGTGTCACGACCCACGGGCCGATCGGACCGAACGTGTCAAAGCCCTTGCCCTTATCCCACGTACCGCCGCGTTCGATCTGCCATTCGCGCTCGGAGACGTCGTTGATCACGCAATAGCCGGCTACGTAGTCGAGCGCGTTCGCTTCGTCGATGTACTTGGCGGGCTTGCCGATCACCACGCCGAGTTCGACTTCCCAGTCGGTCTTCTTCGAGCCGCGCGGAATCTCGACGTCGTCGTTCGGGCCGCTGACCGCGCTATTCCACTTGTTGAACACGACCGGCTCGGTCGGCACCGGCAGATTCGACTCCGCCGCGTGATCGGCGTAATTCAGGCCGATACAGATGAACTTGCCGATCCGGCCGACGCACGGCCCGAGGCGCGGATTGCCTTCGACCACCGGCAACGATGCCGGGTCGAGCTTGCGCAGTTGAGCGAGACCGGCGTCCGTGAGCGTGTCGCCATTGATGTCGGCCACCACCTTCGACAGATCGCGGATCTTGCCTTGCGCGTCGAGCAAGCCGGGTTTTTCCTGGCCTTTCGGCCCATAACGAAGCAGTTTCATCGTTGCACGTCCCTATCTATCCAGAGTGTTCAGTGAAAAAAGCAGGCTAGTTCGACCAGCCGCCGTCGATCACGTGCGCCTGGCCGGTGGTGAACCCCGACTCGTCGGAGGCCAGATACAGCGCCAGCGCCGCGATCTCTTCGGTCTTGCCGACGCGGCCCATCGGCTGGCGGGCGACGAACGCCGCCTGCACCGCGTCGACGGTGGCGCCTTGCGCCTGCGCCTGTGCCGCAATCCGCTGTTCGAGCGACGGCGAAGCCACCGTGCCCGGGCAGATCGCGTTACAGCGTACACCACGTGTGACGAAGTCTGCAGCGACGGCCTTCGTCAAACCGATCACGGCCGCTTTCGACGCGCCGTACACGAAGCGGTTCGGCACGCCCTTCACACTCGACGCGGCCGACGACATATTGATGATCGAACCGCCGCCCTTTTCCAGCATTCCCGGCAGGAACGCGCGAATGGTGTGGTACATCGCCTTAGCGTTCAGGTTGAACGCGAAGTCCCAATCTTCTTCCGTCGCCTCGATGATCGATCCGGCGTGGACGTAGCCTGCGCAGTTGAACAGCACATCGATGGGACCGATTTCGGCGGCCAGCGCGGCGATTGCGGCCTTGTCGAGCACGTCGAGCTTGCGCGCTTCGACCGGCTTGCCGGCGAGCGAATCGATACGGATATCGGTGGCGATCACACGCGCCCCCTCGCTGGCGAAGAGTTCGGCGGTGGCGAGACCGATACCTTGTCCGGCGGCAGTAATCAGGGCCGTCTTCCCGGCCAGTCTTTGTGTCATCTACGGCTCCAGTTGAAATGGCTTGCGAAGTTTTATACGGGGTAGATTGCCACGATTTTCACAGACGGTAGAACGCCGTCGCGTTCGCGCCGAACACCGCTTCGCGTTCCGCGTCGGATAGTTCAGCGAGCAACGTATTCGCTACCGAATGCCATAGCAGGTAATCACCGTTCAGGTTGAGCACCGGCCAATCGCTGCCCCACATTAGACGCGTCGGGCCAAATGACTTCAGCAGATGGCCGACGTAGGATTGCAACGTCGCCTCCGTCCAGCCGGACGAGGCCTCAGTCGCGAGCCCGGAGAGCTTGCAATGGAGATGCGGCAGGCTAGCGAGACGGGTGATGCCGTCAGCCCAGCTTTGCCAGCCGGTTTGGCCGTCGCGAATCGGCGGCTTGGCGCCGTGATCGACCACGATGCGCAGCTTGGGGAAACGCGTGGCGAAGGTTTCGAGGGCCTCCACATGGCGCGTAAAAATCAGCGCATCGAACGCGAGGTCGTGTGCAATCAGCGCTTCGACGGCGGGGGCGAGGTCGGGGTTGGCGATCCAGTTGTCGTCGGCGAGATCCTGCAGCATCGGCCGGATACCCTTGAATTTGGCGTCACGTGCGAGTTCGGCGATCAGGGCGGGCGCATCGTTCGACAACATCGGCACCCAGCCGACCACACCCGCAATCGACGCCTCGTTGCGCGCGAGATCGAGCAGGTAACGGGTCTCTTCAATCGTGGGCGCCGCCTGGACGACAACCGTACGCTGCACATCGGCGCGCTCACGCAGCGGGGCGAGATCCTCCGGCCCGAAAGTCCGGTACAGCGATTCCAGATCCGGAGTCAGCCAGCCGTAATCGCCGCGTGCCGGATCCCAGTAGTGCTGGTGGGCATCGATGTGCATCGTTAGTCAGTCCTTGGGCACCGCCGCCCGAGGATCCAGCAGACCCTCGTCGCGCAATGCCGTCCACAATTCAGCAGGAATCGGGCGATCGAACGAGGCGACGTTCTCGCGCAATTCTTCGACACTGCGCGCGCCGGTCAGCACCGTTGCGACGGCCGGGTGAGCATAGGGAAACTGCAGCGCTGCCGCGGCCAAAGGTACATCGTGCGCGCGACATACGGCTTCAAGCCGGGCCACGCGTTCGATCACTTCTTTGGGCGCCGCGCCATAGTTGAACTTCAGATCCCCTTGAACACCACGAGCCAGAATGCCCGAGTTGAATGCCCCGCCTAACAGGATACTTACGCCGCGCGCCTCGCAGGCGGGCAACAGGTCGTCGAGCGTGGCCTGCTCCAGCAACGTATAGCGGCCCGCCAACAGCGCGCAGTCGATGTCGAAATCCGCCATCATCTCGAGAACCGCCGCGCCTTCGTTGACACCAAGGCCAACAGCCTTGACCACCCCCGCCGAGCGCAATTCATCGAGCGCGCGAAAGCCGCCGCCCTCCGTCAGTTGCTTCCAGTAGACCGGATTTTTATCGCCGTGTGTGACGCGGCCGATATCATGAATCAGCAGGATGTCGATCTCGACGATGCCCAGCCGCTGCTGGCTGTCCTCGAACGAACGCAGGATGCTGTCGTGGGTGTAATCGAAGATCGCCTCGAACGGCAGCGGGTCTTGCCAACCTTCGCTGCCGTCATACGGTGTTGTGCGCGGCACAAAGCGCCGACCGGCCTTGGTGGAGAGCACATACTGGTCGCGCGGGTAGCGGCGCAGTGCATCGCCCAATCGGTGCTCGGCTTTCGTATGGCCGTAATGCGGCGCGGTATCGAAGAAGCGCACGCCCGCATCCCACGCTGCGGCAACCGTGGCGAGCGCCTGCTCTTCCGTCAGATCGTGGTATAGACCTCCGAGCGGCGCAGTGCCCAGACCGAGCCCGCTCACCTGCAAATCGCGCCGGCCGATCCGGCGGCGCTTTACGACGTTTGAATCAATCGCTGCTGTCATGCAGATGTCTCCATTGTCGGCCCGAGTAAGCGCTTCAGCGCTTACTCGGGCCCCATGCAGTTTTATCGCGGTCGGCCAGAGTTCGCACTTTAGTGCGCCACTCTGATCCCATGCAACGTGGTTGTGCTGTTCATGCCATGACCCGCGTCGTCTTGCTGCGACGCTGTGCGTTCAGCCACCCCGCGCCAATCAATGCGAAGCGATCTCGACGACTCGCTGCGTAGACGCCGCGCTCGACGGCAAACACGCCGGTCCAACCGGCTCGAACGTCTTGTACGTCAGGATAAACTCCTGGTGCCCAAGCGTTTCGGACTTCGATGCTACACCTTGCGCCACCGCCACCGTCTGCTCAAACACTTCGCGGCCGACTTCTTCCAACGTGCCGCGGCCTTCGAGAATCCGGCCGGCGTCGACATCCATGTCACCCGCGAGATTTCGATAGGTAGCCGGATTCGCGCACACCTTGATGACCGGCGAAATAGCCGAGCCGACCACCGAGCCGCGTCCAGTCGTGAACAGGATCACATGCGCTCCACAAGCGATCAGTTCGCCGATCTCCGCATTGTCGCTAATGTTGGGAAAGCCAAAGCGCGGCTCGCCATCCGGTACCACGTCGAGCAGATACAGCCCACCGGTCGGCGGAACATCGCCCGGTTTGATGATGCCGACAATCGGCGATGCCCCACTCTTCGCATACGCGCCAAGCGACTTCTCTTCCTGCGTGGTCAGGCCGCCGTCTGCATTGCCCACCGCAAAACTGCCGTGGCCGAGAATCGAGTAATAGCGCGCGGCCTTTGCCACACACGCGACGATTTCATCACCCAGTTCCGGCCGCGCCGCGCGGGTTTTCATATGGAACTCGCAGCCCACCAGCTCGCCGGTTTCTTCGAAGATACAACTCGAACCGGCCTCGATCAGATGATCGAACGCGCGGCCCACGGCGGGATTTGCCGTGATGCCGCTGGTGCCATCCGAGCCGCCGCAGATCGTGCCGACCACCAGTTCACTGAGCGCCATCGGGACGCGTTGTTGCGCCGCCAGTTGTTTGCGCGCATCGCGTACCCAGTCCATGCCATACTGGATCGTGCTGCGGGTGCCGCCCTTTTCCTGGATCGTGAGCACTTCCACCGGGCGGCCGCTCTCGCGCACCACGTCCACGAGGTAGTGCTTGTTCATGCTCTCGCAACCGAGGGACACAAACAGCACCGCGCCCACATTCGGATGCGTGGTGAGCTGCTTGAGCATCTTTTCCGCATAGCTATTCGGATAGCAGCCGGGAAAACCGATCAGATGAACGGCCGGCTCACGCTCGGCGGTGGGATCGTCAAACGCATCGAGCGGCTCGCGAAACTGTGTGACGATTTCCCGCGCCACGTGATGTGCGCACTCGACGAGATACGCGACCGCAACGACATTGCGGATGCCCTTACGGCCGTCGCTGCGCAAATAGCCTTGCAGCATCGGCTGCGTGCTGGCGGCCGGGGAGATCGTTGCTTCGGAAGTGTCGGTCATGATCGTTCCAGCGCGGTATTGCACCGCATCAATGATGCACGAATTCGTGGCCTGCATCGTGCGTGTACGTCGGCAGGTAGTCGCTTTCGAGGTTATGAGTATGAAG
>NZ_JAMFSB010000308.1 GCF_026225065.1 Paraburkholderia sp. | reverse complement strand
TGGAGATCAGCGCGCGGATAGAAGGCAGGTCGATTCGCTCGGCTAGCGCCTGAAGTGAACGGGTGCTGTCACCAGAGAGCTTGAGTTCGTCCGCAGTGAGTGAAAATTCGTCGGCAAGCGGTGGGCAAATAGTCTTGAGTTCGTCTGCGACGCGCCGGATACTCACGCCCAGGCTATTCCCGGCATTCGTGCAGATCACCAGCAGGTCAAGCGCATCGGGCAGGCATCCGGACATCTTCTTGCGACGGCGCGATGCCCGAAACGCGACCACGTACTCTGGAACGATCATGCCGACGATGAACGCCATCAACATCGCCGAGCCGCGCACGGCCGGGTATTGCCCGATCATCGGGATATTAGATCCCAGCATCACCGTGAGCCCTGCACTAATCAACCCGAAGACAAACTTCACTGCAAGCAGCACAGATACCGCATGACTACTGCGATAGCCGCTACGTGCCATTTCCTTTTTAAGCTTGAGTCGGTATTTCGCGTCGAACAGCGGGAGCCGGTCGCCGATGCGCCCAAGCCGCTGCACGAGCTGCGCGCGCCACCCGCCTGATGCCTCAGCCTCGTCCATCTGAACGCTTTCCGCTCGCTGCGTAAGCGCGACCTCGCGCGCGCGATCAGCAATCCTTCCGCGCCGGCCGCCTCGCTTGGTCGCCCACCAGATTGCAAGTCCGGCGAAGAGCGCGGACAGCATCAGCAGATTGATAAGCGTTTCGATGTACTCCTGCTTCATCGCGATGCATCCAGTTTTGACATCTTGGTGACGACGACAATGCCTACGACGACTGAGATGACTGCGTAGGTGAACAGCTTCTGACCGCCGGGGGTGCCGAAGAGCACGGGAAGGTACGTCTTGTCCAGTGAGGCCATGGCCAACATGATGACCAGCGGGATGGCCGTGAGAATCTTGGTCGTGATACGCGCTTCACCTGTCAGGGCCCGCGACTTCTGGCGAATTTCTCGGCGCGACCGCACGATAGTGGCGAGGTTCTCAAGCGTCTCGCCGAGTTGGCCACCGGTTTCGCGTTGCAGTACCAAACACACGCAGAAGAAAGAAAAATCCGCAATTTCGATGCGCCGCACCGCCACCGCAAGCACCGCCTCGAGATCCAGCCCGATCTGAAGAGAATCGCTCATCAGCTTGAACTCGTGACGCAGTGGTTCCTGAAGCTCTTCCACGGCCGAGCCGATCACATGGGTCACCGGCACGCCGGCGCGAACTGCGCGTACGAGCAGGTCAATCAAGTCCGGGAAACCATCGAGAAAACGCTCTCGAAAGCGGTTCACGAGAAAGCTATAGGCACGCATGCCCAGCAGCACCGGCAGCCCGATCACGAGCAATGGCGGAGCGAAATGGGGCAGCGGCATAAACTTCGTCATGAGAACGGCAACCAGTTCCCCAACAATGGTTGCCGCGATCACGATGCGCAGTCCGTTCGCCCCCGCGACCGTGCGAAGACGTGCGAGTTTCGGGCCGAACCAGCGGCCGAATGCGTTGTCTTCGCTGCTGACGCTAAAGAGGTCCGCGTCGACCTGGTCACTGTCCTTCGTTGGCAGGCGGTGGCCCTGCAACGTGAATGCATCGGCCATGCGCGCGTGGATCCGCGCTTCGGGCTGCTTGCTGCGTAGATCCTGCACGGTCAGGTACATCACGCCGAGCACGATCACACCTGCAAAAGACGCAAAGGTGACGAGGTCGACGATACTCATAGCTTCATTGCCTCCATCAGGGCGTCCTCGAGACCGTAGTACGCCGCACGTGCGGAAAACGCCGGGCGCACCGAGGCGCACTCGAACACGCCCTTTACTTCCTCGCTATACGCGCTCGCGTCGTAGCGGAACGTGAACAGGTCCTGCGTGATGATGACTTCGCCTTCCATGCCGACAAGTTCCGTGATGCGCGTGATCCGGCGCATGCCGTCGCGCATCCGTTCGATCTGCACGATCAGGTGCACGGCACTCGCGATCTGGCGACGAATCGAGAGCAGCGGAAGATTGCCGTTTGCCATCATGACCATGCTTTCCAGCCGGGTGATGCCGTCGCGCGGCGTGTTTGCGTGGATCGTCGTCATCGAGCCGTCGTGGCCCGTGTTCATTGCCTGGAGCACATCGAAGGCTTCCGGGCCGCGGGTCTCGCCAAGGATGATGCGGTCCGGGCGCATTCGCAGTGCGTTGCGCACGAGGTCGCGTTGCGCGACGGCACCGAGTCCTTCAGAGTTTTCCGGGCGCGTTTCGAGGCTCACCACGTGTGGCTGCACGAGTTGCAGTTCAGCCGCATCTTCGATCGTAATGGTGCGCTCGCCGAGGTCGATGAAGTGCGACAGCGCATTGAGCAGCGTTGTCTTCCCCGAACCCGTACCACCCGACACGATAATGTTGAGCCGGCAGGTGCTCGCGAGCTTGAGCACGTTCGCCATCGCCTGCGACAGGTTGCCCTGCTGCGCCATGCGGTGAAGCGTGATGTTGCGCTTGGAAAATTTACGAATCGAGATGACTGCGCCGTGGATCGCGAGCGGCGGCAAGACGACGTTGACCCGGCTGCCGTCGGCGAGGCGGGCGTCTACCATCGGGCTGCTTTCGTCCACGCGCCGCCCGATGCCCGCTGCAATCCTCTGTGCCACGTTCACCACGTGCGTGTTGTCGCGGAACTTGTAGGGGGTCAGTTCTAGTCGGCCATGCCGTTCTACATAGACCTGGTCGGGCCCGTTCACGAGCACGTCGGTTACCGTTTCGTCGGCGAGCAGCGGTTCGATCGGGCCGAGGCCAAACATATCGTTGAGCAGGTCGCCCACAATCTGCACTTGCTCCGAGATCGTGATGTTCAGGCGTTCACGTTCGGCGATCTCCAGCACGAACTGTTCAACGCTTGGCTTCATTTGCTCGCGTGTCTTGCCGACGACGGCAGACGCGTTCATCGAAGCGAACACGCCATTGCGAATGATCCGGAAGAGGTCTGAGCGGACCAGCAACTCGTTGCCTTCCAACGGGGTAGCGCGTGACACAGCCGCCGATGCGGTCGCGACAGGGGCTACCAGATCGAGTACGGCGAGCCCGGCGGCATCTGCGCCACCGAGTGCCGCTTCACCGACTATAGGTGCGCCTTTCTTTTGTCCGAACATCAGTTTCTCCTCAACCGGAGCTTCTGGAAGAACGTGCGTTCAGCGCTCGAGTGCTGGCCGGTCAGGTCACTGCCGATCCGCGTGATTGTCTGGTTGAAGCCGTTGGCCGCTTTGTCCTTGGGCGCCTCGCCCAGGTTCGCTGCGATCGTCACCGCCTTCGCTTCGTAGGGAATTTCGTGCAACACGGTGCGCCCGACCGCCGACATAAAGTCGGGCGACTCGACCTTGCCCGTCGCCGAGGAAGTCTGGTTGTTGAGCAGAACTGACGTGGTGGGATTGTTCTCGCGGTCTTCAATGAAGCGCAGCCGGCGGATCGTCTCGCGGGTTGAGTGTACCGAGCGGTCGGCGACCAGGTACACGCGTGACGCGTGGTCGAATGCTTCGCCTGCCAGCGGGTCTGCCAGGTCGCCGACGTCGAGGATCACGTAATGGAAATTGTCGCAGAGGAGTGCCAATACGCGCGCGAGCGAGTCGTCCCCGAACGACCGCGGGGCACCGTAGTCGAGTTCTGCTGAGAGCACGAAGAGGCGCGTGCCCTTGGCGACGAGCGTGCGCTCGACGTACTGCGGATCTAGACGGTGCACGTTCTGCAATACGTCCGAGAGACCGTTGTTACTCTGGATGCCAAGCATGCTGTTGGCAGCACCGCCATACAGGTTCAGGTCGACGTAGGCAATCCGGCGGTGCGTGTCTTCAGCCAGATGGCGCGCTACGTTGAGAGCGATCGTCGTCACGCCAACCCCGCCACGCGAACCCGTAAACGCGACGGTCTTGCCGGCGCGCAGACGCTTCACCGGGCTCACCTTGCCGTCGGACACGTTGAGCGTCCGCCTGATCAGCTCCACCGTGAGCGGCTTCACGAGATAGTCGCGGACACCGATTTGAAGCAGCGCGCGGAACAGGCCGACGTCGTTGCGTTCGCCGAGCGCCACCACCTGCACAGACGGCTCGCACACTTCGGCCAAGCGACCGAGATCGGAAAGTGGCATCACGGAGTCGTGCAGGTCCACGAGCAGGAACAGCGGCGAGCGGTCGAGCTTTGCCACATAGGCGATTGCCTCGTTCACCCCGCCAATCGCG
>NZ_JAMFSB010000038.1 GCF_026225065.1 Paraburkholderia sp. | reverse complement strand
ACGGAGACACCGCAATGAAGACCCTGCAGATGGAGCGCCTGACGCGCGAAGCCTTCGCGCCGTTTGGCGACGTGATCGAACTGGACGGTGCACGTCACTTCCCGATCAACGGCGGCACGACCGAGCGCTATCACGATCTTGCGCAGGTCGACGTCGTTGAGCAGAGCGGCCGGCCGCTCATCAACCTGTTCCGCGCGCAACCGCGTGCGCTGCCGGTCGAGATCAACATGATGGAGCGCCATCCGCTTGGCAGCCAGGCTTTCCTTCCGCTTTCAGATGTGAGCTACCTGGTCGTCGTCGCGCCCGCCGGCGACTTCGATCCGGCGCACATGCGCGCCTTCTGGACTGACGGCTGGCAGGGCGTCAACTACGCAAAAGGGGTCTGGCACCACCCGCTGCTCGCCCTTGAGCGCGTCAGCGATTTCGTGGTGGTGGATCGAGGCGGCGAGCAGCCCAATTGCGACGAGATTGCGCTGGCTGAAACGTGGCGTCTCGCGCGTTAGCTTAAGCGTCAGCTGGGACGTCACACGGGGCGTATCAGCCTGATCACTGCCGCTTTACGCCTACGGCCGTCTATGTCCCGCCTTGATACCACCATGTCTTGTTACCTACGCTTACGGCCTCTGGGCGGCTTGAATGCGCCGCGCGTGAGGCCCGACGCCCCTTAGGCGCAAAAAAACCGGCCGACTGACGACGACCGGGTTTCTCTTTATTACCTGCGCGGCTCGCGAACCGTGGGGCGCGCGACGATAATGCCGCTCAATGCTTGCGATGCGGGCAGTTTTCCTTCGTGCAGGCGCCGTACAGCGCGAGCGCGTGTTCTTGCAGCTTGAAACCGCGCTCCTTTGCGATGGTCTGCTGACGGCTCTCGATTTCCTGGTCGAAGAACTCCTCGACCAGCCCGCAGTCGATACACACCAGGTGATCGTGGTGGGTGCCTTCGTTCAGTTCGAACACGGCCTTGCCGGATTCGAAGTTGCTGCGCGACAGCAGCCCAGCCTGCTCGAACTGCGTCAGGACGCGATAAACCGTGGCAAGCCCGATATCGAGCTCCTCGTGCAGCAGGTTGCGGTAGACGTCTTCCGCAGTCAGGTGGCGCACCGGGCTGTGCTGGAAAATCTCCAGAATCTTGAGGCGCGGTAGGGTCGCCTTGAGCCCGATATTTTTCAGATCGGTTGGATTGGTCATGACAAGGGATCCCTAGAGTACAATGCAGGGTTCTAATAGTAATGTGTTTACGCTGTTCAGGTCATCTTCGATGCAATGAAACTCGCGCGGTCCGCCACAGGCAGGACCCGCACGGTGAGTGAAATGATTTCAAAATCTCTACTGATCTACCGGGGGAGCCGCATGCGGGGTACCTTGATTGCTGCAGCGACTGTCGCGGTTCTTGCCGGGTGCTCGACCTACGACAGCGTAACGCAGCGAATCGCCCAAAGCATCACGCCTTATCGGATTACCGTTGTGCAGGGCAATTTCGTCTCGGCTGAGGCAGCTGCACAAATGAAGGTGGGTATGACACGGGACCAGGTGCGCCAGCTGCTCGGCACGCCGCTCCTGGCGGACATGTTCCACGCAGACCGTTGGGACTACGTGTTCTATTTCAAGCGCGGCAATACGAGCGTTGTGCAGCAGCGTGACTTCGTCGTGAACTTCGCGGGCGACACGGTCGCGAACTGGACGGGCGGTCAAGATCTGCCGTCCAACCTCGAACTGCTCGCCGAAATCGACGGCGACAAGCGCGGCAAGAAGGCGTTTGTGGCAGCAGAGGCCGCGGCAGCCAGCGGGGCGGTTGCGGCTTCCGGCGCCGCTGCGGCTACGCCGCCGGCAACGGCCGGCACAGCGTCTGCACAGTCCATGGATCCGAACGCCGAAGCCGCTCAGGCGGCCAATCGCGCGACGGACGCCGTGCAGGCGCCGAGCGGCAAGATCACGCCGTCGGTGCGGGCTGGTACGCCGACTGCGAACGGTGGTGTGGTCCCGCAAGGCGGCACGTCGCCTGGGGCGCCGCAGTTCCAGTTCACACGTCCGGCGCCGCCTGCCGTGCCGAGCGAACAGCAAGACAACCCGGTGGGACCGGCTGGCTCGCAGAGCAACAGCGGGCCGACCTACAACGCACCGCTGACGTCCGCTCCGGTGACCTCGGGAACGGGTAGCTAAATACGCTGTCCCTGACAATGACGGGCCGCGTTCATCGCGCGAGCCCGTCATTTGTGTTTGTTGCCTTTTGTTTTGCCCCTGGGGGTGCGCTTTCAGGTGCCTCGTGCCACGCCTTGCGCGTCGTGCTTCGCGTCGGTTTTTACATCCATCGTTTCTTACGTCATATTTCACGCGCGACTGCCATGAACATTGCTATTGCCGGTGCCTCGGGCCGTATGGGCCGGATGCTGATCGAAACCGTCCTGAACGATTCTGGCGTCAAGCTTTCCGGCGCGCTCGTGCGGACCGGGTCGGCGCAACTTGGCCAGGACGCCGGCGCGTTCCTCGGCAAGCAAACGGGCGTCCCGCTGAGCGACGATATCGAGCAGGTGTTCGCCCAATCGGACGCCCTGATCGACTTTACGCGGCCGGCGGCCACGCTTGCGCATCTCGAAGCGGCGCAGCGCCACAACGTCAAGATGGTGATCGGCACCACGGGTTTCGAAAGCGAGCAGAAGGCGCAACTGCGCGCGGCGGCTGAAAAGATCGGCATTGTCTTTGCGGCCAACATGAGCGTGGGCGTCAATGTCACGCTGAAGCTGCTCGAATACGCCGCGCGTCACTTCGCGACCGGCTACGACATCGAGATCATCGAGGCGCATCACCGTCACAAGGTCGACGCGCCCTCCGGTACCGCGCTGGCAATGGGCGAAGTGATCGCCGGCGCGCTCGGCCGCAATCTCGACGATTGCGCGGTCTATGGCCGCGAGGGCATCACCGGCGAGCGTGACCCGTCCACAATCGGTTTCGCGGCGATCCGCGGCGGCGATATTGTGGGCGACCATACCGTGCTCTTCGCCGGTATCGGCGAACGCGTCGAAATTACGCACAAATCGGCGAGCCGCTTGTCTTATGCACAGGGCGCGCTACGTGCGGCGCGTTTCCTCGAAGGCCACGCAAGCGGCCTGTTCGACATGCAGGACGTACTCGGCCTGCGCTGAGCGCGCGTATGCTCGGCGTGCGCCCCGTATCCCATCTGCGCACACTTTCCGACGGCGAGGTCCAATGGCAGGCACCGGCATTCTTCACTACCTGCAATCCAGCGACACGATCACCCATGCTGTGGCCTATGTGCTGCTGGCGATGTCGGTGGCGAGCTGGTGTTTTCTGATCGTCAAAAGCTGGATTCTGAGCCGCGCAAAGCGCCAGGCGGCGCGCGCGATTGCCCAGTTCTGGCAGGCGTCTACCTTATCGGATGGCGTCGCGGCGCTGCGGCGCGTCGATAGCGAACGTGTCTTCACGCCGCTCGCCGAAGCCGCGTTGCATGCCTCAGAAGTGGATATCCCCGGAGCGCTGCTCGCGCGCGTCGAGCGCAGTGAGCGGGTCCTGCGGGCGTTGCGTCAGGCGCTCACCACCTCGCAACGGCGGCTCGAGTTTGGCCAGGTGCTGCTGGCATCGGTGGGCAGCACGGCGCCGTTCGTCGGCCTGCTCGGCACCGTATGGGGTATCTATCACGCGCTCGGCAGTATTGCCGCGAGCGGGCAGGCGATGATCGAAAACGTCGCCGGGCCGGTCGGCGAGGCGCTGATCATGACGGCCTTTGGCCTTGTGGTCGCGATTCCCGCGGTGCTTGCCTACAACGTGCTCGGCCGCATGGTGCGGCAGTTGTCCGAGGAACTGGACGGCTTTGCGCACGATCTGCACGCCTACGTGTGCGCGCCCGTCTGAGCAGCGGGTGCAGGCCGCATCAGCTCAAACCAGCTTAGCCCAGTTCAGCTTTAGTCAGGCAGGAGGTCGACATGGCATTCGGCGGACTCGAAAAACGGCAGACCGCAGCGCCGATGGCGGAGATCAACATGACGCCGTTGATCGACGTGATGCTGGTGCTGCTCGTGATCTTTATCATTACCGCGCCTTTATTCACACACGCGATCCGGCTCGACCTGCCGAAAGTCGCCGCCGCGCCGGCCCGTCAGACACCGCAGACCATCTCGCTGTCCATCGACGCCGCCGGCAAGATCTACTGGAACGGCGATGCCCTGACGCTGGACCAGATGCGCGCCCGCTTTGTCCAGGCGGGCAAGCAGCAGGATCAGCCGGAGATTCAGCTGCGCGCCGAGCGCTCGACACGCTATGAGGTCATTGCGCAGGTGATGGGCGCGGCGCAGCAGGCGGGGCTAGAGCGGCTCGGCTTTGTGACCGACCCGCCGCCGCCCGTGGTGGGCCATTAGCCGTGCCGCGCCGGGCGCGGCAGACCCCTCGGCGAACGGTATAATCAGCGTTTTCCCCTGCACACGGGGAAACGACGCCATTTCATCTAGCAGAGCACCAGGCCCGGTGCGAAAGCACCGAACCTAGCGACCCCATCACACCATGCACGAAAAATACGTTCCCTCCGACGTCGAAGCCGCCGCGCAAGGGCAATGGCGCGCCAGCGACGCCTATAAGACGACGGAAACCACCGACAAGCCCAAGTTCTATTGCGTCTCGATGTTGCCGTACCCGTCGGGCAAGCTGCACATGGGCCACGTGCGCAACTACACGATCAATGACGTGATGTACCGCTATCTGCGGATGAACGGCAACAACGTACTGATGCCGATGGGTTGGGACGCGTTCGGCATGCCGGCCGAAAACGCCGCGATTGCCAACAATGTGCCGCCGGCCAAGTGGACGTACGACAACATCGCGTACATGAAGAAGCAGATGCAGGCGATGGGCCTCGCCATCGACTGGTCGCGCGAAGTCGCCACCTGCAGCCCCGATTACTACAAGTGGAACCAGTGGCTGTTCCTGAAGATGCTCGAAAAGGGCATTGCGTACAAGAAGACCGGCACGGTGAACTGGGACCCGGTCGACCAGACCGTGCTCGCCAACGAGCAGGTGATCGACGGGCGCGGCTGGCGCTCCGGCGCACTGGTCGAAAAGCGCGAGATCCCGATGTACTACATGCGGATCACTCAGTACGCCGACGAACTGCTGAACGACCTCGAAGGGCTCGGCTGGCCCGAGCGCGTCAAGGTCATGCAGCAAAACTGGATCGGCAAAAGCTTCGGCGTGAACTTCGGTTTCCCGTATGAGATCGACGGCGAGCAGAAAGTGCTGCGCGTATTCACCACGCGCGCCGACACGATCATGGGCGTGACCTTCTGTGCGGTCGCGGCCGAGCATCCGCTCGCCACGCGTCTGGCACAAGACAAGCCGGAACTGCAGGCGTTCATCGAAGAATGCAAGCGTGGCGGTGTCGCCGAGGCCGACGTTGCAACGATGGAAAAGAAGGGCATGGCCACCGGTTTCTACGTCACGCATCCGCTGACGCAGGAACAGGTCGAAGTGTGGATCGGCAACTACGTACTGATGAGCTACGGCGAAGGCGCCGTGATGGGCGTGCCGTCGCACGACGAGCGCGATTTCGCTTTCGCGAAGAAGTACGGTCTGCTGATCAAGCAGGTCGTGGCGCTCGAAGGCAAGCAATACTCGACCGACGCCTGGCAAGAATGGTACGGCGACAAGGACGGCACGCTGATCAACAGCGGCAAATACGACGGCATGACCTACACGCAAGCCGTGGATGCGATCGCAAGCGACCTGAAGGATCTGGGCCTCGGCGACAAGCAGGTCACCTACCGTCTGCGCGATTGGGGCGTCTCGCGTCAGCGCTACTGGGGCACGCCGATTCCGATCATCCACTGCCCGACCTGCGGCGACGTGCCGGTGCCGGAGAAGGATCTGCCGGTCGTGCTGCCCGAGGATCTCGTGCCGGACGGCACGGGCAATCCGCTCGCGAAGTCAGAAGCGTTCGTCAACTGCACATGTCCGACGTGCGGCGGCGCCGCGAAACGCGAAACCGACACGATGGACACCTTCGTCGATTCGTCGTGGTACTTCTATCGCTATGCGTCGCCGGATGCAAAGACCATGGTCGACGAGCGTACCGATTACTGGGCGCCGATGGACCAGTACATCGGCGGCATCGAGCACGCGATTCTGCACTTGCTGTACTCGCGCTTCTGGGCGAAGGTGATGCGCGACATGGGTCTGGTGAATTTCGGCGAGCCGGCCAAAAACCTGCTCACGCAGGGCATGGTGCTCAACGAGACCTTCTACCGCGAGAGCGAAGCGGGCAAGAAGACCTGGTACAACCCGGCCGACGTCACTGTGACGCACGACGAAAAGGGCCGCCCGGTCGGCGCCGTGCTGAACTCGGACGGCGAGGCTGTGGTGCTCGGCGGCATCGAGAAGATGTCGAAGTCGAAGAACAATGGTGTCGATCCGCAGTTGCTGATCGACGAGTACGGTGCCGACACCGCCCGTCTCTTCGTGATGTTCGCCTCTCCTCCCGAGCAGCAGCTCGAATGGTCGGGTTCCGGCGTCGAGGGCGCGAGCCGCTTCCTGCGCCGCGTGTGGGGCTTTGGCCACGCGAACGAAGCGGCCCTGCGCCAACAGGCTTCATTCGATGCCGCGAAACTCGCGGAAACGGACAAGGTACTGCGTCGCGAGATTTACAGCGTGCTGAAGCAGGCCGATTTCGACTACCAGCGTTTGCAGTACAACACGGTGGTGTCGGCGGCAATGAAGATGCTCAATGCGCTCGACGGTGCCAAGGGCGCTCAGCCCGCCGTGCTACGCGAATGCTATAGCGTGCTGCTGCGTGTGCTGTACCCGGTTGTGCCGCACGCGACCTATCAGCTGTGGCAGGAACTCGGCTATGCCGACGAATTTGGTACGCTGCTGGACGCGCCCTGGCCGAAGGTCGACGAGAAGGCGCTGGAGCAGGCCGAGATCGAACTCGTGCTGCAGGTGAACGGCAAGGTGCGCGGCGCGGTCACGGTCGCGAAGGATGCCCCGCGTGACGCGATCGAGCAGGCCGCGCTCGCGCACGAGATGTTCGCCAAGTTCAGCGAAGGCAATGCGCCGAAGAAGATCATCGTCGTGCCGGGCCGTCTGGTGAACATCGTCGTTTGACGCTGAAGCTGGCAATAAGCAGGGCGGCGCCGCGAACAGTGACGCCACCCGAATGTGGTACGGGATTTACTGCGAACCAGGAGCCAATGTGACTCGCAGATCGTTTTTGACGCTGGCGTGTGGGGTAATGGTGTTGTCCGCGTGTGGCTTTCAGCTGCGCGGTCAGCAGGACTATCCGTTTAAGCGCCTCGCTGTTGCGGGCGCGCCGGCTCCGTTCCTCGGCCGTTTGACTCGTATGGTTCAAGGCGGCAGCGACACGGTGATCGTCAAATCGGCGTCGAACGCGGATGCCGTTCTGCATGTCTCCGAGGTCCGTGGCAACAGCGTGCTGACGATGAATTCTCTCGGCGTCGTCGAAGAATATGAAGTCACCTACACGCTGCTCTACTCGCTCAACGGCACGGACGGAACAGTGCTGCTTCCGCAGAGCGCGATCGAACTGAATCGCGCCATGACCTATAGCGATGAGTTCACGCAGGCGAAAGGGGCCGAAGCGGACCTGCTGTACACGGACATGCAAAGCGATGCCGTCGATCAGTTGATTCGCCGTCTTGGTGTCGTGCATTCGCTGCATCCGGCGCCGGGCCAAGGGGCACCAGCCGTTGCGCCGCGCGTGCCGTTGCCGCCGCCGCCGCTTTGAGCGGCGCCTTGCACTGTCGTGCTTTGCCAATCTTGTTGATCCGTAGCCATGCAACTGCGACTTGACGCGCTCGAAACGCACCTCGCGAAGGGACTCGCCGACCTGTACGTCGTGCACGGCGACGAGCACCTGCTCGCGCAGGAAGCGGGCGACCGCATCCGCGCGGCGGCGCGCGCGGCCGGCTATACCGACCGCTCGGTGTTCACGGTGGAACGTGGCTTCGACTGGAGTTCGCTGCTGGGCGCGAGCCAGTCGATGTCGCTGTTCGGCGACAAGCAACTGGTCGAGCTGCGGATTCCGTCGGGCAAGCCGGGCAAGGAAGGCGCGGATACGCTGAAGTCGCTCGCGGATGCGGTGAATTCCGATGTCCTGACGATGATCACGCTGCCGCGTCTCGATGCGGCCACGCAGAAGTCCGGCTGGTTTACTGCGTTGGCCGAGGCGGGCGTGGCGCTGAAGATCGATCCGGTGGAGCGGGCGCAGTTGCCCAACTGGGTCGGCCAGCGGCTGTCGCAGCAGGGGCAGCGTGTGGCTGCCGGTGAGGAAGGGCGGCGCGCCTTGCAGTTTATTGCGGAGCGCGTGGAAGGCAATCTGCTTGCTGCGCATCAGGAGATTCAGAAGCTCGGGTTGCTATACCCGGCCGGGGCGTTGAGCCTCGAGCAGGTGCAGGATGCCGTGCTGAACGTTGCGCGCTATGACGTCTTCAAGCTGAACGAGGCGATGCTGGCGGGCGACGTTGGGCGGCTTGCCCGCATGCTCGATGGCTTGCGTGGCGAAGGCGAGGCGGCGGTGCTGGTGCTGTGGGCCGTCGTCGAGGAAGTGCGTACGCTTTTGCGCATCAAGCGCGGTGTGGCGGCGGGCAAGCCGCTTGCGATGCTGGTGCGCGAAAACCGCGTGTGGGGGCCGCGTGAGCGCCTGATTGGGCCGGCTTTGTCGCGCGTGACCGAAGCGGCGCTGGAAAAGGCGCTCGCGCTCGCGGCGAAGCTTGACCGCCAGGTCAAGGGGCTGTCCGGCGGCACGCCTGGCAATCACCGCAATGACCCACCGCCGGACCCATGGGATGGGCTGTTCGAACTGGCGATGACGGTCGCTGCGCCGGCGAAGGCAACGGCCGCGCCAATCGGGTCGCCAGGCAGACCAAGGACAACAGCCTCGCCAGTGCCGGCAGCCACGCCAGTACGCAGGCCAGTCTGAACCGGGCCGAACGGGTTGCGGCTGCGCTTTGACGCTGGACTGGTTGTGAGCGCGCAGCAACAATTCTGATCGACCGCGTTGACTGCGCATCCAGCAAGCCGCTGCAACCAGACTTACAATCGGTTGATCTTTCGCTAATTCTGCCTGTCCACCGCGTGCCGAAGACTCGGACGGACATCACGAGGATCACCATGAATATCGACCAGTACATGACCGACCTCGGCCGCCGCGCCCGGCACGCTTCGCGTGCGATGGCACGGGCGTCGACGGCAGCGAAAAACACCGCGCTCGAGGCAGTAGCCCGCGCGATCGAACGCGAGTCGGCGCAGCTGAAAGAGGCCAATGCACGCGACGTGGCACGCGCACGCGAGAAAGGACACGACGCCGCGTTTATCGACCGCCTGACCTTGTCGGACAAGGCGCTGAAAACGATGGTCGAAGGCCTGCGCCAGGTCGCAGCGCTGCCAGATCAGATCGGCGAGATCAGCAACCTCAAATTCCGCCCGAGCGGCATCCAGGTCGGGCAGATGCGCGTGCCGCTCGGCGTGATCGGCATCATCTACGAATCGCGTCCGAATGTGACGATCGATGCCGCCGCGCTGTGTCTGAAGTCGGGCAACGCAACGATTCTGCGCGGTGGCTCGGAAGCGCTCGAATGCAATACCGCGCTGGCGAAGCTGATTGGCGAAGGCCTCGAGATGGCCGGTTTGCCGCAGGATGCGGTGCAGGTGGTGGCGACTTCGGATCGCGCTGCCGTGGGCGCGCTGATCACGATGACAGAATACGTCGACGTGATCGTGCCGCGCGGCGGCAAGAGCCTGATCGCTCGCCTGATGGATGAAGCGCGCGTGCCGATGATCAAGCATCTGGACGGAATCTGCCACGTGTATGTCGACGACCGCGCGGACATCACCAAGGCGATGACCGTGTGCGACAACGCAAAAACGCACCGCTACGGCACCTGCAATACGATGGAAACGCTGCTGGTGGCGCGCGGCATTGCGCATGAAGTGCTGCCGCAGCTTGGGCGTTTGTATCGCGTCAAGGAAGTCGAACTGCGCGTCGATCCGGCGGCGCGCGAGGTACTCGAAGCGGCGGGCGTCGGCCCGCTCGTCGATGCAACCGAGGAAGACTGGAGTACCGAATATCTCGCGCCGGTACTGGCGATCAAGGTGGTCGACGACCTTGATGCGGCTATCGAGCACATCAACACCTACAGTTCCGCGCACACCGATGCGATTGTCACCGAAGACTACGACCGCGCGATGCGTTTCCTGCGCGAAGTGGATTCGGCGAGCGTCATGGTCAATGCATCGACGCGTTTTGCCGACGGCTTCGAGTTTGGCCTCGGCGCAGAAATCGGCATTTCGAACGACAAGCTGCATGCGCGCGGGCCGGTGGGGCTGGAAGGGCTGACGTCGCTGAAGTACGTTGTGCTCGGGCACGGCGAAGGCCGTCAGTAACCCTCGGCGCGCTCATGGGCGCGCGATCAACAACGCCAACTCGACGCACGAGGACCGCCAATGCTTCTGGTAAAAACGTTTCACATCGTTCTGATTGCTTCCTGGTTTGCCGGCCTGTTCTATTTGCCGCGCATCTTCGTCAATCTGGCGATGGAAACGGAACCGGCCGCCACGGCACGCCTGCTGATCATGGCGAGGAAGCTCTATCGCTTCATGAGCTTCATCGCAGTCCCTGCGCTCGCCTGCGGGCTGTGGCTCTGGTTGGTGGTCGGCATTGGGCGTGGGCAGGGCTGGATGCACGCGAAGCTGACAGTCGTCGTGCTGCTGATCGTGTATCACTTCTATTGTGGACGTTTGCTGGCGACGTTCGAACGGGGCGAGAACCGTCGCTCGCATAAGTGGTATCGGATGTTCAATGAACTGCCCGTGCTGGGGATGCTGGCGGCGGTGGCGTTGGTAGTTTTAAAACCGTTTTAAAAATAATCGGAATTCTTTTAAAGAACCGATGCGGTAAATCCTCGCCAATTGCGGTAACCCGGCAACAATTCAGAAATGCCGGATGACAGCATCCTTTAGCATATCGAGACTCGATCGGATGCTATTCGTTGATACGCACTTCTAATGTTCAACCTGCGACGATAGGGTCCCCGCCTCCAGCGCGGAGGCAACGATTCGGCCACCTTGCGCCATGGTCATGCGATTTAGATAATCGATTATGCAATCGACATAACTTGCTGTGCCATATAACGGATTTAAGACCGGTCCGATGTCGACCAGATACGCATATCAATAACGTAGCTTTTCTGGTCTGGACCTCAATTCTGTCTGCCGTGCGACTAACCGCTCTCGTTTCCTTTGAGCGTTAGTGGCGACCGTTGAACGAGTTGACCCCGGCCAGCGTGTCGCGCGTCCGCTGCAAACGCGTGCGCTTTCGCGAATTGAAATCTGTGTATCTAGTGGGGACAACTTAATGAATAGAATATATCGGTCACTGTGGAACGACGTAAAGTGCATATGGACAGAAGCGTCAAAGTTTTCCAGGGCGTCTGGGAAAAAATCGTCCGTAAGGAATGTCGTTATTTCACTGGCCGCGGCCGGTTTTCTATCCACCGGAACAACGTATGCGGCGGCGGCTCCCGTTGCGGTTTTTAACGACGCTACCGACGATACCTGTGCCGCGGTGAATGATGGGATTCCAGGCGGCGGTACCACTACCGCTCTGACTTCCCCGGCCTGCCAGGCGACAATCGGCAATAAGAGCAGCTCCCAAACCGCGTTCGCCAGCAACCCCTCTCTGAACCTTATCTCGAACTCGTCCGGCCTGATTGCCAGAGGCGGCCTGGAGATTTTCGGTGACGGTGTTTCGTACGGATCGCCCGCTGCGTATATTCATGGTCAGCTCAGCCTGTTTAGCAATGGCACGACCTCGGGCACAGCGAACAAGATTATCGGTGTGGCGGCCGGTACGGTGTCGGCGGCTAGCACGGACGCGGTGAACGGCAGCCAGCTGTACGGCGTTTCGCAAAGCGTCGCGGGTGCGTTGGGGGGCGGCTCAACTGTGAATCCGGATGGTTCGGTCGCGAGGCCGCAATACGACATCGGAGGTGGCCCGTTCTATACGGTCGGCGACGCGCTGAATAGTCTGGACGGTCGCACAACGCAGAATACCGACAGCATCGCGAATATCAACAGCATCCTGAACAACATCAGCGGTGGCGCGGGCATCATGTATTTCCACTCGAACTCGACGCTGGCGGATTCACAGGCTACGGGGGTGGATTCGGTGGCGATTGGCGGCAACGCGCAGGCCTGGGACGATGGCTCGATCGCGCTGGGCGCAAACTCGAAGACGGATCGTCCGAATTCAGTGTCGGTCGGCTCAGTGGGCAAGGAGCGGCAGATCACCAACGTCGCAGCCGGTACGGCCGACACCGACGCGTGAATGTATCGCAGTTGAACGCGGCGGGTCTCGTGGACAAGAATGGCAACGCGAATGCTGCGGTCATTTACGACCATAACGCCGACGGCTCGATCGACTACGGTAGCGTGACGATGGGCGCCGCCGCCTCGGGCGGCACGACGATCCACACGTGGCAGCCGGTGCGGCCGATACCGACGCAGTGAATGTCGCTCAGATGAACGCAGCGCTCGGCGCCGTCGCCAATGTCGCGGTCAACGCGACGAATCCGCTCTTCTCGGCAAGCGGTGATCGCAATGCGGAAGCGGCACTGGCAAGTGGCACGCATGCCACGGCGATGGGCGCGAACGCGGCGGCTACGGGTGTCAATGCGGTTGCGGTCGGTGCCGGCTCGGCCGCGCAGGCCGACAACTCGGTCGCGCTAGGTGCGAACTCGGTAGCCGACCGCGCCAACTCGGTGTCGGTGGGCGCGGCGGGTAGCGAACGCCAGCTGACGAACGTTGCGCCAGGGCAGCAGGGTACTGACGCGGTAAACGTGGACCAGCTGAACGCTGCTACATCGCAGGCGAATAGCTACACGGACAATCGCATCGCGGGCGTACAGAACTCGATCAATGAAGTCGCGAAGAACGCCTATGCCGGCGTAGCCGCAGCTATGGCCATGCCTAGTCTGACGCCGTCGGGTCCCGGCAAGACGGTCGTCGCGGCGGGTGGCGGAACATACAAAGGTGCATCGGCAGCGGCGGCGGGTGTTACCTATCGCTCGTTGAGCGGCCACTGGCTTGCGAATGGTGCGGTGTCTGTGACGTCGACCGGCGACGCGGGCGTGCGCGCTCAGGTCGGTTACGAGTTCTGAACCGGCTGCCTTGGATAGCGTGCGGTAGTTGAGCCAAAATCCCCGGTGACCGGCAGGTCGTCGGCGTTCAGGAGTTCATCACTCCCACCCTGCATGCGAGTTGCGCTGCGGGGTGTCTTGTTTCTTCGGTCCATGCATGATGCAAAGCGTGACACCGGTCACGTCTGTGGATCGATTCTTCGGCGGTTGATCACTTCCTTCGCCTGCGCCAGCTTCTCCACCAACTCCGGTCCCCGGCTCAGCGCCACCCCCACCGCCAGGATGTCGCCGATCGCCAGATGCGAGACGCGCGAGGTCATCGGCGAAAAGATATCCGTGTCCTCATCCACATTCGCGAAGAGTCCGACGGTCGCGAGTCGTGCGAGCGGCGAATTCCCATGCGTGATCGCAATCACTTTGGCGCCCGCGGCCAGCGCTGACTTGACCGCATCGACGATATCGCGCGTGCGCCCCGTATTCGAAATCGCCACCACGACGTCGCCCTCACCTAGCAGCGACGCCGACATCAGAAACGTATGCGGATCCGAATACGCGACGCTCGGCATGCCGAGCCGGAAGAACTTGTGCTGCACATCGAGTGCGGCCACGCCGGAGCCACCCGCGCCGTAAAACTCGATCCGCCGCGCTTTGGAGAGCAGCTCGATGGCCGCTGCCACGCTGTCCGACGACAGGTTGTTGCGCACCTGGATCAGCGCGCCGATAGTCCGGTCCAGCACCTTGGCCGCGACCCCGGGCGCGGGCTCGTCGGGCCGCACGTCGCGGTAGACGACGGGCACCTCCGCAGCGATGCCCTGCGCGAGCCGGATCTTGAACTCTCGAAAGCCTGAAAAGCCGAGCGCATGACAAAAGCGCGCGATGGTCGGCTGACTCACGCCCGCGCGGGCCGCCACCTCGTTCATCGACAGATCCAGTACTTCGCGCGGCGCTTCGATCACGTAGTCCGCTAACTTCCGCTCGGACGGGCGCAACTGCTCGCGCATCGCTTCCACCTGGGACAGCATCATTGGAAAACTCGCACTATGCTGAAGAATGCGTGGACTATAGCTGATTGCTGGAGATGTACAAAAACTACATTTCACGCTGTAGGTGTATTCCCCAGGTGATCGGTGTTTTCGGTTGAACGGCTTTGTAGTGGGCGTTTCATGGAATTCCGGGTGATGGTGAGCGGAAAGATGGGCGCATTGCGATCGTGTAGTTTTTCTACTAAACTCTCGCTGTCGGTCTGATCCGACGTCCCCGCGATCCCCACCTGGCCCCGCGCATGTTCGCCCCAGCCAGCGACGAAGGAGCTTCGATGGTTTCCCCGCATTCGCAATTGCTCAAGGTTACGCAACGCGTGATCGAACGCAGCAAGCCTACCCGCGACGCCTACCTGGCCCGCATCGATAAAGCCCAAGGCAAGTTTCCGGTGCGTGGCGCGCTGTCCTGCGCGAATCTCGCGCACGGCTTTGCCGGCCTCGAGGGTAACGACAAGCTTGTGATCAAGCAGATCCGAGAGCCGAATATCGGCATCGTGTCGTCGTATAACGAGATGCTGTCGGCCCACGCGCCCTTCAAGAATTATCCCGATCTCATCAAGCAGGCCGCTCGTGAAAACGGCGGTGTCGCGCAATTCGCGGGCGGCGTGCCGGCCATGTGCGATGGCGTCACGCAGGGCAACGCGGGCATGGAGCTATCGCTGTTCTCGCGTGAAGTGATTGCGATGAGCACGGCCGTCGCGCTCACGCACAACATGTTCGATGCGGCGCTGTGCCTGGGCATCTGCGACAAGATCGTGCCGGGCCTGCTGATCGGCGCACTGCAGTTCGGCCATATCCCCACTATCTTTGTTCCGGCCGGTCCGATGACGAGCGGTCTCGGCAACGACGACAAGGCGAAAGTCCGCCAGCAGTTCGCGACCGGTCACTGCGACCGCGGCGCGCTGCTCGAAGCGGAAGCCGCCGCGTATCACAGCCACGGCACCTGCACGTTCTACGGCACCGCCAACAGCAACCAGATGCTGATGGAAGTGATGGGCCTGCATCTGCCGGGTTCCGCGTTTGTGCATCCGCACACGCCGCTGCGCGATGCGCTCACGGCGCAAGCTGCGCGGCGCGTGCTCGACCTGACGGTAGAGCGCGGCAATTACACGCCGATCGGCCACGTGGTCGACGAGAAGGCGATCGTCAATGGCATCGTTGCGCTGCTCGCGACGGGCGGCTCGACCAATCACACGCTGCACCTCGTGGCGATTGCCCGCGCGGCGGGTATCGTGATCGATTGGGACGACTTCGATCAGCTCTCGCAAAACGTACCGCTGCTCGCAAAGATCTACCCGAACGGCAAGGCCGACGTGAATCACTTCCACGCGGCGGGCGGCGTGGCGTTCCTAGTCCGCAATCTGCTGGAAGGCGGCTTGCTGCACGAAGATGTGAACACGGTGGCGGGCAAGGGACTTCATCACTACACGGAAGAGCCCAAGCTGCTCGACGGCAAGCTCACCTGGGTGCCGGGCGTGACGGAGAGTCTGGAAACGGGTGTGCTGCGCGGCATCAAGGAACCGTTCCAGCCAGACGGTGGCCTGCGGCTGATGCAGGGCAAGCTGGGACGTGGCGTCATCAAGATCTCGGCGGTTGCAGCGCAGCATCGCAAGGTGAAGGCGCCGGCTATCGTGTTCGATTCGCAGGAGGCGGTGCAGGAAGCGTTCGATAAAGGCGAGCTGAAGCGCGATTTCGTGGCCGTCGTACGCTTCCAGGGCGCTCGCGCAAACGGCATGCCCGAACTGCATCGTTTGACGCCGCTGCTCGGCGTGTTGCAGGATCAGGGTTTCCATGTCGCGCTCGTTACCGATGGACGCATGTCGGGTGCCTCGGGCAAAGTACCGGCGGTGATTCACGTGTCGCCGGAAGCGTTGCTTGAAGGGCCGATCGGCAAGGTGCGCGATGGCGACATGCTGGTCATCGACGCCGAAGCGGGCGTGCTCGACGTCGAAATCGATGCGGCCGAATGGGCGGCACGGCCGGAAGCCGTTCCGCAGCATCAGGCAGAAAACGAAGTCGGCTTCGGCCGCGAACTGTTTGGCGTCTTCCGTGCGGCCGCTGCGCCGGCGGAACTGGGCGCTTCGGTGTTTGGTCCGATGGTGGGCGAAGTTCACACAAGCCACGAACTGCAGAAACAAGGAGTCTGACTATGACGGCAAAGAAAGTAAGCGACATCGTGCGCCTCGGCCCGGTGATTCCGGTGCTGGCGTTCGACTCGGCGGAACAGGGCGAGAACGTGTCGCGTGCACTGCATGCTGGCGGCGTAAAGGTGCTTGAGATCACGCTGCGTACGGCGGCCGGTCTCGAAGCGATCGAACGCGCGAGCCATCTGGCGGAAGACATCGTCGTCGGCGTCGGCACGATCACGAGGCCGGAGCACTGCGCGCAAGCCAAGAAGGCCGGTGCACAGTTCGGCGTGTCGCCGGGTCTCACGAGGGAGATGCACCAGGCCGCGCTGGACGCCGGCTTGCCGCTGCTGCCGGGCGTGATGACACCGTCCGATATCATCGTCGCGCTGGAACTCGGCTACGAAATCGTCAAGTTCTTCCCGGCCCAGCAGGCTGGTGGTGTGCCGATGCTGCAGGCCTTCCACGGTCCGTTCCCGGGTCTGAAGTTCTGCCCGACCGGCGGCATTACGGCTGAAACCGCCCCCAATTTCCTCGCACTGCCGAACGTCGTGTGCGTGGGCGGCTCCTGGCTCACGCCGAAGGCTGCGCTCGCGGCGCAGAACTGGGATGAGGTCACGCGCCTTGCGCGCGCTGCAAGCGAACTTGCGGCACCGGCGCACTGACTTCAGACTGAGTCGAACTGGATGATGCTGGCGGTATGCGCATCCAGCGCGCGGAACATCTGCTGGTTGGGCAAGCAAGCACCAGCATCCAAGTAAGCGGTAAATGGAGCAGAGAGTGACGTCAGAGTCCGGCTGCATCCGAAGAAGCCTCGCCGTTGCAGCCGTTAAGGCCGCGACGGCGAGGCTTCTTTTTAATCCGCTTGCAGAGTTTCGCTCGCTCATCGCCAAACAGACAGTAAAATTAGCCTCCACGTGATCACTTGTGACACTCCGGTTTCACGACAGGCGTAGAGACAGGCAGCGCGACAGGGTCCACCCCGCGCGTTTGCACTTAGAACCAACAATGCAAAAGGAGGAGCTCCATGGGAGCTAGCCATGGCAGCTTGCTGCTGATTTACGCGGTGGTCGCCATCGCCGCGTTGATCCTGCTGATTACGCGCTACAAGGTCTACCCGTTCCTCGTCCTCATCATCGTGTCGCTGCTGCTCGGCCTCGTGGCCGGCATGCCGATGGGCACCATCGTCAAGTCGTTCGAAACCGGTAACGGCAACACGCTCGGCCACATTGCGATCGTGGTTGGACTCGGCACAATGCTCGGCAAGATGATGGCCGAATCCGGCGGGGCGGAACGCATTGCCACGACCCTGATCGACAAGTTCGGCGAAAAGCACATTCACTGGGCGATGATGGTGGTGGCGATCATCGTCGGCTTGCCAGTGTTCTTTGAAGTGGGCTTCGTGCTGCTGATTCCGATTGCGTTCAACGTCGCGAAGCGCACCGGCAAGTCGCTGTTGCTGATCGGTTTGCCGATGATCGCCGGTTTGTCCGTCGTGCACGGGCTGATTCCGCCGCACCCTGCTGCGATGCTCGCCGTGCAGGCGTATCACGCGGATATTGGCAAGACGATTACGTATGGCCTGATTGTCGGTGTGCCATGCGCGATTGTTGCGGGACCGCTGTTCGCACTGCTGGTCAGCCGTTATATCAAGCTGCCCGAGAACAACCCGCTTGCCGCGCAATTCCTCGGTTCGGCTGAACAGGACAAAGATAAGGCCACGAAACGCGAGTTGCCGAGCTTCGGCATCACGCTGTTCACGATTCTGCTGCCGGTGATTTTGATGTTGATCGGCAGTTGGGCGGACCTCCTGTTCGCACCCAAGACTTTTGCGAACAGCCTGCTGCAATTCATAGGCAATTCCGACGTGGCGTTGCTGATCGCGGTGCTCGTCAGCTTCTGGACGTTCGGTGCGAAGCGCGGCTTTAACCGCGAGCAGATCCAGAAGTTCTGCGGCGAGTGTCTGGCGCCGATCGCTGGCATTACGCTGATCGTGGGTGCGGGCGGTGGCTTCGGACGCGTGCTGATGGACAGCGGCATTTCGAAGGAAATCGTCAATGCAGCGACTGCGGCGCATCTGTCGCCGCTGGTGTTTGCCTGGTGTGTGGCCGCACTGATTCGCCTTGCGACGGGCTCGGCCACCGTCGCCATGACGACGGCGTGCGGCATCGTCGCACCTATCGCAGCGGCAGGCGGTGTGCAGGTGCGTCCGGAGTTGCTGGTGTTGGCAACGGGTTCGGGCTCGCTGATTTTTTCACACGTCAATGACGGCGGATTCTGGTTGATCAAGGAATACTTTGGCATGACGGTAGGGCAGACGTTCAAGACGTGGTCGCTGCTCGAAACCATCATTTCCTTGATGGGTTTGGGTTTGACCTTCGCGCTCGCGACAGTCCTGTAAGGAGTATTGAATGATTCTGATCGGAATGGGCGTCTCGGGCGCCGGCAAGACGCGGATTGGCGAGATGCTGGCCGAACGCCTGCAATGCAGCTTCACCGACGGCGACGCGTTTCATAGCGCAGCCAACAAGGAGAAGATGCACAAAGGGATCCCGCTGACCGATGAAGACCGTTGGCCCTGGCTGAAGACGATTCGTGCGGCGATCGAGGAGAGGCAGGGGGCAGGAGAGACGGCGGTGTTCACGTGTTCGTCGCTGAAGCGCTCGTATCGCGACGTTCTGCGCGGTGGCGACAAAGACGTGGTGTTTGTGTATCTCAAGGGATCCTACGAAGTGCTGCATGAACGTCTGGCGACGCGCACCGGTCATTTCTTCGATTCTTCGTTGCTGCAAAGTCAGCTCGATACTCTGGAAGAGCCGGATGCGGATGAGGCGATTACGGTGAGTATCGAACTGTCGCCGGATGAGATCGTGGATGAGGTTTTGAAGCAGATGAAGACGCGGTGAGGCGTGGTACTTCAACGTACCATGAAAGCTAAAATGGCGCTCCAAGGAGCGCCATTTTTATGTCCGCTAGCCTGCGCTAGCAGGTAGTGCATCGCCGTTTAAGCAATCCGCTTAGCCAGCTCGATCGCCTTACCCACATACGAAGCCGGCGTCATGGCCAGCAGGCGTTCCTTCGCATCCGCGGGAATATTCAACCCGCCAATAAACGTCTGCAGCGCCTCACGCGTAATACCCTTGCCGCGCGTGAGTTCCTTCAACTGCTCGTACGGATTCTCGATGCCGAAACGGCGCATTACTGTCTGCACAGGCTCAGCCAGCACTTCCCAGCAGTTATCCAGATCTTCGTTCAGGCGTGACGGATTCACTTCAAGCTTATCCAGACCGCGAATCAACGCATCATACGCCAGCAACGAGTAGCCAAAAGCGACGCCGATATTGCGCAGCACGGTCGAGTCGGTCAAATCACGCTGCCAACGCGAGATAGGCAGCTTGTCTGCCAGATGCCGCAACGTGGCATTCGCCAGCCCCAGGTTGCCTTCCGAGTTTTCGAAGTCGATCGGATTGACCTTATGCGGCATCGTCGACGAACCGATTTCACCGGCCTTCAGACGTTGCTTGAAGTAGCCGAGCGAGATATAGCCCCACACGTCGCGGTCCAGGTCCAGCAGGATCGTGTTGGCGCGCGAGACGGCATCGAACAGCTCGGCCATATAGTCGTGCGGTTCGATCTGGATCGTGTACGGATTGAACTTGAGCTTCAGGCGCTTCTCAACCACTTCGCGCGAAAACGCTTCCCAATCGAACTCAGGATACGCGGACAAATGCGCGTTGAAGTTGCCCACCGCGCCGTTCATCTTGCCGAGCAGTTCCACGTTCTCGACACGCTCGATCGCGCGCGCGAGACGCGCCGCGACGTTGGCGATTTCCTTGCCGAGCGTGGTCGGGCTGGCCGGTTGGCCGTGCGTGCGCGACAGCAGTGGTTGAGCAGCTTGAGCATGCGCCAGCGCGACGAGACGCGCGTGCACCGAACGCAGCGCCGGCAAGATCACGTGTTCGCGGGCGCCGGCCAGCATCAGGCCGTGCGAGGTGTTGTTGATGTCTTCCGAGGTGCAGGCGAAGTGGATGAATTCGCTCGCGCGCTCCAGTTCCGGCTGACCCTTCACCGATTCCTTGAGCCAGTATTCGACAGCCTTCACGTCATGGTTGGTGACGCGCTCGATTTCCTTGATGCGCGCCGCGTCGTGCGCGGTGAAGCGCTCGGCCAGTTGCAGCAGGAATTGCTCGGATGCGGCCGAGAAGCGCGGCACTTCAGCAAAACCGGCTTGCGACAGCGCAATCAGCCAATGGATTTCGACCGTCACGCGATGGCGCATGAACGCGGCTTCCGAGAGCCATTCGCGCAGGGCTTCGGTTTTCGACGCGTAGCGGCCGTCGAGCGGGGAGAGCGCGGTGAGCGCGAACAGGGTATCGGGGCGGGTGTCGGACATGATGGAGGCGTGAGCGCTCGGTGAGCAGATCGGAACGGAGGGAACCCGGAATTTTACCACCGGACGGCCCATCTCCTGATTCGTCCGGCTATTGCCGCTAGTGCTGGGTATTCCCGCAAACGTCGCGGCGCCGGCATCGCCCCGCTAGAATGCTGACTTCTCCTCCCCTGCCGGCCGCACGCTCCGCATGGAACTGAAATGGCTCGAAGACTTCGTTTCGCTCGCGGAAACCCGCAGCTTTAGCCGTTCGGCGGAGCTCAGGCACGTCACGCAGCCCGCTTTTTCGCGCCGTATTCAGGCGCTCGAAGCGTGGCTTGGCACGGAACTGATCGATCGCTCGGTTTATCCGACGCGGCTCACGGCCGCCGGCCAGGTGTTCTACGAGCAGGCGCTGACGATGCTCTCGCAGTTCCACGAAGCGCGTACCCTGTTGCGCGGTCACACGGCGACCCCTGCTGCAACGATCGAGTTCGCGGTGCCGCATACGCTCTCGCTCACGTATTTTCCGCGCTGGCTGCAACGCATCGAGGCGCAGCTAGGCCCTGTGCACACCCGCCTGCGCGCGCTGAACGTACACGACGCGGTGCTCTCGCTAGTGGAAGGCGGCTGTGATCTGGTGATGGGCTACCACCATCCGAGCCATCCGGTGGCGCTCGACCCGGCCCGCTACGACATGCTCACGCTCGGCATTGAGCCGATCAGTCCGTTCTCCGCTCCGGGCCGTGCAGGTCGTCCGCGCTACACGTTGCCGGGCACACCTGACGAGCCGGCGCCATATCTCTCGTACACGCCGAACGCCTATCTTGGCCGCATGACAGAGGTGATCATCGCCAATGCGCCGACGCGTCTGTCGCTCGACCGTCTGTACGAAACCGACATGGCCGAGGGGCTCAAGGCGATGGCGCTGGCTGGCCACGGCATCGCTTTTCTACCGCACAGCGCGGTGGAAGATGCGGTTGCCGAGGGCAAGCTGATCCGCCTCGACCGCGCAACGCGCGGCACCGTGGAAGGTCAGTTCACACTGACCATGGAGATTCGTCTGTATCGCGACAAGCTCGCGGCGCAGGGCGACGATGCGCGTCACGTGCTGATACGCAAGCTCTGGGACACCGTCACCGGCGAGCTCGCACAGGGCGTGGTGTAAGCTCGGCGCAAGCCCATCGTGTGGGGTATGCACGGCGAGTTGCTTGCCGTCGCGGCGGCGTATTGTTGCGCCTTACGCGACAGCTTTTTGCGGGATTTCAACGTTATGCATGAAAGACATAACGGGATGACCAAACGGCATTGGATTTCAAATTGGCGTTTTTCGACAATGTCGTCATTCGGTCAAAACGCTTGGAGCGTTCATGTCATCCCAACCGCAGTCCGCATCGTCGTTGCACTCCGTCCCGTCCTATCTGAATAGCGACAACCTCGGCCCCTGGGGCAACTATCTGCGTCAGGTCGACCGCGTCGCGCCGTATCTCGGCCCGCTGTCGCGCTGGCTCGAAACCCTCAAGCGTCCGAAGCGCATTCTCATCGTCGACGTGCCCATCGAACTCGATAACGGCATCGTGGCTCACTTCGAAGGCTATCGCGTGCAGCACAACGTGTCGCGCGGTCCGGGCAAGGGTGGTGTGCGTTATCACCAGGACGTGACGCTGTCGGAAGTGATGGCACTGTCCGCGTGGATGTCGGTCAAGAACGCTGCTGTGAATGTGCCGTACGGCGGCGCCAAGGGTGGTATCCGTGTCGATCCGCGCACGCTCTCGCGTGGTGAGCTCGAGCGCGTCACGCGTCGCTACACCAGCGAAATCGGCATCATCATCGGACCGAACACCGACATCCCCGCGCCGGACGTGAACACGAACGAGCAGATCATGGCGTGGATGATGGACACCTACTCGATGAACCAGGGCCAAACGGCTACGGGCGTCGTGACCGGCAAGCCGATCGCGCTCGGCGGTTCGCTGGGTCGTCGTGAAGCAACCGGCCGTGGTGTGTTCGTGGTCGCTGCGGAAGCCGCACGCCGCATTGGTGTCGACATCGAAGGCGCACGCATCGCCGTGCAGGGTTTCGGTAATGTGGGCGGCATCGCAGCGCGCCTGTTCCAGGAAGCCGGTGCGAAGGTTGTTGCTGTGCAGGACCACACGGGCACGATCTTCAAATCGACGGGTATCGACGCCGTGGCGCTGTTTGCGCACGTGGCGAAGAACGGCGGCGTGGGCGGCTTCCCGGAAGCGGACGTGATCGCGGCCGAAGATTTCTGGACCGTCGAATCGGACATCCTGATCCCGGCCGCTTTGGAAAACCAGATCACCGAGAAGAACGCCGGCAAGATCAAGACGAAGATCGTCGTGGAAGGCGCCAACGGCCCGACCACGACCGCGGCGGACGACATCCTGCACGACAAGGGCATCCTCGTGATCCCGGACGTGGTGGCGAATGCCGGCGGCGTGACCGTGTCGTACTTCGAATGGGTGCAGGATTTCTCGAGCTTCTTCTGGACCGAAGACGAGATCAACCAGCGTCTCGAGCGCGTGATGCGCGAAGCGTTTGCCGCTGTGTGGCAAGTGTCGAGCGAGCAGAAGGTTTCGGTGCGCACGGCAGCGTTTATCGTCGCCTGTAAGCGCATCCTCGAAGCACGCGAACTGCGTGGCCTGTACCCCTGATCAGACAATCTCCATTTCCCCTGTCACGCGGTCGATGCACACGATCGCGGGTCTCCTCGACGGGCGGCATCGTAATGATGTCGCCCGTTTTTTTCGTCGATGCATTGCACTGGCGCACGCACCCGGGTGTGCGCGAAGGGGCTGGCAACGTACTCTGTAATGACTTGTGCTACAGGAATGGTGTCAATTCAATTACAGTTGAACAGATACGGGTTCTTTGCCGGACTTTGCATGGGACCGGAGTAAGCTAGGCGCTAAAGCGCCAGCTCGGGTCGACAGGAGATCACCTATGAAGGTCAGGAAGGCTGCGCTGCTGGTCGCGACACTCGGACTGTTTGCAGGGGCCGCGCACGCTCAGGATGCCGGTACATTAAAGAAGATCAAGGACACGGGCGTCATCTCTCTCGGTTATCGCGAATCGTCGATTCCGTTTTCGTACTACGACGAACAGCAGAACGTCATTGGTTACTCGCACGAGTTCATGATGAAGATCGTGGACGCGGTCAAGCAGAAACTCAACACGCCCGGCCTGAAGATCAGACTGACCCCGGTCACACCGCAAAACCGTATCCCGCTGGTGCAGAACGGCACCGTCGACCTCGAATGCGGCTCGACCACCAACAACGTCGAGCGCGAGCAGCAGGTTACGTTTTCAAACACCATCTTCGTAATCGGAACCCGTCTGATGACCCGCAAGGATTCGGGCATCAAGGGCTGGTTGGACCTCAAGGGCAAGACGGTCGTGACGACGGCTGGCACCACCTCCGAGCGGCTCTTGCGCAGGATGAACCAGGACAAGGGCATGGGCATGAACATCATCAGCGCGAAGGATCACGAGGAGGCGTTCCAGGCGCTCGCCAGCGGCCGTGCCTCCGCGTTCATGATGGACGACGCGCTGCTCGCCGGTGAGCGCGCGAAATCGGGCCATACAGCTGAATTCGTGATCCTCGGGGCGCCTCAGTCGGAGGAAGCGTATGGTTGCATGATGCGCAAGAACGACCCCGAGTTCAAGAAAGTGGTGGACGGTGCAATCGCGAAGATAGAGACCTCGGGGGAGGCCGATCAGATCTATCAGAAATGGTTCGAATCGCCGATTCCGCCCAAAGGCCTGAACCTGAACTTCCCGGAAAACGACGCCATCAGGGCGCTTTTCAAAAGCCCGAATGACAAGCCTATCGACTAGCCGGGCATCCGCGCCGGGGATACCCCCTCTCAGCCTTTTCCTTGCGAACACGAATATTGGCGACCGTGACGGCACGAATGTCGAAATGGTACTGTTCCCGGATGCGCGTTATTCTGCGGTCCGTGGGACCGCGTCGAGCCTCGTCAAAGGTCTTCAGAAAAAGGTTGCAAGATGATTTCTCTCAAGAACGTTTCGAAGTGGTACGGCCAGTTCCAGGTATTGACCGACTGCTCGACGGAAGTCAAAAAGGGTGAAGTGGTGGTGGTGTGCGGCCCGTCGGGCTCGGGCAAGTCGACCCTGATCAAGACGGTCAACGGCCTCGAGCCTTTCCAGAAAGGCGAGATCACCATTGATGGTCAATCGGTCGGCGACAAGAAGACCAACCTGTCGAAGCTGCGTGCGAAGGTCGGCATGGTGTTCCAGCATTTCGAGCTGTTCCCGCATCTTTCGATCACGGAAAACCTGACGCTCGCGCAGATCAAGGTGCTGGGCCGCTCGAAGGACGAAGCGGCTGCGAAGGCGTTGAAGTTGCTGGAGCGTGTCGGCCTGCGCGCGCATGCGGACAAGTTTCCGGGGCAGTTGTCCGGCGGTCAGCAGCAGCGTGTGGCGATTGCCCGCGCGCTCTCAATGGATCCGATCGCGATGCTGTTCGACGAACCCACCTCGGCGCTCGACCCCGAGATGATCAACGAAGTACTCGACGTGATGGTCGAACTCGCGCAGGAAGGCATGACGATGATGTGCGTCACGCACGAAATGGGCTTCGCGAAGAAGGTCGCGCACCGCGTGATCTTCATGGACAAGGGGTT
>NZ_JAMFSB010000307.1 GCF_026225065.1 Paraburkholderia sp. | reverse complement strand
TCGAGCAAAGCCTCTAGAGAATCGCCCTCTTCGAGGAAGGGCATCAGCTTTCGCGAGAGTTCGGCGCGGCTGTATTCGCGGCGGGACAGGTAGCCAAGTGCGCGGCCTTTCAGCGAGCGGACAGGGCTTTTTGATTTGTTGGCGCGGTCTTGATCGGCCGACTCACCGCGGACTCCGCCCCGGGCCTCGCCTGGCGTGCGGCGTGAGCGGGTGTAGGTGGTTTCTGCGGGAGGACTGGCGTTGCCAGTGTTGTCACCTGGATCGGCCAGCACGGAACCCCGCCGCGCGGAGGACGCACGGCCGGAAGCTTGATCGTGCGCTTCGAAAGACTCGAACGGATCGAATGGTGATTCAGGTGACCCAAGCGATTCAGTTGCACCACTTGAGTCACCGTCACGCGGGCCGCCCGCATTACGTCCTGCATTGGATACAGGCCGGCCCTTGCGTATCACGCGGCGATTACTCCTCTTCGCCTGCGAGTTCAGCGCTTGCGCCTGTGGCAACTTCTGCCATCGCATTCACGCCTAGCGATTCACGGATGCGGTTCTCGATATCGCGTGCGATCTCGGGATTTTCGCGCAGGAATTCGCGTGCATTGTCTTTACCCTGACCAATGCGCTCGCCGTTGTAGCTATACCAGGCACCAGCCTTATCGACGATCTTCGCCGCCACGCCCAAGTCGATCACTTCACCCTGGCGCGAAATGCCTTCGCCGTACAGGATGTCGAAAATCGCCTCGCGGAACGGCGGCGCCACCTTGTTCTTGACGACCTTCACGCGCGTTTCGTTGCCGATCACTTCGTCGTTCTTCTTGATCGAGCCGATACGGCGGATGTCCAGACGCACCGATGCGTAAAACTTGAGCGCGTTACCACCGGTGGTGGTTTCCGGATTGCCGAACATCACACCGATCTTCATACGGATCTGGTTGATGAAGATGACGAGGCAGTTCGTGCGCTTGATCGTGCCGGTGAGCTTACGCAGCGCCTGCGACATCAGACGTGCTTGCAGACCCGGCAGCGAGTCGCCCATTTCGCCTTCGATTTCGGCCTTCGGCACGAGTGCCGCGACCGAGTCGATCACGATCATGTCGATCGAGCCCGAGCGCACCAGCGCATCCGCAATTTCCAGCGCCTGTTCGCCCGTGTCCGGCTGCGAAACCAGCAGATCGTTCACGTTCACACCGAGCTTGCCCGCGTACTGGATGTCCAGCGCGTGTTCCGCGTCGATAAACGCTGCCGTGCCGCCGAGCTTCTGCATTTCGGCGATCACTTGCAGCGTCAGCGTGGTTTTACCCGACGATTCCGGCCCGTAGATTTCGACCACCCGGCCACGCGGCAAACCGCCGACGCCTAGTGCGATGTCGAGCCCGAGCGATCCCGTTGAGACCACCTGGATGTCTTCGACTACCTCGCCTGCGCCGAGCCGCATGACCGACCCTTTGCCGAACTGCTTTTCGATCTGCGCGAGCGCGGCAGCCAACGCCTTGCTCTTTTCAGCAGTCAGTCCAGCCAGGCCTTTCTTGCTTTCTTCCATGAATCGTCCTTTGCTATGATGAACGGCGTCTGAGGCAGGTGTGCGGCCCATTCATCACAGACAGCACACTAAACGCAGACACTGTATAAAAAAACAGTAGTTTTGGCAAGCACGATTCGCACATCGATGCATTTATGTGTGGCCAAAGTGCACCAAACTACCCACAAAATCTTTGGAGACCGCTGTGCGCCGGGCTTTCCACGGTGCCGGCAAGGCCAGGCTGGCGCATCATGCGAATTCTGATTGCCGAAGATGACAGCATACTCGCGGACGGTCTGATTCGATCACTCCGCCAATCGGCATACGCCGTTGATCACGTGAAGAACGGCGTCGAGGCGGACACCGCCTTGTCGATGCAAACTTTCGACCTCCTGATCCTCGATCTCGGCCTGCCGCGCATGTCCGGACTCGAGGTGCTGCGGCGCTTGCGGGCGCGCAATTCGAACCTGCCGGTGCTGATCCTGACCGCCGCCGATAGCGTCGACGAACGCGTCAAAGGCCTCGATCTCGGCGCCGACGACTACATGGCCAAACCGTTCGCCCTCAATGAACTCGAGGCCCGCGTGCGCGCACTGACCCGCCGCGGCGCAGGGGGCGGCCCGACGGTGGTGCGGCATGGTTCGCTGTCGTTCGATCAGGTGGGGCGTATTGCCTATATCAACGAGCAGATCATCGAGCTGTCGGCACGCGAACTCGGCCTGCTTGAAGTGCTGCTGCAGCGGATTGGCCGACTGGTATCGAAGGAGCAATTGGTCGATCATCTGTGCGAATGGGGCGAAGAGGTCAGCAACAACGCGATCGAAGTCTACGTGCACCGGCTGCGCAAGAAGATTGAGCCAAGCGGCGTGCGCATTCTCACCGTGCGCGGCCTCGGCTACTGCCTGGAAAAGGCCACCGCGGCAGCGGGGACAACCGGGACCACGTCCGAGTCCAATGCGCCCTCCTCGCCCGCATCCGCCCAGATGCCCGCGAGCCACCCCTTCAAATAGAGAGGGCTCATGTCCGCACGCGCAGAGCGCGCCGCGGCGCCCGCGGCGGACCTCGACGACGAGGCGCGCGACGCCCGCTACGCGAACCCGTTCGCGCCGCCCGACGAAACCGAAGCCGCCGCCGGAGCACGCCCGCGCTCGCTGTTCGGAGAAATCCTCGACTGGATGCTGGCGCCGCTGCTGCTGCTGTGGCCGATGAGCATTGCGGTCACGTACCTGGTCGCCAAGTCGATCGCCAACGGCCCGTTCGACCGCGCGCTCGAAACCGACGCCTACGTACTGGCCCGCCAGATCCATCCTGTGAACGGGGTGGCGGAGCTGTCGTTGCCCGCTGCGACGCGCGATTTCTTAAGCGCGGACAACGTCGATAAGGTGTTCTATCAGGTGCTGGGCACGCGCGGCGAACTCGTGAGCGGCGATCGCGACATGCCGCTGCCGCACGAGGAAGACCGGCCACCGCCGGGTCTCGTTGAGTTCCGCGATGACGTGCTGCGCGGCAACGACATCCGCGTTGCTTATACGACGGTCGAGTTTCCGCAGACGCCGGGTGCGCTGCCGGTCCTGGTACAAGTAGGCGAGACGCTCGACAAGCGCAGCCAGCTCGCCAACGACATCATCAAAGGCGTGATCCTGCCGCAGTTCGTGATCCTGCCGCTCGCGATCGTGCTCGTGTGGTTCGGGCTCTCACGCGGACTCGCACCGCTGCATGCGCTGCAGGCGCATATCCGCGCGCGACGTCCCGACGACCTGTCGCCGCTCGAAGCGCGCCGCGCTCCGCCCGAGATCGAACCGCTGGTAACGTCGTTCAATGACCTGCTAACGCGCCTTGGACAGAATATGGAGCTGCAGAAGCGCTTTATCGCCGACGCGGCCCATCAGATGAAAACGCCGCTCGCCGGTCTGCGCACTCAGGCCGAACTGGCGTTGCGACAGGACGTCTCCCCGGAGGTCCATCGCTCCCTTGAGCAGATCGCCACCAGCTCCGAGCACGCCGCGCGACTCGTCACGCAATTGCTGGCGCTCGCGCGTGCGGAAAACCGTCTGTCGGGACAGATTTTCGCGCCGGTCGAGATCACCGAAGTCGCCCGCAATGCGGTGCGCGACTGGGTGCAGGCGGCGCTCGCCAAGCAGATGGATCTGGGCTACGAGGGACCGGACGAAGCGGTGGAAATAGACGGTAGCCTGCTGATGCTGCGCGAGATGCTGTCTAACCTGATCGACAACGCGATCCGTTACACGCCGGCTGGCGGCCGTATCACAGTGCGGGTGCGTCCAGACCCGGCGTCCAGCCAGGTACACCTTGAAGTGGAGGACACCGGGCTCGGCATTCCGCCTGCCGAACGGGCGCGGGTGGTCGAACGCTTCTACCGGATCCTCGGCCGCGAGGGCGACGGCAGCGGGCTCGGGCTGGCCATCGTCCGCGAGATTGCCACCATGCACGGCGGCACGTTGACGATCGACGATAACGTCTATCAAGCCACGCCGCGTCTCGCTGGAACGCTCGTGCGCGTCAGCTTAACGGCGCGAGAAACGGCCCGGGACTTACCCTAACGGGGGCCAGATTGGGCCGCTCAAAATATGCGACATACCGGCACTTTAAACCATGATGGCTGCCGATTAGCGCCAATTTAACGACAGATACTCACGTCGCACGCCTCCCCTTACCTACTACGATTTTGAGATGCCACGTCAGTAGGCCGTAAGTTTCCACTCCAATAATCCAAAACACGGGTACGCCTTCCGGGCGGACCGAGTACACATATCAATATTGGAGACGACATATGGCTACCGTTGGCGGGCAAATCTCCCACGTGCCGATGACGCATGAAGAGAAGCGGGTGATCTTCGCATCGTCGCTAGGCACTGTTTTCGAGTGGTACGACTTTTACCTGGCCGGTTCACTGGCGGTCTTCATCAGCAAGAGCTTTTTCTCCGGGGTCAATCCCACAGCCGGCTTCATCTTCACCCTGCTTAGCTTCGCGGCAGGCTTCGCCGTGCGGCCGTTCGGTGCGATCGTGTTTGGCCGACTGGGCGATCTGGTCGGGCGCAAATACACGTTCCTGATCACTATCGTGATCATGGGCTTATCGACCTTCCTCGTTGGCCTCCTGCCGGGATATGCGGCGATCGGCATGGCGTCGCCGGTGATTTTTATCGCTATGCGGCTGCTGCAAGGGCTGGCGCTCGGCGGCGAGTACGGTGGCGCAGCGACCTACGTCGCTGAGCACGCCCCCGCCGGACGACGCGGCTTCTACACCGCCTGGATCCAGACGACGGCCACGCTGGGCCTGTTCCTGTCCCTGCTCGTGATTCTCGGCGTGCGCACCTCGATCGGCGAAGACTCGTTCGGTGTCTGGGGATGGCGCGTGCCGTTCATCGCGTCGATCATCCTGCTGGGCGTGTCGGTGTGGATCCGGCTGCAACTGCATGAATCGCCGGTGTTCGCGCGCATCAAGGCAGAAGGCAGGACGTCCAAGGCGCCACTGACCGAAGCGTTCGGCCAATGGAAGAACCTGAAGATCGTGATTCTTGCGCTCATCGGGCTGACCGCCGGCCAGGCCGTCGTCTGGTACACGGGGCAGTTCTACACGCTGTTCTTCCTGACGCAGACGCTCAAGGTTGCCGGTTCGACCGCCAACATCCTGATCGCGCTGGCACTGCTGATCGGCACGCCGTTCTTCCTGTTCTTCGGTTCGCTGTCGGACAGGATTGGGCGCAAGCCGATCATCATGGCCGGTCTGTTGATCGCCGCGCTGACCTACTTCCCGCTGTTCAAGGCGTTGACGCACTTCACCAACCCGGCGCTCGAGGCCGCCACGCAGAAGTCGCCGATTGTGGTGATCGCCAACCCGGACGAGTGCTCGTTCCAGTTCAACCCGGTGGGTACGTCGAAGTTCACGTCTTCGTGTGACATCGCGAAGAGCGCGCTGTCGAAGGCGGGCTTGAATTACGAGAACGTCGCGGCGCCGGCGGGCACCGTCGCGCAGATCAAGGTGGGCGATACGGTGATCAACACGTTCGACGGCAAGGCGCCGGACGCGAAGGCGCAAGGCAAGGCGTTCGACGAGTCGCTCGGCTCGACACTGAAGGCCGCCGGCTATCCGGCCAAGGCTGATCCTTCACAGATCAACTGGCCGATGAGCGTGGTGATCCTGTCGATCATGATGATCTACGTGACGATGGTGTACGGGCCGATCGCGGCGATGCTGGTGGAAATGTTCCCGACGCGCATTCGCTATACGTCGATGTCGCTGCCGTATCACATCGGCAATGGCTGGTTCGGCGGCTTCCTGCCGGCTACGGCGTTTGCGATCGTCGCGGCGAAGGGAAATATTTACTCTGGGCTGTGGTATCCGATCGTGATCGCGCTGATTACCCTGGTGATCGGCCTGCTGTTCGTCAAGGAGACCAAGGACTCGGATATTTATGCGCAGGATTGAGGCTGGGGGTTTTGCTGGGGGCCGGGCCGGTCTTATTTAGGCTGGTTTGGGCCGGGTCGCGGGGTTTGACGCTGTGCGGCTGCGGGGGTTGACAGGTGCCGCGACCATCTTCATAATCTCGCTTCTTCTTTGGCGAATTAGCTCAGCCGGTTAGAGCGACGGAATCATAATCCGCAGGTCCGGGGTTCGAATCCCTGATTCGCCACCAGTATTACTAAAGCCCCGACTCGTCGGGGCTTTTCGTTTTTCGTGGCGAAACAACTCCAAAGCTCGCCCTCATCAAGCTTTCGCCATGGCAATCACGTCACGCCCGTTATCCTGCCTTCATTGCAACCGCATACCAACCCTGTTGCGTACCGAATATAGGTAACGTAGTACCGGTTTTCGGAACCCTCTTCCTCGAGCGATTAGTTCCGCGGGCGTACCAACGTCTCCAACGACGCCTCGGACCGCCTCATCGAGAACAAACCTCCATAGCCTGAACCATCGCGTCCTGCGCCGCCGGATTCTGAAAGAACGCCTCCAGAGTCACATGCTCCTCGTTGGCGACCTGCTGCAGACATCGCGTATTGTTCGACCTGACGCTCGATGGCGCCTTAACAACCGCCAATACGAACAACGCAAGTATCAACAACATGTTGGCGATCCCCACCACCCATTGCCACCCCACCTCGGAAATGAACCGCGCCTTCCCCGGCGCCATCTGACCCACCATTTGCTTCTGAACATTCTTATTCATTTCGCATTCCTATATAGTATGTCGTTAGCGCTTCCACGATTAAACGTCAGCACCCCTACCTGGCCAGCGGCAACAAAATATCCAAAACCCGCCCCAACCATCGCAAAGGTCTTCGCCTTAACAACCGCCTTCGCTCGACATACTCGCTGGTCAAAGTGACTTCCGCCGGCCGGTCACCATCAGCGCTCAGCCAGATACGCTCACCGCGCGCGATCCGAATCACGTCGCCGGCCTGCATCCAGTAGTCGTGCGGAGAGAATATGCGTGTGAGCCACACACGCGAGCCGTGTGCGCGGACCTCACAGTCCGAGACCACTCGCCAC
>NZ_JAMFSB010000306.1 GCF_026225065.1 Paraburkholderia sp. | reverse complement strand
GCATCCCGCGTGCGCGACATGTTTGAACAAGCGAAGAAAGCCGCGCCATGTATCATCTTCATAGATGAAATTGACGCCGTAGGCCGTCAGCGTGGCGCTGGTTTAGGTGGTGGTCACGACGAACGTGAGCAAACACTGAACCAGATGCTTGTGGAAATGGACGGCTTCGAAGCGAACTCGGGCGTGATCGTGATCGCTGCCACGAACCGTTCGGACGTGCTGGACAAGGCGTTGCTGCGTCCGGGCCGTTTCGACCGTCAGGTGTACGTCGGTCTGCCGGATATCCGCGGTCGTGAGCACATCATGAAGGTCCACCTGCGCAAGGTGCCGATCTCGAACGACGTCGACGCAGCGGTTATCGCACGCGGCACGCCGGGTTTCTCGGGTGCTGATCTCGCGAACCTCGTGAACGAAGCCGCGCTGTTCGCAGCTCGCCGCGGCAAACGCATTGTCGAGATGATCGATTTCGAAGATGCGAAGGACAAGATCTTCATGGGTCCGGAGCGTAAGTCGGCCGTGATCCGCGAAGAATCGAAGCGCGCTACGGCGTACCACGAGTCGGGTCATGCGGTGATCGCCAAGCTGTTGCCGAAGGCTGATCCGGTGCACAAGGTCACCATCATCCCGCGCGGTCGCGCACTGGGTGTGACGTGGCAGTTGCCGGAGCACGACAACGAAACGTATTCGAAGGACTACCTGCTGGATCGTCTGGCTATTCTGTTCGGTGGCCGGGTGGCGGAAGAGCTGTTCCTGAACCTGATCAGCACAGGCGCCTCGGACGACTTCAACAAGGCAACGGCTACGGCCCGCGCCATGGTGGCCCGCTTCGGCATGACCGATGCGCTCGGACCGATGGTCTACGTCGACGACGAGAACGACGCTACCCCGTTTGGCCGCGGTTTCACGCGGACCATTTCGGAAGCGACGCAGCAGAAGGTCGACGCGGAAATCCGCCGCGTGCTGGACGAGCAGTACAACCTCTCGAAGCGCCTGCTGGAAGAGAACCGCGACAAGGTCGAAGCGATGACCTCGGCCCTGATGGAGTGGGAAACGATCGACGCCGATCAGATCAACGACATCATGGCAGGCCGTCCGCCGCGCGCTCCGAAGACCTCGTCGCCGTCGGCAACCGACGCTTCGTCGGGTGGCAATACGGGTAGTGAGGTTAAGCCGGGCAGCGCGACTGCACCGGCCTGATCGAAGCCACGTTCAAATCGCGGGCCGGTGTGATTTCACACCGGCCCGTTTTGCATTCGTCTTTATTCACCCACTCGATTCGCCCAATTGCCCGTTGCATGGTCCGTCACGTGTCGAACACCGCAATACCGTATCTCCCCGAACCTGAGCCGTTGCAATGCGGCCGCTTTACGTTGAGCTTCGAGCGGCCATTGGTGATGGGCATTCTGAACGTCACACCCGACTCGTTCTCCGATGGCGGCAAGTTCGAAATGCGCGGCGATGCTCTGCGTCAGGCGGAGCGGATGATGCTCGAAGGCGCGGATCTGATCGATATCGGCGGCGAATCGACCCGCCCCGGTGCACCGCCAGTGCCGCTCGACGAGGAGCTGGAGCGGGTGATACCGCTGATCGAACAGTTGCACGGCGCCCAGATCCCGCTATCGGTCGATACCTACAAGCCCGAAGTGATGCGTCACGCGTTGGCCGCTGGCGCGGACCTGATCAACGACATCTGGGGCTTCCGGATGCCCGGCGCCATCGACGCCGTGCGCGACAGTCGATGCGGGCTTTGCGTCATGCATATGCTGGGCGAGCCGCAGACCATGCAGGTGGGCGAACCGGCCTATCAGGACGTCGTCAGCGAGGTGCGGGCGTTTCTGGAGGAGCGGCTTACCGCGCTGATGCAGGGCGGAATCGCAAAACGGCGTATCTGCGTCGACCCAGGATTCGGTTTCGGCAAGGCGGTGATCGAACACAACTATGCCTTGCTGGCCCACTTGCCGGACACGGCGCCGCACGGCGAGCCGCGGTTTGCCGCGCCAGTGCCCATTCTGGCCGGCATGTCGCGCAAGTCGATGCTGGGCGCGGTCACCGGCCGGGCGGCACCGGAGCGCGTGGCAGCAAGTGTCGCCGCAGCGGTCTGTGCAGCCGAGCGCGGGGCTGCGATACTGCGCGTGCACGATGTCGCAGAAACAGTCGATGGATTAAAAGTTTGGGCAGCCATGCGCGACGCAACGCGTCCCGGCTGACCCTTCGAAGAAAGAGGAAAATATAACGATGACACGTCGCTTTTTCGGTACCGATGGCATTCGGGGCAAGGTCGGCGAGGCACCGATCACGCCGGACTTCGTATTGCGGCTCGGTTACGCCGCCGGCAAGGTGCTGGCCGGTGGGGACCGCTGGGTCGGCAGCGGTCAGCGTCCGACCGTTCTGATCGGCAAGGACACGCGCGTTTCGGGCTACATGCTCGAAGCTGCACTCGAGTCGGGATTTTCCGCCGCTGGCGTCGACGTCATGCTGGCCGGCCCGATGCCGACGCCGGGTATCGCCTATCTCACGCGCGCGCTGCGGCTCGCGGCGGGGGTGGTGATCAGCGCGTCGCACAACCCGTACTACGACAACGGCATCAAGTTCTTCTCCGCCCACGGCGACAAGCTGCCCGACGAAGTCGAACTGAAGATCGAAGAACAACTGGACCAGCCACTCGCTTGCGCCGCCTCGGAGCAACTGGGCAAGGCGCGCCGCCTCGACGACGCGGCCGGCCGCTACATCGAGTTCTGCAAAAGTACGTTCCCGGCAGCGTTCGACCTGCGCGGCATGAAGCTGGTGGTCGATTGCGCACACGGGGCTGCGTATGACATCGCGCCGCATGTGTTCCACGAACTTGGGGCCGACGTGATCCCGATCGGCGTGGCGCCGAACGGCTTCAACATCAACGACGGCGTTGGCGCGACCGCCCCGGACGCGTTGGTGCGCGCGGTGCGGGCGAACCACGCCGATCTCGGCATCGCGCTCGACGGCGATGCCGACCGTCTGCAAGTCGTCGACTCAGCCGGCCGCCTCTATAACGGCGACGAGCTGCTGTATGTGCTGGTCAAAGACCGCATCGAGACGGACGGCAAGGTGGAAGGCGCTGTGGGCACCCTGATGACCAATATGGCGGTCGAAGTGGCGTTGCAGCACGCAGGCGTGAAGTTCGTGCGGGCGGCCGTGGGCGACCGCTATGTGCTCGAGCAAGTGCGCGAGCACGGCTGGCAACTGGGCGCCGAAGGCTCGGGACACATCCTTTCGCTCGATCGCCATTCGACCGGGGACGGAATCGTGTCGTCGCTGCTGGTGCTGGCCGCCATGAAGCGCATTGGCAAGACGCTCGCGCAACTGCTTGAAGGCGTGACGCTGTTCCCGCAGAAGCTGATTAACGTGCGGATGCAACCGGGCGCCGACTGGAAGGCGAGCGATGAGATCCGCCGTGCGATCAGTGCAGCCGAAGCGTCATTGGACGGGCATGGCCGCGTGTTGATTCGCGCGTCCGGCACCGAGCCGGTCCTGCGCGTGATGGTCGAGGCCCAGCGCGTGAACGACGCGGTCCAGCACGCCGAGACGATTGCCAGCGCGGTCAAACAGGCAACCGCCTGATCGATCGTCGAGCTGATGAATACCGCCGGGCAGGGAAGTGACCTGCGCCGGCGTCTGGCGCTGCCGTCCTTACTCGCGCCTTCCACTTTATTCTCCACCCTTCCAGAACCCCTTCATCCGCACGCAAACGTTGCCGCGGCGTGTTTTTCGCCTAATCTCTACACACATGGCGAAAACGTCGTTCAAACAGCTTTCATCTTCCTGATTTTACTTTCATTTTAGTAACCTGATTGTCACGTGCCATTCACGGTCCGTCACGTTACTGTCACAAAGAGCCCCTATTCTTCGCGGTGTCCTGTAATCCGCTCACACCCTGGAGATCACATGAAATTGATGCAAACCGCGTTCGCTGGCCTGGCTGGCGCGCTCTTCGCGATCGCTGCGCAAGCCGCCGACATCACCGGCGCGGGCAGCACCTTTGCAGCACCCATCTATACGAAGTGGGCTGATGCGTATCAAAAGTCGGGCGGCGGTAAGGTCAACTATCAAGGTATTGGTTCGTCGGGCGGCATCAAGCAGATCATCGCCAAGACGGTCGATTTCGCAGGTTCGGACGCGCCGCTGAAGGACGACGAGCTGGCCAAGGACGGCTTGTTCCAGTTCCCGACGGTGGTCGGCGGCGTGGTGCCGGTGGTGAACCTGCCGGGCGTGACGCCGGGCCAACTGACGCTGTCGGGCGAAGTGCTCGGCGACATCTACCTGGGCAAGATCAAGAAGTGGAACGATCCGGCGATCGCCGCATTGAACCCGAAGGCAAAGCTGCCGGATACGGACATCGCGGTGGTTCGCCGTGCTGACGGTTCGGGCACCAGCTTCATCTGGACTAACTACCTGTCGAAGGTCAACGCAGACTGGAAGTCGAAGGTCGGTGAAGGCGCAACGGTCAGCTGGCCGACGGGCACGGGCGGTAAGGGCAACGACGGCGTCGCAGCCTTCGTGCAACGTCTGCCGGGCGCAATCGGCTACGTCGAATGGGCGTACGCGAAGCAAAACAAGATGGTCTACGTCGACCTGAAGAACTCGGCAGGCAACGTGGTTGAGCCGAAGACCGAAACGTTCAAGGCAGCGGCCGCCGGCGCGGACTGGTCGAAGTCGTTCTATCAGATCCTGACGAACGAGCCGGGCAAGGACGCATGGCCGGTCGTCGGCGCTACGTTCGTGCTGCTGCACACGACGCAAGACAAGGCACCGCAGGGCGCCGAAACGCTGAAGTTCTTCGACTGGGCGTTCAAGAACGGTACGCAAGCCGCTGACAGCCTTGACTACATCTCGCTGCCGGAATCGGTCGTGACGGAAATCAAGTCGCAGTGGAAAGACAAGGTGAAGGACGCATCGGGCAAGTCAGTCGCCGAGTAAGCGTCAAACACGTAGCAACAAGCCGCCCAGCCTCATGTGAGGCTGGGCGGCTGTAGTAATGGTTGCGTGGCGTCGTGCCATGCAGCATATGGTCACAGGTGCATAGGTTCCCATGTCCGACATCCCCCTCGTGTCGAGCACGTCCGGCAGCGCGTCGCAGCAGAAAGCGCCCAGTCGCGCCGGCGACGTTATTTTCGGCGGTCTCGCGCGCCTCGCCGCGATCATCACGCTCCTGCTGCTCGGCGGCATCATCCTTTCGCTGGTCATCGCCTCGTGGCCGTCGATCAAGGAGTTCGGTCTGAGCTTCTTGTGGACCGCCGACTGGGATCCACCCAGCAAGAAATTCGGCGCGCTGGTGCCGATCTACGGCACGATCGCAACGTCGATCATTGCTCTCGTTATTGCGGTGCCTGTCAGCTTCGGCATCGCGCTGTTCCTCACTGAGCTGGCGCCCGCGTGGCTGCGCCGGCCGCTCGGCATTGCCATCGAACTGCTCGCCGCGATCCCTTCGATCGTCTACGGCATGTGGGGCTTGCTGGTGTTCGCCCCGATCTTCGCCGCCTGGTTTGAAAAGCCGCTGGGCGCCGTGCTCGGAGGCGTGCCGTTCATTGGCGCGTTCTTCCAGGGCCCGCCCATCGGTATCGGCATTCTGTGCGCGGGCGTGATTCTCGCGATCATGATCATTCCGTACATCGCCTCGGTGATGCGCGATGTGTTTGAAGTCACCCCGGTCCTGCTGAAGGAATCGGCGTACGGCATCGGCTGCACGACCTGGGAAGTGATGTGGAGGATCGTGTTGCCGTTCACCAAGAGCGGTGTGATCGGTGGCGTGATGCTCGGCCTTGGCCGCGCGCTTGGTGAAACGATGGCCGTCACGTTCGTGATCGGCAACACCAACCTGCTCGACAACGTCTCGCTGTTCTCGCCGGGCAACAGCATTACCTCGGCGCTCGCCAATGAATTCGCGGAAGCGGACCCGGGCCTGCATACGTCGGCGCTGATGGAACTGGGCCTGATCCTGTTTGTGATTACCTTCGTCGTCCTTGCGATCTCGAAGATCATGCTGCTTCGCCTCGAGAAAGCGGAGGGTGCAAAATGAGCCAGTCCTCCATGAATATGCCGGGTTCGGCGGATCCCGCCGCGCTCGAGACGATGCGCGTCAAGCTGCAGGGTCGCCGCCGCGTCAAGAACGCGATTGCGCTCACGCTCTCGCTGGCCGCTATGGCCTTCGGTCTCGTCTGGCTCGTCTGGATTCTCTATACGACGTTACGTCTTGGCATTGGCGGCCTGTCGATCGAGCTGTTCACGCAGTCGACACCGCCGCCGAACACCGATGGCGGCGGTCTCGCCAATGCGATCGTCGGTAGTCTGATGCTGATTGGACTCGCAACGTTTGTCGGCACGCCGATCGGTATTCTGGCCGGCGTCTATCTGGCCGAATACGGTCAGAAGGGCTGGCTCGCCGCCGTGACGCGCTTCATCAACGACATCCTGTTGTCGGCGCCGTCGATCGTCGTGGGCCTGTTCGTCTACGCGCTGGTGGTAGCGAAGCTTGGTCACTTCAGCGGCTGGGCGGGGGTATTCGCGCTTGCCCTGCTGCAGATTCCGATTGTGATTCGGACAACTGAAAACATGTTGAAGCTGGTGCCGAACGCGCTGCGTGAAGCGGCCTTTGCGCTCGGCACGCCAAAATGGAAGATGGTGCTGTCGATTACGTTGAAGGCGTCGATTGCCGGCATCATCACCGGCGTGCTACTCGGCGTCGCCCGGATTGCCGGTGAAACTGCGCCGTTGCTGTTCACCGCGATGTCGAACCAGTTCTTCTCGTGGAACATGAATCAGCCGGTCGCAAATCTGCCGGTCACGATCTATCAGTTTGCGATGAGCGCCTTCCCGCAGTGGCAATCGCTTGCCTGGGCCGGCGTCTTCCTGATCACGCTCGGGGTGCTCGGTCTGAACATCCTCGCGCGTACGATCTTTTCGAAAAAGTAAGGGCGGAGTAATCCGATGAACATGGCAGAAACTCAACTCAACCCGATTGCGCGTCCGACCGCGCCCGCCGGTTTCGACCCCGCCCAGGGCGCCAGTGCCCAAGCGTCGGCGCAGCCGAAGATCGAGGTCAACGATCTCAACTTCTTCTACGGCAAGTACCACGCGCTCAAGAACATCAATTTGCGGATTCCCGAAGGCAAGGTGACCGCGTTCATCGGCCCGTCGGGCTGCGGTAAGTCCACGCTGCTGCGCACCTTCAACAAGATGTACGCGCTCTATCCGGAGCAGCGTGCGGAAGGCGAAATCCTGATGGATGGCGAAAACCTGCTGACCACCAAGCGCGATATCTCGCTGCTGCGCGCACGGATCGGCATGGTGTTCCAGAAGCCGACGCCGTTCCCGATGTCGATCTACGACAACATCGCCTTCGGCGTGAAGATGTTCGAAACGCTGCCGCGCTCGGAAATGGACGACCGTGTCGAATGGGCGCTCACCAAGGCGGCGCTGTGGAATGAAGTGAAGGACAAGCTCGGTCAGAGCGGCTACGGCCTCTCGGGTGGCCAGCAGCAGCGTCTGTGCATTGCGCGCGGCATTGCGATTCGTCCGGAAGTGCTGCTGCTCGACGAGCCGTGCTCGGCACTCGACCCGATTTCGACGGGCCGCATCGAAGAACTGATTGCGGAGCTGAAGAGCGACTACACCGTGGTGATCGTCACCCACAACATGCAACAGGCGGCACGGTGTTCGGACTACACTGCCTATATGTACCTCGGCGAGCTGATCGAGTTCGGTGATACCGAAAAGATCTTCATCAAGCCGGTCCGCAAGGAAACCGAGGACTACATCACCGGCCGCTTTGGTTAACCCCGACGAGCACCATTAGGGAGTACGACATGTCCGATAAACACCTCTCCAGCCAGTTCGACGCCGATCTGAATCTCGTTTCGTCGAAGGTTCTCGAAATGGGCGGCCTCGTTGAGTCGCAGATCGTCAACGCGATGTACGCGCTCAACAATTTCGACCTGGACATGTGCGAGCAGGTTATCACCGCCGAAGAGCGTCTGAACAAGATGGAAGTCGATATCGACGAAGAGTGCAGCAATATCATCGCGCGCCGCCAGCCGGCCGCGCGTGACCTGCGCCTCCTGATCGCGATCTCGAAGACCATCACGAATCTCGAACGTGCCGGTGACGAAGCGGAAAAGATCGCCAAGCGCACCAAGCGTCTGATGGAAGACGGCGCCTCGCGCACCATCAATATCGCCGAGATCAAGCTGTCCGGCGAGATGGCGGTGACGATCCTGCGCCGTGCGCTCGATGCGTTCGCGCGCCTTGATACGGTGGCCGCCGCGCAGATCGTACGCGACGACAAGGCGATCGACGAAGAATTCCGCGCCTTCGTGCGCAAGCTGATTTCGTACATGACTGAAGATCCGCGTTCGATTTCCGTGGGCCTCGATTTTCTCTTCATCGCCAAGGCGATCGAGCGGATCGGCGACCACGCGAAGAACATCGCTGAATTCATCATCTATATCGTTAAGGGTACCGACGTGCGGCACAAGTCGCGCGACGCGCTCGAACGCGAAGCACTTAGTTAACCCCCGTATAAAGGTCAAGAGGTGCCGATGCCTAGCAGCATTCTCGTCATCGAAGATGAGCCCGCTATTTCCGAGCTGATTTCGGTCAATCTTCAACACGCGGGCCACTGCCCGATCCGCGCCTATAACGCGGAGCAAGCGCAGAACCTGATCAGCGACGTGCTGCCGGACCTCGTCCTGCTCGACTGGATGCTGCCGGGTAAATCGGGTATCGCGTTTGCGCGCGATCTGCGCAACAACGAGCGGACCAAGCACATTCCGATCATCATGCTGACCGCACGTGGCGATGAACAGGACAAGGTGCTCGGTCTCGAGATCGGCGCGGACGACTACGTCACCAAGCCGTTCTCGCCGAAGGAACTGATGGCGCGTATCAAGGCTGTGTTGCGTCGTCGTGCGCCGCAGTTGACCGAGGATGTGGTGGCGATCAACGGGTTGAAGCTCGATCCGGCCACGCATCGCGTCGCGGCGCATGCGGAAGGCAGCGAGATCAAGCTCGATCTCGGCCCGACGGAGTTCCGTCTGTTGCACTTCTTCATGACGCACCCCGAGCGCGTGCATAGTCGCACGCAACTGCTCGATCAGGTGTGGGGCGACCACGTGTTCGTCGAAGAGCGCACGGTGGACGTTCATATCAAGCGTCTGCGCGCCGCGCTTAAGCCGGCGGGCTGCGATGCTATGATTGAGACGGTACGGGGCAGTGGCTACCGGCTCGCGAAAAGCGCCTGATTACGCCGCACAGGCTTAGTCGCACTTCACGCCACTTGCACTAACGCGCCGCGAAATTGCTTCGCGGCGCGCATTGTCTTCTCTTCGATCGCTAGAACATGAACATCATCTGGGCGCGTTCCATCGTATCGATCGTGCTGCTTGCTGTTCTGTGCGCGTTGCTTGGCGTGTTCGCCAACGTCAAGGCGGCACTGATCTTCGCGGTCGTCGTGCTGCTCGCACAGAGCGCCTTTAGCACCTTCCATAAACAGCGCCTGTGGCGTCTGCTCGATGCGCCGGTTTACGGCGAAGTGCCGAGTGCGCCGGGTATCTGGGGCGAAATCTACTATCGGCTGCACAAGCTCGCGAAGCGCTGGCACGCCCAGGTGCGTCAGGTCGAGCAACAGCATTCGCGTTTCATCCAGGCCATTCAGGCCTCGCCGAACGGCGTGGCCATGCTCGACGATCACGATCAGATCGAGTGGTGCAATGCGATTTCCGAGGTGCATTTCGGTCTCGACGCGAAGCGCGACCTTCGTCAGCACATCACGCACCTCGTGCGTCAACCCGACTTCGTCCGCTACCTGAACTCGCATCACTACGAGCAGATGCTGATCATGCGCGGGATGGGCGAGAAGCGCCAGAACGTGCTGTCCGTGCAGGTGTTTCCGTACGGCGAGAACCGCAAGCTGGTGTTGTCGCAGGACATCACCGAGCTCGAACGTACCGATGCGATGCGGCGCGACTTCGTGGCCAACGTGTCGCACGAACTGAAGACGCCGCTGACCGTGTTGTCCGGGTTCCTCGAGACGATGCGCGAGCTGCCGCTGAGCGAAGCCGAGCGCGCCCGCTACCTTGAATTGATGGAGCAGCAGGCGGCGCGCATGCGGCATATCGTCAACGATCTGCTGGTGCTCGCCAAGCTCGAGGGCGACAACAAGCCGCCGAGCGATCAGATGATCGACATGCGTGCCGTGCTACGGCATCTGCGCGACGACGCTCAGAGTCTTTCCAGCGACCACCATTGCATTACCTTCGACGCCGACGAGGGGCTCACCGTGACGGGCGTCGAGACGGAGATTCTGAGTGCGCTCGGCAACCTGGTGACCAATGCGATTCGCTACACGCCGGACGGCGGCAAGATTCATGTGACGTGGCAGACGAGCGGTGGTAGCGCGATGTTTTCCGTAACCGATAGCGGGCTTGGCATTCCCGCTGCCGATATTCCCAGGCTCACCGAACGGTTTTACCGGGTCGATCGGAGCCGCTCGCGCGACACGGGCGGCACAGGTTTAGGCCTGGCGATCGTCAAGCACGTGTTGCAACGGCACGATGCACAGCTGGAAGTGAAGAGCGAAGAGGGGCGCGGCAGCACGTTCACCGTGCGCTTCCCGGTGTTCCGCACGGCGCGCCGGCAACCTGCGCCGGCTTGATTGCCGGCGTCATGCTCCCGTTTGCATGGCCCAATAAAAAACCGCCTTTTCAGGCGGTTTTTTAACGACTTGTGCAGCGTGCGGCGCGCGCGTCGATCAGGAGCAGAACTTCCCAAGCAGGCTCATCTGCGCATTGCGCGAGGACTTGCCCGGCCTGCGTCGGCGATAGTGCCCGTCGCTTTGCATCAGCCACGCGGACTGGTTGTCGCCGAGGAACGCTGACAGACCCTCCGCGATCACCCGGCGTTTCAGGCGGCGGTTGTTGATCGGAAACGCCACTTCCACGCGCCGGAAGAAATTGCGGTCCATCCAGTCGGCGCTGGACAGGTACACCTGCTCGTTGCCGCCGTCGTAGAAGTAGAAAATCCGATGGTGCTCGAGGAAGCGCCCGACGATCGAGCGCACCGTGATGTTCTCGGACAGCCCCGGCACGCCCGGCTGCAACGAACACACACCGCGCACGATCTGATCGATTTTCACACCGGCCATCGACGCTTCGTACAGCTCGGCAATCACGGTCGGCTCGAGCAGTGCGTTCATCTTCGCGACGATGCGCGCCTTCTTGCCTGCGCGTGCGTGGTCCGCTTCCGCGCGAATCGCCTCCATGAGCTTCGGATGCAGCGTGAAGGGTGACTGCCACAACTCATGCAGCTTGAGCTCGCCACCGATGCCGGTGAGCTGCTGGAACACATGATGCACGTCTTCGCAGATCTTCTGGTCGGCCGTCATCAGCCCGAAGTCGCTATACAGACGCGCGGTGCGCGGGTGATAGTTGCCCGTGCCGAGGTGGGCATAACGCTTGAGCGTCATCTTGCCGTTGTGCGACACGCGCCGCACGATCAGCATCATCTTCGCGTGGCACTTGTGGCCCACCACGCCGTACACGACGTGCGCGCCCACGGCCTCAAGCTGCGCCGCCCAGTTGATATTGGTTTCTTCATCGAAGCGGGCGAGCAGTTCCACCACCACCGTGACTTCCTTGCCATTACGGGCGGCTTGCATCAGCGCGTCCATCAGTGGCGAGTCGGTGCCGGTGCGGTAGATGGTCTGCTTGATCGCCATCACGTTCGGATCTTTGGCTGCCTGCAACAGTAGTTCGAGCACCGGCTGGAAGCTCTCGTACGGGTGATGCAGCAGTACATCGCCATTGTCGATCACGTCGAACAGGCTCGCGCTATTGGCAATCAGCGGCGGGATCGAAGGAATATGCGGGACGAATTTCAGATCTGGCCGGTCAACCATCTCAGGCAACTGCATCAGCCGCACCAGGTTGACGGGACCATCGACGAAGTAGCAGTCTTTATCCGAGAGGTTGCTTTCGTCGAGCAGGCGCTGCACCAGATGCGCAGGGGTGTCCGCCGACACTTCGAGGCGCACCGCGTTGCCCAGGTGCCGCGCCGGCAATTCGCCCTGCAGCGCGACGCGCAGATTGGTGATTTCGTCTTCATCCACGAACAGTTCGCTGTTACGCGTGATGCGAAACTGGTTGCAACTGCGTACCACCAGATTCGGGAACAGTTCCCCCACGAAGCGCTGCAGCAACGAGCTGAGGAGCACGAAGCCGTGCGGGTACCCCGAGAGCTCCTGTGGCATGCGCACGAGCCGCGGCAGCGCGCGTGGTGCCTGCACGATGCCCATCAGCGCCTGGCGTCCGAAGGCGTCCTTGCCTTCGAGTTCGACGACAAAATTCAGACTTTTATTGAGCACGCGCGGAAACGGATGCGCAGGGTCGAGTCCAATTGGCGTCAATACGGGCAGTAGTTCGTCGAAGAAGTAATTGCGCGCCCACTCGGTTTGCGCTTCATTCCATGCTTCAGTGCCGTGAAAATAGATGCCTTCCTGTTCGAGCGCGGAGAGCACGGTGTCGTGCAGCATGCGGTACTGGCGATGCACGAGCTTCTGCGCGCGCTCTACCACGAGGTCATAGACGTGCTGCAGCGACATGCCATCCGGCGACAGTGCGCCCGGGTTGTCGCGCATCTGCTCCTGTAGCCCAGCCATACGGACTTCGAAGAATTCGTCGAGATTGCTGCTGGTGATGCAGATGAAACGTAGGCGTTCGAGCAAGGGCACAGCGGGATCAGCGGCTTGCGCCAGTACACGCTCATTGAAACCCAGGATGCCCAGTTCGCGATTCAGGAGGGGGTAGCGGGTGGACATCGGCAGCGAGAATGGAAGCTCGGGAAGAGACGGTGAAAGACGCTCGGAAATTCTCACAGTATGATGACGTTCTTATGACAGTCGAATTGTCATAAATTTTACGCTCTTCCGTCGTTGTGTCGTAAATATGACGCAGGGAATATGGGACCATACCGCACGCCAATCACCCCGAAGGTTACATCGTGAGGTCCGGTACGCTTAAAATGTCGTCTTTGAACGGCGGGGCTAGCAACAAGGTAGCCGCGCTTGCGCGTATGGAGTCCGCCCAATCGATGGTCAACACGCCACAACTTCTCGCCGCCGTCGATCTTGGCTCGAACAGCTTTCGTCTGATCGTGGGCCGGGTCGAAGAAACCGATGCCGGCAGCCAGATCTATCAGGTCGACGCGTTGCGAGAGCCCGTGCGGCTCGCAGCCGGCCTGTCGAGCGACAAGATGCTCGATCGAGCCTCGCAGGTGCGCGGTTGGGACGCGCTCAAACGCTTTGGCGAACGGCTGCGCGATTTCCATCCCGATCACGTTCGCGCTGTCGCCACGAATACGCTGCGCATCGCGAAGAACGCGAGCGAGTTTCTGGGCGAAGCCCGCGCGGCACTGGGTTTCCCGATCGAAGTGATTGCGGGGCGCGAAGAGGCCCGTCTGATTTACGCCGGCGCCGCGCATTCGGTGCCTGCCAGTCCCGGTAAGCGGCTGGTGGTCGATATCGGAGGCGGTTCCACGGAATTCATCATCGGCTCGCACTACACGCCGATCAAGATGGAAAGCCTGTATATCGGCTGCGTGAGCCATAGCCGGACCTTCTTCCCGGCCGGCAACGTGGACGAGTACACGATGCGTCAGGCCGAGCTCGCCGCCGGCCGCGAAATCCAGATCATTTCTCACGAGTACAAGAAAACCGGCTGGGAACAGGCCATCGGTTCGTCGGGCACGGCCCGGGCGCTGGCGGAACTGGTGGAAGCAAACGGCTTCAACGACGCGGGCATCACGCATGGCATCTCGCGCGGCGGCCTCGAACGCCTGAAGCGTGCGTTGATCAAGGCTGAGAACGTCAACCGTTTGAAACTGGTGGCCCTGAAAGGGGACCGGATTCCGGTGCTGGCAGGCGGCCTGTCGATCATGCTGGCGGTGTTCGACGAACTGGGCGTCGATTACGTCGATACCACCGACGGCGCCTTGCGTCTTGGCGTGCTGTACGACCTGCTGGGGCGTTCGCAGCATGAAGATATGCGCACGGTCACCGTGGAAGGTTTCATGCGCCGCTATGGCGTGGATCGCGCGCAAGCGGGGCGCATCGGCGATCTGGCGGTGAGCTTCTACGATCAGTTCGACGAGCCGGATGGCGAGCGTCGCGTCGAGAACCGCATGTTCCTGAGCTGGGCGGCCTCGTTACATGAGATCGGGCTGTCCATCTCGCACAGCGCGTATCACAAGCACTCGGCCTATATCGCCAGTAACGCCGACATGCCGGGTTTTTCGCGCACCGACCAGGCGCGTCTTGCGGCGCTCGTGCTGGGCCATGCTGGCAAGCTCGGCAAGTTGTCGCAAACGCGTGAGGTGGAGTGGCCGCTGCTGTTCTGCCTGCGTCTCGCTGCGTTGCTGTGCCGGCGTCGTGCGGATGTCGGCTTGCCCGGTATTTTCGTGAGCCGCGTGAACAACGGCTACGAAGTGCGCTTGCCGAAGGAATGGGTGGCGAACAACCCGCTCACCGATTACAGCCTGATTCAGGAAGCCGCGGAATGGGAGAAGGTTGGCATCCCGTATCGCGTCGTTTATACGGACGACTGACGATACGTAGATCGAACCTATACGCAGCAACGTTTGAAGCAAAACAGCCCGGCAGAGCCTATCTGACGGGCTGTTTTGCATTTGCACCTGCGAAGGGGTGTGGCGTTGCTTCGCTCACCCCGGCAACGTATCGCCCAGGAAGTGGCGTGCATAGCGCTCATTGATTTCGGACAGGCGCAGCAGTGTCAGAAAGTCGGCCGTGTTGAAGTCGGGATCCCAAGCCGGCGCGCCGCAAATTTTTGCGCCAACCCGTAGATAACCTTTGACGAGTGGTGGCGGTGCAACGTTCGCGCCGGTTTGCAACTCTTCGACGGGCAGGGGAGTGTGCGCAAAGGCCCGGTACTCCTGCGAGGTCATCGCGTTGTCGCGCAGCGCGCAGTACAGGTTCGCCGCGTAGTGGCCGCCGTCGGCCATCGATACGCTTGCGCAGCCAAGCATCGTTTCGTAGCCGTTGTGCATCATGTACGCCGCGAGACCGCCCCACAACGACATGATCACCGCGCCGCTGCGGTAGTCCGGGTGCACGCACGAACGGCCCACCTCGACCATCTTCGGCCGCAGGTGAGTGAGACGCGAAACATCGAACTCGCTTTCGGCATACAGGCGGCCGATGCGTGCCGCCTGATGCGGTGGCAACGCGCGATAGGTGCCGACCACTTTCAGCGTATCGAGGTCGCGCACCAGCAGATGATCGCAGTAGTGATCGAATGCGTCGACATCAAGGCCTGCGGGGCCCGTCAGGCGGGCGCCCATTTCGTCGGCGAAGACCCGGTAGCGCAGATGCTGGGCTTCGCGCAGCTCTTCTTCGGTCCGCGCCCAGGCGACTTGCAGCCGATGTTGCGCAGTGACCGTTTCCTCGGCACGCGGCAGACGGCGACGCGTCTCGAGATTCGAAGCGAATGGCAGGGAGGACGTCGGCAGATCTTGCATGTGGCGTTCCTGGTCGAAAAAGGAGAAATTCGCTTTTTCGCCAATGTAGTAACGCCCGATGACGCTCGCATGGCAACGTTGTGACCGTTAGATGTCGGTCCGTAAGCTAGACCGCGTTTTTGTACCGCAAGCTTTTACGTACGGTTACAGCAGATCCGGGCTGATCGCGGCGCGCAGCACGACCTGCTCGTCGCCGTCGCGCTCCCGGTTTGCGAGCCACCATAGGCCAGCTTTCTTGAGCGGCCAGCTCGATTCGCTGTTGTTCGCAAGCAACTGTGCGGCGACATGACCGAGCGTGGGCTGATGGCCGACGATCACCACCGTCGATGCGATGCCTGTCGGCCAGCCGGCGGCCGTCAGCACGTCAGCGGCGCTGGCGCCGGGCGCGAGTTCGCGCACCACACGGTATTGGTCGGTGAGATTCTCGACTGTCTGGATGGTGCGTGCCGCCGGGCTCGCGAGGATCACGGCGTCATCGTCGAGTCGCGCGCGTAGCCACTTCGCCACGGCTTGCGCCTGCTTGCGGCCGCGCACGGTCAACTGGCGGGCGAGGTCGGTCGGTGCGGTCTCTTCGGCCTCGGCATGGCGCCAGAGGATCAGGTTCATGGCTGTCTCCTTGATTGACCGGAGTTTGCGCTTTAGCGCGCTTCGGGTCCCATGCAGAGCTCTTGCTCCGGTTCCATGCAAGATGGTTGCGGACTTTGAGCGACGCAGTGTTGTACCACTGTCGCATGGCTGCGGGCGTGACAGCAAGGTGGCTTGCTAAAGGACGTGCAGCGGGAGTGTGTTCAGCCAGTTCTGGAGGCGTTGTCACATGCGGTGTGACTCGGTGCGGGTCTCTGCACCGCCTGTTGTTGTGGATCTGAGAGGGCGCCGCCGCCGATGGACGGCAGCAGCCACGGTATGCGCGGGTCCGACCACGGTGGGGCGTGTCACGGGCGCTATCCGCTCGCGCTGTAAAGCTGCCGCTGATCGGGCTCGGATCAGGCTATGGTCAGCTTCACTACGCAGTACATCACGAGCGCTAGCAGGGCATACGTAACGGCAATATCGAACGGATAGCGCATGGCTTGATCCCGCGGAATTTTGTCAGCAGTCATCTTAGATAGACGATTCAGGACGCACCGTTATCAAGCCAACAGTTCGCCAAAAGACAAGTCGCGTTTCGCGAGGAGTTGTTGCGCGGTGGAGGAGCCAGCGGGCTGTTCAGGTTGTCCGCGGATGCGGCACGCATGTCATGGAGGTATCGAGCAGCCCGGACGCGTCGTTGGCCGCTTCGGCCTGCCGGCGTTTCGCCTCGAAGGCATCGAGCTGGAGAAGCAGGCGATCCAATGCGTACAACTGGGAGCGCGTCAGATGAGTGGCGTCTAGAAGCTTGTTGAGCCGGATGCGCCAGTAACGCGACGACAGGATCGGTCCACCTCGGCCATCGGCCAGGCTTGCCGGCATCACCGACGCGATATGTGCGATCTCCTGGTCCAGGAACATCAGTTTGTGAGCGCTCCTGGGTTGGCGCCTGGCCTGTGGGGTGTTTTTTAGCATCCGATATCCATCCGCGACGGGCTAATGGACGGTTGCGGCAACTCCCAGTAACGGGCGCCGAACCGGAGTTCCAATGCTATGACGGCGCCGCAAAGGACACTGTCAACAATGGTCAGGCGCTATCTCACTATTGGCACGGTTTTAACAACAGTGTTTTCATCTTGTAGGTATTTACCCTAGTCATGGTTAACCATACACTCTCGTCATGCGTCGAACATCATGGTCGGTGTTGCGGCATAAAAAACAATTTCTGGAGGTAGTCGTCATGAAGTCGCTGATTGAAGCTGCTGTTATCGCTGCCCTGATAGCCGCACCGCTCGCAGCATTTGCGCAGTCGAGCCAGTCGTTGACGCGCGTGGAAGTGCGTGCCCAACTCGTGGATCTGGAGAAGGCCGGCTATAACCCGCACGACTGGGTGGACTACCCGGAGAACATTCAGGCCGCCGAAGCCCGTGTTGCTGCCGAAAAGGGTGAGGCTAGCGGCTATGGAGTCAGCAGCAACGGTTCGTCGCAAGCAGGTCATTAAGGTCGTTAAGCGCGGTCACGAAATGCTGCATTGGCGAGCCATATGACTGCATGTTGTTTGGCTGTGCGGTCTTTGAGCCATACGTGTGGCGGCCCGAACGGGCGCCCGCGCGGCGCGCAGATTGTTGTGAGTGTTAGCTGTGCAGTGATTGAACGCCGCTGCTGTTGAACGCATCATCTGACATGAGGCCGCTATGGACGCGACTGTTTTGGCCACCGCTATTGGATTTCTGGTTTTGTTGATCGCGGTGGTTTTCGCCATTGGTCACTACCGGCGCGAGCGTGCGCGCAAGCGCGTGATCGGCGAGATGCAGCGGCGCCGGCTTTACGAGTTCAGTCGACCCAGGCATTGACGTCTGGCGCGGATTAACCGCGCCAGACGCGTTTGTACTTGTGAGGCGTCCTGCATCACAAGCTTCACTTCGACATTAGCGCACCCAACGTATCCAAGATGTCGCTGCCGAGCTCCGTGCAATAATCAAAACATTAGAAATTGCGGAGACGCCGATGAAAGTCGAAGGCAGTTGCCATTGCGGTTCAATCGCGTACGAAGCGATCGTCGATCCACAAAACGCGGGCCTTTGCCACTGTACGGATTGCCAGACACTCTCGGGTGCGCCTTTTCGCGCGAGCATCCCCGCTTTGGCGGCCGATTTTCGCCTCTTGCGTGGCCAGCCGAAGATTTACGTCAAGACAGCGGCGTCCGGTGCCCGGCGCGCTCAGGCATTCTGTGCCGATTGTGGCACGCCGATCTACGCGGCGGCCGCTGATAGTCCAACTCAGTTTAATCTCCGGCTCGGTGCGATCGCGCAGCGCGCACAGATCCCCGCGCTCAAGCAGAGCTGGTGCAGTTCAGCGCTTGAGTGGGCGCAGAACGTCGCGAGTTTGCCGGGGGCGCCGCAACGCTGAGGCGTATCCTTCTATAGCAGCTGGCAGTCAGAACGGCCGCATTGAAAGCCAGGTGTCCGCACCGTCTGAGGAGCGGATTATTTTCATATATTGTTTTTTTAACTCCAGGACAAGGAGATTCAATGAGCAAAGGATATTGGGTAACCACATACCGTACGACGAAGGACCCGGCGAAGCTGGCAGCCTATGCCCAGTTGGCGGCCCCTGCTGTGGCAGCTGCAGGCGGAAAGTTTCTCGTGCGCGGAGTAGCTGACGATGTTCGCGAGCACGGCCTGAAGGAGCGGACTGTCCTGATTGAGTTTCCAACCTACGAAGAGGCAGTTGCCGCGTATGACAGCGATGAATACAAGAAAGCTCTGGAAGCCTTGGGCGACGGGGCCGAGCGCGATCTGCGAATCGTTCGCGGCGTCGAATAACGCAAGGGACGCGCTCTTCTGATCGGGCGTTGTCGATCTGGAGTGAGCGACCGTCATAGGCTGGCTAGCGTTATCGTTATCCATATAGGAGTGGTTGAGACGTTAATGCTGCCCTGCGTTCAGCAGCATCCAGACCTGCCTGCGTTGCTCGCCAGCGATGATCCGCACAAATGCCGCGCCGCATCGCATGCAGGTGTAGTGTTCTTCCGCTTGAGCGTCCTTTACCGCGCCTGAGACCGCCAACGTCAGAGTGTCGTGCGGTTCGACCACAGCCGGCTGCCCGTAAAGGTCAGCGCATGGCGCGCAGGGTTGAATCCAGAGTTCCATTATCCAGGGCTCCAAATTGAATATCACGGGGCCGGCACGAAGCGCGTGGCGGTCGACGTCTGTCTAAAGCCCATGTCCTCTTACGAGGTCAGGCCGTTTCCGCTGTTCTGAGCGCTGATGGCGGTCATGTGCAGGCGAATGGCAGGCCAGATGCGCCAGCCGGATCTCCAGCAGTCCTATCAGACGCTATTCGGACGGCGAGGCGGAGGCGGTCGACGATGCGGCGGCGGCACGTGGTGGCACCGACGCACCAGATGGCCACGGTACCAAACACGTTTGCAGACTACACGGGGGCGCGCCTCAGCATTAACAGGCGCGAATGCGGCAACGAACGTCGCAAGCAGGATGAGCGATACGAATTTGCGCACGGGTCGATCCTCGAACAGAACCGGACAGCCAGCGGTGTCGAGCAGCATGCCTGGCTGCCGACGTGACAACAAGTGGGCGGCTAACAAGCAAGCTTCGATGTTGCCTGAATCCGGTTACATGGCGGTTACACAGAAGCAGATGAAGAAAAAGGGTTACACGCCGAAGCGTGTAACCCTTTGATTCTATGGTCGGAGCGATAGGATTCGAACCTACGACCCTCTGATCCCAAATCAGATGCGCTACCAGGCTGCGCTACGCTCCGACGAATCCGAGATTCTATCTGGTCTGACCTATGACCGTCAATCCTGAAATAGAAAAACCTCAAACGAGATGCTCAAGGAGCGCGATCCGCAGCCGCTTCGCCTAGATTCGTCCCATCAGCAGCAGGATGATCACCACAATCAGTACGATACCGAGCAGGCCGGTCGGCCGGTAGCCCCAGCCGCTGCTATACGGCCAGCTTGGCAGGGCGCCGATCAGCAGCAGGATCAGGATGATCAGCAGGATGGTTCCGAGTGTCATGCGATGTCTCCTTGTCAGGCGAGGGCGCGACTGGCGTCAGTTCGTCTGATACGGTGGGTACTTTGCGTAGGGTAGGTCCGGCACGGTGGGGCCGGCTTGACGGGACCGCCGGCATCGCGCTGTCCTTGCGGTGCGAGTCAGCAAGGCCTATGCCCAGCGTCGGGCAGCGCTCCCGTTCGCGCGGATCGAGCGGGCTGGTCCGCGCCCCTTGCACGACGCAGGCACGTCGCTCGATCCACACCGAATCGCCAAACTCATGCGTGCGATAGCGATGCGCCTCCAACTCATCGGTCACGCCCTGCAGGGTCAAGGTATCGGTGAAGGCGCGCAGCAAAGCGTAGTGGCTGGTGTCCGGCTCATGCGTACCGGAGACGATCACATCCACCGCACGCAACTGCGTTTGCGGCCCGATCCGTTGTGTGGCGACGCCGTCGCCCGCATGCACGACGCCATTGCCGCTTGCGGCGTGTTCCAGCGCCCGCACAACCGTCGTGCCGATAGCGACGACGCGTCCCTGCCGCGCGCGGGTCGCGGCGATCAGCGCAGCGGTGGCAGCGGGAATGCGATAGGGCTCGTCGAACGGCAAGCGCCGGTCGAGCACCGCGTCGCCGGTGGATGAGAGGCCTGCTGCGTGCGTCAGCGTTGCAAAGGGAATGCTGCGCGCCTGCAGCGCATCGATGCTGCGCCAGTCGAGCACGAAGCCCGCAGAGGGCGGTTCGAACGCCACCGGTTGGGCGGCGATCGGCGTCCACACATCCCATAACGCCAACGCCTCGTGCAGATGGGCGTACTGCACCGGCTTGCCTTGTTGCGCGAGCATTTCCCAAATGCGCGCCGCATCCGCATGAAACTGCAACTCCACGAAACGCGGATGATCGAGCATGCGTACGATGGTCGCCTCGAGCTTGCCGAAGCTCACCCGGTCACCGGGCGCGAGCCGTGGCGGGGCAGCACGCGCTTCGGTCGGCGTGTGGAAGTCACCGGCCCCGAACACCACGGCTTTAAACCGTTTGACGTCTTGTGGATCGAGCGACTGACGTCCCGCGAGGCGAATTTCGATCACAGCATCGCTGCGTCGGTGGATGCCGTGCAGACTGGCGGGTAGCGTTGCAGCATCGTTCGCGATTACGCAATCGCCCGGGCGCAGCAACTCCACGAATGCGTGACGCGGGCGATGCTCGATATGCCCGTGCCGGTCGACTACTAGCAGGCGTGCATCGTGAGGCCGTTGAACAGGCAGCGTGGCGGCGCGCATCGTCATGCTCGTACTCCTTCAAGGTGGGCTTGATCTCGCAGCGCGTGCAACGCCGCTTCGATTGCGTCGGCGAACTCGCGGGCGGCATCAGCCGGGCGCTTCAGGGTCGTGGGGTCGTCGCCAGACGCGGCGAGAGCATGCAGCGGTGTGTCCATATCGCCAGGATCGAGCGATAGCACGCGCACTCTCTGCGAGGCCAGTTCCTTGTCCCAGATGCGGCTCAGATGACGCAGGCCGGACTTGCTCGCACCGTACGCGCCCCAGCCCGGATACGGCTCGATTGCCGCATCGCTCGAGACGTTCAGCACGACGGCGCCACCTCGTTCGCGTGCGGCGGCGGAGAGCGAGCCAAGTAGTGCGCGCGTAAGTCGGAACGGCCCGAGCAGATTGGTCGCCAGCGCTGTTTCGAAATCTTCGCACTCCGTATCGGCGAGCAGCGCGAGCGGCACTGGCCCGAGCGCGGATGCATTGTTCACCAGCACGTCGACGCCGCCGAGCAGGCCGCTGATCTGCATCGCGAGCGGATAGATGTCATCCTTGTTCGACACATCGCCGACGATGCCGGCCACCTTCGGACGCGCCGCGGCCACCGCGGCCACACGCCGTTGATCGCGTGCGACGAAAGCGACGCGCGCGCCGCGCGTCACCAGTTCGTCCATTAAAGCGAGGCCGAGCCCCGAGGTCCCGCCGGTCAATGCGACACGGATGCCTTGCAGATTGTGGGGCGTGTGGATCATGTGAGTTCTCCGGTTCAGGGCGAGACGATCGCTTCACCCGCGCCGTCTCGATGGCCCGATAATAGGAACCCCACGGCGCACGGCCGAGTGCGATGTCCAATTCCTTGTCAGAAAGTCGATACGATGGACGAGACTGCTTATGAACCCGCTCCCGAGAGCAGGCCAGACAGGTCGAACGCGGCCCAGCATCTGGCCCGCAACCTGGTGGCGTTGCGTCATGCGCGCGCGCTGACGCAGGAGGGGCTGGCGAAGTCGTCGGGCGTGCCGCGCTCGACGGTCGCCAATCTGGAATCGGGCGAAGGCAATCCGTCCCTGGCGGTGCTGATGAAGGTGGCCAGTGCGCTTGGCGCACCGCTCGATGAATTGCTTGCCTCGCCGCGCGCCAAGGTTCGCAAATGGTCGGTCGACGATATCTCCGCGCAAAATCGCGGCAATGGTTTGACGATCCGTCCGTTGGTCCCGGAACCGGTGCCGGATGGCATTCTCGAGACTATGGCGTTTGCGCCCGGCGCCTATATGCGTGGCACGCCGCATTTGCCCGGCACGCGTGAGTATTTCACCTGCATGGAGGGGCGGGTCGCGATTTTTGTGGCGGGTGAACGGCACGGACTCGAAACGGGCGATGTGCTCGCGTTTCCTGGCCACGTGCCGCATTCGTATCGCAACGAGGATCCGCAGCGCGAGGCGTTAGGGGTGTCGATTGTGGTGCTGGCCAAGGCGGGGGTATAGCGCTGCGGCGTCGCGGACAGCGCAATAGTCTCCCATGCCGCGGGGCTTCGCTACCGCGCGGCAAAACGGGTCGTGCTGACCCTGCGTAGCGCACGCGCGGCCGCAAAACTGAGCGGCCGCGAGCGCACTCCGAGTCAGCGGGGTGTCGGCGCCGGGTCAGTGTCTGCGGCGCGTCCAGTTGAGCACGTGATGCTCGGACAGCCAGTGATGCATCATTCCTTCACCGTTGTGCTCACGCCGGTAGGTCCGCGATTCGAAAATCGACAAACCTATCAGGACCACCAGGCCCACCCCGAGCCCGATGAAACCCGCGATCGATTCAGCGTCCATGGCAGCCTCCTTCGTCTATTGCAGCCATGTGTACATAGTAGGTCAGAAGGCAAAAAACGGCATATGCCGTACGCATGGGCACGTGGCGTAGTGATGGCCGATGGCGGTCACTGCCGCAAAAAGACTTTGCAGGTAGACTCTCGGCGCACTTGCGCTGTTATGTTTCCTTTAGAGAGTCTATGAATCGCGCCCTTTTGATTGTATTTGCTGCAGTGGTCCTGGCGGGCTGCTCGAATGATCCCGCGTCTGCCCACCACGGTTCGCCCCCGAAGGACCCGGCTGATTATCACGGCGTGCCGACCGACGACCGGCCGCCTTCCATGCTGGACACGCCAGATACGGCGCGACCCGCGCAGCCGTCGCAATAAAGGCGAAGCACCGGCGCGGGCACGCCGGCGCTTCTGACCCGCGCAGACTGTTCGCGCGGAGAGCGCGGGCTGCAACCATTCTAGGGTGCGGCGTGTGCTTGATATGTATGCGCTTGTTTCAAGCGGTAACTGGAATGCGCGGACAGTTACGCAGAGGATTTGTCACCGCTCCGTAGACAGCGCCAGACTTGATTCAACCACGTTCCTGCACACAAACCCACGGCGAGACCACCACCGCCCAAAGGTTTGGATCGCGCGCGGCGAAATCCGCGGCGGTTTCGCTCGGCATGCGCTCGACGAGGCCTGCCGAGAGCCACTGCGTCACCTGGGCTGTATCGTCGCTGGCGATCGCTTCTGCGACACTGACCAGATCGATGTCGCGCGCGACGTGCAGCAGGATGCCACGTGCAAAGAAGCGTTCGAGCTCCGGCCAGCCGATTTTCGCGGTTTCCGCAAGCAGCGAGAGGTAAAGCGGACTGTGGGCGGCGTCGTTCGAAGTCATCGGATCAGGTGGTGTTGAAAGCGGTGGTTGACAGGCGGCCGTTACTATAAACCATCGCAGAGCGCTCTCCACAGCGACGGCGCGTTCCGGTACGCTTGCCATTTTCGGCGAATCGGCGTTCGGCCTTTTCGCTTT
>NZ_JAMFSB010000305.1 GCF_026225065.1 Paraburkholderia sp. | reverse complement strand
TCCATCGCCAGCGCAATCGAAGCGCCCACCGCATGGGCCTGCGAATAGACGCGCGGCGCCTCGGGGGTACCAGTGACGATCGGATTGTCGGTAATCGACGCGAGTTCGCGATTGACGACTTCTGCCGTTACGCTGAGCACGTCGCGGGCCGCGCCGTGCACATGCGGAATGGTGCGCATGCTGAGCGGGTCCTGGGTGCGCCGCCCGATCGCCGCTGCGAGTATGCCGCTATCGGCAAGCGCGCCGCGCATTCTTTCGCCGACCAGACTCAGGCCCGGCGATATCCTCAACGCCAGCGATTCGGCATCGAATGCAACCAGTTGGCCGCGCAGGTTTTCGAAGCTCATTGCAGCGACCACGTCGGTCCAGTCGAGCAATCGCCCGGCGCGCGCCAGCGCCAGCGCCGCAAGCCCCGTCACGCAGGGCGTGCCGTTGACCAGGCTGAGCCCCTCTTTCGCGTCGAGCACGAGCGGTTCGAGTCCGAGCCGCTGTAGCGCTTCGCGCCCGCCAAGACGCTCGCCGCGATAGTGCGCATGGCCCTCGCCGATGCACACCAACGCGATATGCGCCATATGGCTCAGATAGCCGACCGAGCCGAACGCCGGCACCTCGGGCAGGCAACCGGCGTCGAGCAGCGTCACCAGCCGTTCTGCGACGGCAAGCCGGATACCCGAATGTCCGTGAGCAAAGTTGTTGACGGCCGCAGCGATAATCGCCCGCGTTTCCGCGGCGCCGAGCGGCATGCCGACACCCACGGCATGACTCATCAGGATGTTGCGCGACAGGGTGCGTTGTTCGGATGGCGAAACGATTACGTCGCACAGTGCGCCCACGCCGGTGTTCACGCCATAGGCGCGAATCCCGCGTTCGACGATCTGTTCGACAAGCACGTGGGCCGCTGAAATGCGTGCCCGCGCATCGGCGGAAAGCTCAAGCGGCTCGCCCGCGGCGACCGCCGCGATCTGACGCCAGTCCAGAGGACGATCGGAACGGATAACGGCCATGACGATGCTCAGTTCGTGGTGCGGTGGTGGTGGCTCGAGACGAATTGCCTGAAGCGATCGGACTTGAGATCGCCGAACACTTCGTCGGGCGTGCCGTCTGCTTCGACTTCGCCCTGATGCAGGAACATCACGCGGTTCGACACATGGCGGGCAAAACCCATCTCGTGCGTGACCACCAGCATCGTGCGCCCTTCTTCCGCCAGCGAGCGCATCACTCGCAAGACTTCGCCAACCAGTTCCGGATCGAGCGCCGAAGTCGGCTCGTCGAACAGCATGACCTTCGGATGCATGGCCAGCGCCCGGGCGATCGCCACGCGCTGCTGCTGGCCGCCGGACAGGTGCGCCGGATAGTGGCCGCGCTTTTCCGCCAGACCGACCTTGGCGAGCAGCGCTTCGGCCTCTTCGACGGCCTCAGCGCGGCTGCGCTTTTGCACGCGCATCGGACCTTCGATCAGGTTGTCGAGGACCGTCATATGCGACCAGAGGTTGAAATTCTGGAACACCATGCCAAGTTGCGAACGGATGCGGTCCACCTGGCGACGGTCGCCTGGTTGCAGCTTGCCGTCACCGCGGCGCTTCATTTTCAGTTCTTCACCGGCCAGCGCGACCGAACCGTCGTCCGGTGTCTCCAGCAGGTTCAGGCAGCGCAGGAAAGTGCTCTTGCCGGAGCCGCTGGCGCCAAGGATCGACACCACGTCGCCTTCGTGCGCGTCGAGCGAGATGCCCTTCAGAACGTGATGCTCGCCGAACGACTTGTGAATGTTCTTGACCGACAATGCAACGGGTGCCGTAGCGTTCATACAATTCTCCAGACTATCCAGGACGAGTGGCCGTTCAAGGCGCCGCCCGAGGGGTTTGGCGTGCTTCGGTGGCGACGGGAACCGGGCGCGTTGCTGCCTGAGCGGGCGCCGCGCGCAGATGGCGCGACAGCCGCACTTCGAGCAGCCCCAGCAGGCGCACAATGATGAAATTCAGGAACAGATAGATCAACGCGGCGCAGATAAACACCTCAGTAGTCCGATAGGTCTGCTGGATGATCTGCTGTGCGACGCCGGTCACTTCCCACACGGTGACGAGACTCGCGAGCGCCGTCGATTTGACGAGCAGCACCGCCTCGGTCGAATACGCTGGCAGACACTGCCGCAACGCAATCGGGCCGATCACCCGGCGCAGCAATGCGAAGCCCGACAGGCCGATCGCATAACCCGCTTCGATCTGTCCGACCGGCACAGCCATCAGGCCGCCACGGATAATCTCGGCGGTGTAGCCAGCCGTACACAATGCCAGTGACAGCACCGCACACATATACGGTTCGCGCAGCACGGGCCACAGGAAGCTCTCGCGGATCACGCCGAACTGGCCAAGCCCGTAGTACACGAGGAACATCTGGATCAGGAGCGGCGAGCCGCGAAACACGAGGATGTAAGCGCGCGCGAAACGGTTCGGCAGCCAGTGTGGCGACACGCGCATCGTGACGATCACGAGCGACAGCAGACCGCCCAGCACCAGCGAAGAAAAGAACAACCCGAGCGTAGTCGGCACCGCGGCGAACAACTGGCGCAACGTGTCGAGCAGGAAAGCGAAGTCGATATGCATGATGACCCGGCGCCTCGTCAGTTGCGCGCGAAATTGCGGCGGAAGGACCCGGCCACGCGTGCTTCCGCGTGATTGAAGATCCGGTTGGAGATGCTCGTCATCAGCAGATACAACGCGCCGCCCACGACGAAGAAGGTGAAATACTGATGGGTCGAGCCCGCCGCTATCTGGCTTGCGCGCAACAGTTCGGCAAGCCCGGTGACCGAGATAAGCGCGGAATCCTTCAAGCTCAGTTGCCACACATTGCCGATGCCTGGCAATGCGAAGCGCAACACCTGCGGGATCAGAATGCGACGCGCCATCGTCAGCGTGGACATGCCGATCGAACGCGCCGCCTCAAGCTCGCCACGTGAGACCGCCAGCACCGCCGCGCGGTAAACCTCAGCCTGATACGCGCCGGAAATCATCCCCACCGCGAGCGCGCCAATGACGAAGGGCGGCACGCCGACGAAGCCGTCGGCGCCGAACCACTGGCCGATGGTCGTCACCAGCGTCGAACCGCCGAAATAGAACAGATAGATCACGAGCAACTCGGGCACGCCGCGAAACACCGTCGTGTAGAAATCACCGATGATGCGCAAGCTGCGAAAACGCGACAGCTTGGCCGCCGCCACCAGTGCGCCAAACACCGCGCCGACAGCGAGTGCCGCAAGGGTCAGCGCGACGGTCATCAAGGCCGCCAGCAGCACGACGCCACCCCAGCCATCCGGCCCGAAGCCGAGCATCCCGATCAGAGTCATACCCTACTCCTCGTCCTATCCGTTGAATCAGTCACGCTACACGTGCCAACTTCACGGCACGTGCAGGCACACAGCCACGGCTTCATCCGCGAGGCGGCATCGCCGCGCTCGCGCAGTCGCCGCTCAAGGCGTGACGTCGGTCTTGAACCACTTCACGGAGAGCTTCTTCACGGTGCCGTCGGCGAGTGCAGCGGCGATTGCGGTGTCGAATTTCGCACTCAAGTCGGCGTCCTGCTTGCGGAACGCGAGGCCTTCGCCGGGACCCCAGATCGGGCCGCCGATCTTCGGTCCAGCCATCACGATCGACGCAGTTTCTTTCTTGTCGATATTGCCGGCGTAGTAGGTCACGTCGTCGAACGAAGCGTCGATACGGCCGTTTGCCAGATCGAGGTCGCGCTCCGGCGAGGTCTTGTAGACGCGGATCGTGGCCACGTCCTTGAAGCCGTCGTTGATGAACTTGGTATAGACCGTGCCGGACTGGATGCCGATGGTCTTGCCCTTCAACTCCTTACGCAACGCGTCGACGGTCGGCTGGTCGGTCTTCGGGTCGCCCGTCAGCTTGAGCACGGCGCTGGTCGGGCCGGCCTTCGGCAACAGCTTGGTATCGGTCACGGCAAAGGTGGCCGGCGTGGCCGCATAAGGACGCGAGAACGCGATGATCTTCTCGCGTTCCGGTGTGATCGAGATGGCATCCATCAACACATCGAACTTGCCCGCCTGCAGGCCCGGAATCATGCCGTCCCAGTCCTGCGCGACCAGGTTGCATTGCAACTGGATGCGCGCGCACAGGTTCGCGACCAGTTCGGGCTCGAAGCCGCCCAGCTTGCCACCGGGGAGCGTCAGATTCCACGGTGCATAGCTGCCTTCCAGTGCGATGGTCACCGATTTCCATTCCTTCGCCTGCACGGGCGCCGCGAGAATGGTCATTGCGCCGAGGACGGCGCCAATCAATGCTTTAGCCAACGTAGTGCGCTTTACCTTCACGTCGAAACTCCTTTGATTGAGGGAACACCATCCAGCTAGCCGAGCGATCCACTCACTCGGCTGAATTGACTAGACAAGTCTGCATGAGTAAAAAAATCGTCGCAAGCGGAATCATGAAATTTTCCTCAAACCTTCGGGTAAGCCCTATAAAACAAGGCTATTGACGAAAATCTGAAAGCTTGAAGAGGTCGAAAAACATCTGACTGACGCGCCGTCGCGGTGCATTTTGTCTAGACAGGTTCCACTGATGGCGCACGATGTACCGTGCTGGTGCACGGATGCGCCGAGCTGGCCCGCAGCAGGAGACCGGGCCGGCAGATGTGAGACTGGAGGTGTGAACCGGGTGCCGGCTACCAGATATATGGGACGAACCGATAGCGCACGCGCGCGGCATAGTCGGCATAGCCTTCGAGTTGCTCGGCGAGCATGCGCTCCTCCCGCACGGCGCGATAACCGATACCGGCAATCAGCAGCGGCACGCAGAGGAGCCCCCACCACGATCCGAGCAGCAGCGGTGTCCCGGCCAGAAACAGCAGCGCCACCGCGTACATCGGATGCCGGACGTAGGCATAGGGCCCGGTATCGCTGACCGTGTGGCCGCGATCGGACTGAATCTTGACGACCGGCGCCGCGAAGCTGTTGGCGCGGAACACATAACGGCAGCCGTAGAGGCAGAGAAATATCCCGAGCGCGCCGAGCACGCTCAGCCAGCCCGGCACAGTCGACCAGTGGAAACGCCCGGCGTCGAGCCCAATCAGGATCATCCAGCCGACCCAGACCGCGCCGGTGCACGCCATGAAGACGCGGTCCCAGCGACTCTGTTGCTGCTGCACGATCGGCTTGAGCCGCTCGGCCAGCAATTCCGGATCATGCTGGGCGAGCCACAGGCCGATCCACGTCCCGAGCACCGCCCATTCGAGCAGAAACCACCACGCGCCCGCCCAATGCAACGTGCCTGCCGCGCCGAACAGCAACCCCGCCATGACGACGGACGAAGCCACCATTTGAACCAGCAGTCGCATGACCATTGCATCAGGCTCCAGGATTGATCCTGCAAAGACGCGCCGGTGTCGCGCTATTGCTCCCGCACCCGCTCGAAAAGCCGCGGCGCATCGATCTCGCCGGGCATAAAGCCGAACCGCTCGATCAGGCATGCCGCAAGCTCCGCGGCGGAGTCGAGCACCTGCTCGCTGACGACTTCGCCATTCGCGCCGCGCTCGG
>NZ_JAMFSB010000304.1 GCF_026225065.1 Paraburkholderia sp. | reverse complement strand
GTCTGCCCCTTGATGACGGCGATACCCGAGACGTCCACGCCATCGGAGCGCAAGCGCTCGACGTTGAGCGTGCCGAAGTCGTCGTCGCCGACGCAGCCGATCATCGCGCAGCGGCTGCCCAGGCGCGCCACCTGATCGATGAAGATCGCCGGCGCGCCGCTTGCATATGGGCCGATCAGCGTGCCCGGTTTGCGGAACGACTGGCCGCGCTCGGTCGCCATGATTTCGACGAGGATCTCGCCCATCGTCAGGATGTAGCCGGTCTTGCCGGTGCTGTGAGATCTCGAATCAGGCATGGCGTGTTTTCGTTTGAAATCTGTGGTTCATGGCGTCTCTTCCTTGAATTTCCTCGAATGGACCGTTAGCGCGTGGCTCGCCGGAACTCGAGAATTCCGTTTTCGCGTCGGTGTAGTTCAAGCTGCTTGCGTGGAAACAGGTCCATCGTGGGCGGATCGATGCCATCGTCGATCACCAGTCCGCCGATATCGCTGAGGTTGCAAAACACATGGCCGTCGCGCTCGGACAGTTGCGGCTGATACGCGACGACGACGGTGCGGGCGGCGCTCTGGGTGGCAGCATGAAACACCCGCGCGAGGCTCGGGTCGACGCACAGCAGATTGCCGTCGCGGTCCAGACCTGACGCTTCGAGAATGCAGAGGTCGAGCGAGCGCGTGGTGACGGAGCGCTCCGCTTCAGGTCCGGTCAAGGTGGTGCCCTCCTCGATGAGATGACCACCGGTGAGCTGCAACTCGCCGTGCACGAAGCGCTGGGCCGTCTGGGCCATGGCGATGTCGTTTAGCAGCAGCGACAGGTTCGAGCAATCGGACAGCAGCGGCAGCACCTTATGGACGATTTCGCCAGCGCCGAGCATCAGCGATTCGTGGTCGTCCACGGATTCGGCTGCGAAACGCGCAATTGCCATTTCTGCGGCCTTGCGCGTAGCGCCGTCCGACAACGGCATCAACACACGTTCACCGGGGCGTTGCGCCAGATAGCGCGCCTTGCCGAACGAGCGCACCAGGTAGCGCTGCTGTTCGAGGTAGGTCAGATCGGTACGGATGGTCACGCTCGACACGTCGAAAGCCTGGCTGAGCTCCTCGACCGATACCTCGCCGCGCTTGCGGACCATTTCGACGATCTGCAGGCGCCGCTTCAGGGAACTCTTGTTAGCCAGCATGTCTCCGCTCTTCGAAAGAAAACGCTTTTGTTTCGAAAGATAATAGTTTCGAATCGAAAGAGAGTCAAAGGAAAGCGTGGCCGCTGGGGTTGTGGTTTTCCCTGGATGGGCGGCGGCGGAGGGCGAGTGGATGCGTGCGCCTTTCGGAAAGAAAGGCGGCGCGGGAAACAGGGGACGGCGCAGAGATGTTGCGGGCTGATGCGCCGCAAGGCGGATAACAGACTAGCGCGGGGTGACGCGCGTGACGCAAGGCCCAGGGGTGGGTGCCGGTGGATTCCGGGCAGTCCAAGCTTGGCGGCATGGGCCGGATTCCCGGCCCGCCAGGCTCACTGACTCAGATAAACGAACTTCCCGTCCTTAATGATGCCCATCACGCTGGCGCGCTGATCGAGCCCGACGTGATCCTTCGCGCTGCTGTTGACCACGCCGTTCGGTACGACCAATTCGTGCGCATGTTCCAGCTCATCGCGCAGCGCGACACGGAACGCCTGCGTGCCCGGTTGCGCCGTCTTCAGCGCTCGCGTCACCGCGTCCTGCAGTCGCGGATAAACCCCCGCCGCATCGCCCGCGAACTGCGTGACCGAGCCCGGACCGTACTTCGCCTCATACGCATTCACGAACGCCAGCGCCGCCTTCTTCGCCGGATGATCCGCGGGCAGCGTGCGCGCCACCACGACCGGTTGCGTCGGGAATAGCGTGCCTTCGACATCCTTGCCGCCGAGCTTGATGAACTCCGGCGTCGCAATCCCGTGCGTCTGATAAATCGCGCCCTTGAAGCCGCGTTCGATCAGTGTGCGCTGCGGCAACACCGTCGGCGTGCCGGCACCCGCGATCAGGATCGCATCGGGACGCGCCGCCATCACCTTCAGCACCTGCCCCGTTACGCTCGCATCGGTGCGGTTAAAGCGTTCGGTCGCAACCAGTTGGATATGCCGAAGCGCCGCGAACTTCGAAAACTCGTTGAGCCAGCTTTCGCCGTAGCCGTCGGCGAAGCCGATAAACCCCACCGTCTTGACGTTATGGTTCGACATGTAGCGCGTCATCACATCGGCCATCGCGCTATCGGTCTGCGCCATCTTGAAGGCCCACACGCGCTTGCCTTCCTGTGGCTCGACCACGCTCGCCGAGCCGACCAGCGTGATCATCGGCGTCTGGCTTTCCGCGACCGGATCCAACGCGGCGATCGCAGCCGGCGTGATATTCGGCCCGACGATCACGTCGACGTGGTCCTCGTTGATCAGTTTGTGGATGTTGCGTACCGCGGCGCCCGGATCGGAGCCGTCGTCCAGAATGATGTAGTCGGCTTTCTGGCCGGCGATCGTGTCTGGCCACATCAGCATCGCGTTCTTGCTGGTAATGCCGATCACGGCCGCGGGGCCGGTGCTCGACAGATCGATACCGACTTTCAGGTCGGCGTGCGCGGCCGTTGCCGCAACGAGTGCCCCGAACACGGCGATGCCGCGCAGGGTCTTTTTATACGACGTCATCGGAAGTCTCCGAAACGGTAAACGGGAAGGAAAGCAGGAAGAGGGCAGTGCAAAACGGTGAATTGAATCACAGCTCGTACGATTCGTGTTCGCCCTTGAGCGCCTGTTCGATGAGCTTGCGGTTCATGCTCGGCGACAGCAGTTCGACGAGCGTATACACATAGCTGCGCAGATACGCTCCGTTTTTAAGCGCGAGCCGCGTCACGTTGCTGCCGAACAGATGGCCGACCGGCATTGCCCGCAGATGGCGGTCGCGCTCGGCGTTAAAGGCGATATCGGCCATGATGCCCACGCCCAGCCCCAGTTCGACGTAAGTTTTGATCACGTCGGCGTCGATCGCCTCGAGCACGATGTCCGGCGACAACCCGCGCAAGCGGAACGCCTCGTTGATCTTGGTACGGCCGGCGAACGCGTTGTCATACGTAATCAGCGGGAATTGGCTCAGATCGTCGAGCGACAGCAGCTTGCGGTCGAGCAACGGATGGTCCGGCTGCATCACGGCAATGTGGTGCCACTGGAAGCACGGCAGCGAGACCAGCTCCTTATAGTTAGCGATCGCTTCGGTGGCGATCGCCAGATCCGCCTGGTCGTGAATCACCATCTCGGCGACCTGTGTCGGGCTGCCTTGCAGAATCGAAAGGTGAACTTTTGGGAAGCGCTTCTTGAATTCTGCGATAGCGGCCGGAAGTGAGTAGCGTGCTTGCGTGTGGGTGGCTGCGATGACGAGGTTGCCCTGATCCTGCGCTGCGTAATCTTTACCGACGCGCTTCAGGCTCTCGACCTCCTGCAGGATCTTTTCGACGGAAGCGAGGATAATGCGCCCCGGCTCGGTCAACGAGCGGACGCGTTTGCCGTGCCGGGTGAAGATTTCGACGCCCAGCTCGTCTTCCAGCTCGATGATCGCCTTCGAGACGCCAGGCTGGCTCGTATACAGTGCCTTGGCCGCTAGGGTGAGGTTGAAGTTCTGCCGCACGGCCTCACGCACGAAGCGGAACTGGTGCAGGTTCATATATAACCTCTATGCATATCAAAAGAATTTTTTAGTCGTTTGAAGTATATGGGGAGTTTATTACTATTTCCCCATCTTTTTCAATATGGATATCTGTTTTTGTCATTAGCAAATGAGCGGGGGTCTGGAAGGTCCGCTCAACCTTACTGGCAAAGGCTGAGATCTTTGCGCGGCGCAACCGGAGCGCGGCGTGTAACGCAAACTGGGGTCCCCGAATGTACCAATACGATCAGTACGACCAGACCATCGTCGATGAACGGGTCGCGCAGTACGCCGACCAGGTTCGCCGCCGCTTGTCGGGCGAATTGAGCGAAGAGGAGTTCCGTCCGCTGCGCCTGCAGAACGGCCTGTATATGCAGCGTCACGCGTACATGCACCGCATCGCCATTCCTTACGGCAACCTGCGCAGCGACCAGATGCGCGTGCTGGCCACCATCGCGCGTGAACATGACCGCGGTTACGGCCACTTTTCGACGCGCTCGAACATCCAGTACAACTGGATCCAGCTCGAAGAAACGCCGGAAATCCTGCGCAAGCTCGCGGCCGTGCAGATGCACGGCATTCAGACCTCGGGCAACTGTATCCGCAACATCACGGCCGACCAGTTCGCTGGCGTCGCGCCTGACGAAGTGGTCGATCCGCGTCCGTGGGCCGAAATTCTGCGTCAATGGTCGACGTTCCACCCCGAATTCGCCTGGCTGCCGCGCAAGTTCAAGATCGCCGTCTCCGGTTCGAAGGAAGACCGGGCCGCCGTGCAGATCCACGATCTGGGCGTGTATCTGAAGAAGAATGAGCAGGGCGAGCTGGTGGTCGACATCCTGGCCGGCGGCGGCATGGGCCGTACACCGATCGTCGGCGCGATCATCCGCCGCGACCTGCCGTGGCAGCATCTGTTGACCTATGCCGAAGCCGTGCTGCGCGTATACAACCGCTACGGCCGCCGCGACAACCTGTACAAGGCCCGCATCAAGATCCTCGTCAAGGCCTTGAGCCCGGAGAAGTTCTCGACGCAGGTCGAAGAGGAATGGCAGCACCTGAAGGACGGTCCGTCGACGCTCACGCAGGCCGAAGTCGACCGTGTTTCGCAAGGTTTCGCGCCGCCGCAGTACGAAAAGCTGCCGGATACGGACGCTTCGTTCGAAAAGCATCTGCTGGAAAATCGCGGCTTCGCCCGCTGGGTCGAGCGCAATGTGCGCCCCCACAAAGTGGCGGGTTATGCTTCGGTGACGTTGTCGTTGAAGCCGACCACGATCGCCCCTGGCGACGCGACGGACGTGCAGATGGAAGCCGTGGCCGACTGGGCCGACCAGTACTCGCTCGGCGAAATCCGCGTGTCGCACGAACAGAACCTGATTCTGGCGAACGTGCAGAAGCGCGACCTGTTCGACCTGTGGGAAAAAGCCAAGGCGCAAGGCTTTGCGACGGCAAATATCGGGTTGCTCACCGACATCATCGCGTGCCCGGGCGGCGATTTCTGCTCGCTGGCGAATGCGAAGTCGATTCCGATTGCTTTGGCGATTCAGGAACGCTTCAACGATCTGGATTACGTGTATGACCTCGGCGACGTGTCGCTGAACATTTCGGGCTGTATCAACGCCTGCGGCCACCATCACATCGGCAACATCGGCATTCTGGGCGTCGATAAGGACGGCTCGGAGTGGTATCAGGTGACGCTTGGCGGCGAGCAGGGAACGGGAGCGACTGGCGCGCATGTCGGCCGCGTGATCGGCCCGTCGTTCGCAGCGGAAGAGATGCCGGACGTGATGTCGAAGGTGATCGATACGTTCGTGGAGCATCGCATTGAAGGCGAGCGCTTCATCGAGACGTATAACCGGATCGGCATCACCCCGTTCAAGGAACGCGTGTACGCCTCGCGTCAACCGGCTCACGCGTAACCGCGACAAAGGATATCGAACAGATGGCTTCTATCATCAAGAACCGCACGATCGTGAGCGATGACTGGACGGTCGTGCGTGCAGCGGAAGACGGCGCATTGCCCGCAGTAGACGCGCTGCCGGCCGGCAAGATCATTGTGCCGTTGGCGCTGTGGCAGGCTGAGCGCGATGCGCTGACGGCTTCGCGTAGCGCCGCTGAAATCGCAGTGTGGCTTGCGGCGGACAGCGAACCGGCGGATATCGTCGCCGACTTCGACAAGGTCGCGCTGATCGCGGTCGACTTCCCGGTGTTCCGCGACGGCCGCGGTTACAGCATTGGGCGTCTCGTGCGCGAGCGTTATGGTTACAAGGGCGAGATTCGTGCGATCGGCGACGTGCTGCGCGATCAACTGACGTTCATGTTCCGCTGCGGCTTCGACGCTTACGCCGTGCGCGCCGACAAGGACCTGCATGACGCGCTGAAAGCTTTCGACGAATTTACCGTGCAGTATCAGGGTGCAGTGGATAACCCGTCGCCGCTGTTCCGCCGCCGCGAAGCCGCTACCGCCGCCGCTGCGGAGAAGGCTTCGGTATGACTACCGTCGCCACTGCAGTTGCCGCTATCGGGCCGGAACTGGCCGCGAAGATCGAGCGCCTCGACGCGCTGCTCGATTCGATCGCGGCCCGTCACGACAAGGTGAAGTTCGCGAGCAGCCTCGCGGCGGAAGACATGCTGCTCACCCACGCCATCCTGTCGCGCAAGGTCAGGATCGGTATCTTCTCGCTGAACACGGGCCGTCTCCACGCGGAAACGGTCGGGATGCTCGACCGCGTGCGCGCGCGCTATGGCTACGAGATCGAGCAGTTTCATCCGCAAACGGCGGCGGTCGACGAATACGTCGCCTCGCACGGCCTGAACGCGTTTTACGAAAGCGTCGATCTGCGCAAGCGCTGCTGCGAGATTCGCAAGGTCGAGCCGCTGAACCGCGCGCTGTCGGACGTTAGCGCCTGGGTGACGGGTCAGCGCCGCGAGCAATCGGTGACGCGTGCCGAACTGCACGAGGAAGAGCACGACGCGGCGCGCAATATCGCCAAGTTCAATCCGCTCACGGACTGGACCGAGGCCGATGTGTGGGCATACCTGACGGCGTTCGATGTGCCTGTCAATCCGCTGCATGCGCGCGGGTATCCGAGCATCGGCTGCGAGCCGTGCACGCGGGCGATCCGTCCCGGCGAGGATAGCCGGGCAGGGCGCTGGTGGTGGGAGTCGCGCGACACGAAGGAATGCGGCCTGCATATCACCACGATCCCAATCGCTGTCATCGGCGAAAACGCCTCCGCCTGATCGCCGAAGCCGGTTTCGATTCTCGATAGAATGAATATTTGCGTGACGCGGGCAGCCGCCGGCGACACCCACTCACGAAGGACCCGAACATGAGCACTACGCTCGATTCCACTGTTAACGTACCGCATACGGACACTGCAACCCGGATGGATCACCTCGACTGGCTCGAAGCCGAATCGATTCACATCCTGCGCGAACTGGTCGCCGAATGCAGCAAGCCTGCGCTGCTGTTCTCGGGCGGCAAGGACTCGGTCGTTGTGCTGCACCTGGCGCTGAAGGCGTTCGGCCTCGGCGCGAACCGCAAGACCGTGCTGCCGTTCCCGCTCGTGCATATCGACACGGGCCATAACTATCAGGAAGTGATCGACTTCCGCGACCACCGTGCCGAGCAGATTGGCGCGGAACTGGTGATTGGCCATGTCGAAGATTCGATCAAGCGCGGCACCGTGCGTCTGCGCCGCGAAACGGACTCGCGCAATGCCGCTCAAGCGGTCACGCTGCTGGAAACAATTGCTGAACATGAGTTTACGGCGCTGATCGGCGGCGCGCGTCGTGATGAAGAAAAGGCCCGCGCGAAAGAGCGGATCTTCTCGTTCCGCGACGAATTCGGTCAATGGGATCCGAAGGCACAGCGCCCGGAACTGTGGAGCATCTACAACGCGCGTCTGCACAACGGCGAGCACCTGCGCGTGTTCCCGATCTCGAACTGGACCGAACTGGACGTGTGGCAATACATCGCCCGCGAACAGCTTGAACTGCCGTCGATCTACTACGCGCATCAGCGCGAAATCGTGCGCCGCAATGGGCTGCTGGTGCCGGTCACGCCGCTCACACCGATGCGTGAAGGCGAGACCAGCGAACTGGCGCAAGTGCGTTTCCGCACCGTGGGCGACATTAGCTGCACCTGCCCGGTGGAAAGCGACGCGGACGATCTCGAGAAGATCATCGCCGAAACGGCCGTGACCGAAATCACGGAACGCGGCGCGACGCGGATGGATGATCAGGTATCCGAAGCCGCGATGGAACAGCGCAAGAAGCAAGGTTATTTCTAGGCATGGGACGGGAGTTTGTGGTTTGCACTAACTCCGGTCGACACAGAGCAGGGGCATCATGAATATTCATCAACCGCAAGACCTCGGTGTGCTGCGCTTTATCACGGCGGGTAGCGTTGACGACGGCAAGAGCACGCTGATCGGGCGTCTGCTTTACGACAGCAAGGCGGTGCTTTCGGACCAGCTGTCCGCACTGTCGCGCGCAAAAAACAAGCGCACCGTAGGCGACGAAATCGATCTGTCTCTGCTGACGGACGGCCTTGAAGCCGAACGCGAGCAGGGCATTACGATCGACGTCGCGTATCGCTACTTCGCGACGGCCAAGCGCAAGTTCATCATTGCCGATACACCGGGCCACGAGCAATACACGCGCAACATGGTCACGGGTGCATCGACGGCGCATGCTGCGATCATCCTGGTGGATGCCACGCGCGTGACGTTCGTGGATGGTGTGGCGCAATTGCTGCCGCAAACGAAGCGCCATAGCGCGATCGTCAAACTGCTTGGTTTGCAGCATGCGATTGTTGCGATCAACAAGATGGACCTGGTCGACTACAGCGAGACGCGCTTCAACGAAATCCGCGATGCGTATGTCGAACTGGCGCGTCAACTGGGCTTGGCCGATGTGCGCTTCGTGCCGGTATCGGCGCTCAAGGGCGACAACATCGTGACGCTGAGCGAACGTATGCCGTGGTACGGCGGCGAGCCGCTGCTGGACCTGCTCGAAGCGTTGCCGGTAGAGATTCCGACTGGCCAGGCGCTGCGTTTCCCGGTGCAATGGGTGGCACGCCAGGACGGCAGCCAGGCCGACGATTTCCGCGGCTACATGGGGCGTATCGAAGCGGGCGAAGTGAAGGTGGGCGACACGATTGTGGTGCTGCCGGCGAACCGCGAAGCGACGGTGGCGGAAATCATCGCCCCGGTGCCGGGCGGCACGGCGCAGGTGGAACGTGCGTTCGCGGGCCAGACGGTGACGATTCGCCTGGCGGAAGACGTGGATGTCTCGCGCGGCGATACGTTCGTGCTGCGCGAAGCGGCGCCGGAACCGGCGAAGAAGCTGGAAGCCGACCTGTGCTGGTTCGACGAGACGCCTTTGTCGACGCCGCGCAAGTATCTGTTGAAGCAGACGACGAACACCGTATTCGCGCGGATTGGTGCGATCAGGCAGGTGCTGGACGTGCATACGCTGTCGCACGCGACGGACCGTCACGATCTGACGATGAACGACATTGGCCGGGTGGCATTGACGCTGCAAAAGCCGGTGGTGTGCGACGTGTATGACTCGCATCAGGGCACGGGGGCATTCGTGCTGATTGACGAGGCGACGCACCACACGGTGGCGGCCGGGATGATCCGGGCGTTTTCGGCTTAAGGGCTTGAAGGTCTGAATGGGCGCTAGCCGGGCGTGCGCTCGCGGCCAGGGGTTTGGGACGGACCGTACGAATGAGGTTGAGGCAAATGGGTAAGGTGTATCTGATCGGTGCAGGGCCAGGGGCAGCGGATCTCATCACGGTTCGGGGCGCGCGACTGCTGGGTCTGGCGGATGTCGTGTTGCACGACGCGCTGGTCGAACCGGCGATGCTCGAGTACGCGCCGCATGCGCGCAAGATTGCGGTGGGCAAGCGGTGCGGACAGCTGTCGACGGCGCAGCAGTTCATCAACAAGCAGATTGTGGATGCGGCGCAGGAACATGCGGTTGTGGTTCGCCTGAAGGGCGGCGATCCGATGTTGTTTGGGCGTGCCGATGAGGAGATGCGGGCGCTGGAGGCGGCGGGGATCGAGTATGAGGTGGTGCCTGGGATTACTGCTGCGCTGGCTAGTGCGGCGGCTTTGAAGCGGTCTTTGACGTTGCGCGGTGTTTCTCGTAGCGTGGCGTTGGCTACTCATAGCCGGGCGGCTGATAGTGAGGCGATTCGCGAGCAGGTGAATGCGGATTCGCTGGTGTTTTATATGGGAAGGGATAGTGGGCCAGAGATTGCGCAGCAGTTGATTGATGCTGGGCGCGATGGGCTTACGCCTGTGGCTATTGTTGAGGCTTGCAGCACGGCTCGTGAAAGGATGCTCACGCTCACGCTTTCTGAGCTTGCCTCTGGTTTGGCTCAGCAGTGGCTTGATGCTTCGCAGCCTAGTCTTCTTATGATTGGGCAGGCGTTTGCCGCGCGGGTCGGGCAAGAAGAGGTCTCTTCTTTGGAAGCGTTGCTTAGCGCTGCGTAAAGGGCGGGGTTTTGATTTGCCTGGGCGGCCCCCCGCACAGGGGCATCACTATTAGACCACTAAGAAAGCAAGGAAAGGCCAACGCCGCAAGGAAAACAGCCAAACCGAGGCGCCGCAGGCAAAACCAGCCCAAGCACTTACTTGAGTGCTTCCCGCGCTGCAGAAACAGCCAATCGAACCTGCTCAGGCGCAGTCCCGCCTGCATGATTCCGACTAGCCACAGACCCCTCAAGCGTCAAATACTCAAATACATCCTCACCGATGAGGTGAGCCACATTGGGCAATTCACCCCGCATCTCATCGAGAGAAAGATCCGCCAAATCGCAGTTGCGATCGACACAAACACGCACAGCATGGGCCACCGCCTCATGCGCATCACGGAACGGCAACCCACGCTTGACGAGATAATCAGCCAGATCCGTAGCAGTGGAAAAACCTTGCAACGCCGCAGCCCGCATAGCCTGCGGCTTCACCGTAATCCCCGTCACCATCTCGGCAAAAATCCGCAACGTATCCGCCACCGTATCCACCGTGTCGAACAGCGGTTCCTTGTCTTCCTGGTTGTCCTTGTTATATGCCAGCGGCTGACCCTTCATCAACGTCAGCAATGCCATCAAATGCCCATTCACGCGACCCGTCTTGCCCCGAGCCAACTCCGGCACGTCCGGGTTCTTCTTCTGCGGCATGATCGAGGAGCCCGTGCAAAAACGGTCCGCCAGATCGATAAAGCCCACTCGCGGGCTCATCCACAACACCAGTTCTTCCGAGAGACGCGACACGTGTGTCATCACCAGCGCCGCCGCTGCCGTGAACTCGATCGCAAAGTCGCGATCCGATACTGCGTCCAGCGAGTTCGCGCAAATGCCGTCGAAACCCAGTGTCTTCGCCACCGCATGACGGTCGATCGGGTAGCTCGTGCCGGCGAGTGCCGCCGCGCCCAGCGGCAAGCGGTTCACGCGCGTGCGGCAGTCGCGCATGCGCTCGGCGTCGCGCGCGAACATCTCCACGTACGCCAGCAAGTGATGGCCGAACGTCACCGGCTGCGCGACCTGCAAATGCGTAAAGCCCGGCATGATCGTTTCAGCGTTTTGCTCTGCCAGGTCGATCAGCGCCGCGCGTAGATCCTTCAGCAGGCCGCCAATCCGGTCGATTTCGCCGCGTAGCCACAAGCGGATGTCCGTCGCCACCTGGTCGTTGCGTGAGCGGCCCGTATGCAGGCGCTTGCCCGCGTCGCCGATCAGCGCCGTCAGGCGCGCTTCGATGTTCAGATGCACGTCTTCCAGGTCGAGTTGCCACTCGAACTCACCGCGTTCGATCTCGCCCTTGATCTGCGCCATGCCGCGCTGGATGGCCGCGACGTCGTCCGCGCCGATGATCTTCTGCGCAGCCAGCATCGCAGCATGCGCGAGCGAGCCTTCGATATCGACCAGCGCCAGTCGCTTGTCGAAGAAAACCGACGACGTGTAGCGTTTGACGAGATCCGACATCGGCTCGGAGAAGCGAGCCGACCAGGCTTCGCCTTTTTTATGCAGTTGGGACGTCATGGTGTTGGGCAGTGAGGAACGTGCGGTGAAAAAGCTTTCGGCAGTAGAGGCGTCGCCGAAACGAACAAGGCATCGATTTTAACATCCGGCAGCGCCGCTACTCCCGTACTAGCACCACCAGCTTCAGATCTTCCCGGTGCGCCGGCTTGAACGTGATCTGGTCGTACACCACTCGTCCATCGCGCGGATGGTTGAATTCGCGCCGGCCGCCTTCGCGCTCGCCCACGTCCTGCGAGGCCCAGAAGCGCGCGAACGCGTCGCTCGTGCTCGTCAGTGTGTCGATCAGGCTGTGCGTGGGCGCGTCCGCCAGATGACGGATCGAGTCGGCGCGAAATTCGGCGGCGAGCCTCCGGGCGCGCGTCTCCCAATCGACGATCAGCTCGCGCGCCGCCGGTTCCGTGAACGTGAAGCGCAGCAGATTGCGGTCGTGCACGCCGTCCAGCCAGCCCACAAACAGGTCGGCCGCACGCTCGTTCCACGCGAGCGCGTTCCATTGCCGGTCCAGCACGTAGGCCGGGGCGTTCACCAGCTGGACGGTTTCGATCAGCGTTGCAGGGGCATCGGTCGCGGCCGGGTCGGGCTCCGCCGGGTCGCGTTGTGCCGCCAGCTCGAACAGATAGGCCCGCTCGGCGCGCGACAGTTGCAGCGCGACGGCGATCCGCGCGAGCGCCTCGGCGGACGCCGAAACCGGCCGTCCTTGCTCGATCCACGTGTACCAGGTGGGACTGACCCCGCACAACTGCGCGACTTCCTCACGGCGCAGGCCTGGCGTGCGACGGCGCGGCCCGGGCGGCAGGCCTGCCGCCTGCGGCGAAAGCCGCTCGCGGTGGGCGCGGATGAAGTCGCCCAGCGCGTGTGCGGGCGTCGCATCGAGCGGCGGCGGGGACGGGTCGGCAGGGGACGGCGGGATCATCGTGTCGGCAAAGGGAGTGTTGTTGATTTTACCCAAAAGCCGCTACCTCAACCCGTATTGCGCAGCCCCGCCGCAATCCCGTTGATCGTCAGGTGAATCCCGCGCCGCAGCCGCGCATTCGAATCGCCCGAACGGTGGCGCTTGAGCAGCTCCACCTGCAAGTGATTGAGTGGATCGAGGTACGGGAAGCGGTTCTTGATCGAGCGCGCGAGCAGCGGGTTATCCGCGAGCCGTTCGCTCTTGCCGGTGATCTCGGAGAGCACCTTCGAGGTACGCTCCCATTCCGCGACGATGCGCTCGAACACGTGCTTGCGCAGCTTCTTGTCGCTCACCAGCGCGGCATAGCGCGAGGCAACCGCGAGGTCGGTCTTTGCCAGCACCATATCCATGTTCGACAACAGATTCGCGAAGAATGGCCACGTCTTGTGCATCTTCTTCAGCAGCCCGAGGCGGCGTGCCCGTTCGGCATCGGAGGGGGCGCTGTCCAGATGGGCGGCTACCGCGCTGCCGAAGCCATACCAGCCCGTCAGCAACAGGCGGCATTGACCCCATGAGAACCCCCATGGAATTGCCCGCAGATCTTCGATCTTGCGCTGCTTCGGATCCTGCAGCTTGCGCGAGGCCGGACGACTGCCGATGTTCAGTTCGGCGATCTCCGCAATCGGCGTCGATTCGAAGAAATACTCCTTGAAACCAGGCGTTTCGTAGACCAGCGCGCGATACGACGCCATCGCGGCATCCGACAGTTGCTGCATGGTCTCCTCGAAGGCCGGCAGTTGCGCGGGCGTGTTGCCGTGCGGCAGCAGCGATGCCTCGAGCGTAGCGGCGACCACGGTTTCGAGGTTGCGCCGGCCGATTTCCGGGTTGCCGAACTTGCTGGCAATCACTTCGCCCTGTTCGGTCAGGCGGATCTGGCCGTCCACCGTGCCCGGCGGTTGCGACAGGATGGCCTGATAGGTCGGGCCGCCGCCGCGTCCGACTGTGCCTCCGCGGCCGTGGAACAGCCGCAGCGTCACGCCACGTTCGTTGAAGAGCGACACCAGCGCGAGTTCGGCGCGATACAGCTCCCAGTTGGAGGTGAGAAAGCCACCGTCCTTGTTACTGTCGGAATAGCCGAGCATGACTTCCTGCTCGCCGCCCTGATGTTCGATCAGCGTCTCGACGCCCGGCAGCGCGATCAGATCGCGCATGATATGCGGCGCGTTTTGCAAGTCGGGAATCGTCTCGAACAGCGGGATCACCATCAGCGCGGCCTTGGCCGGCTCGTGCGCGCTGCCGAGCAGCCCTTGCAGCAGGCCGGTTTCCTTTTGCAGCAGCATCACTTCCACCAGATCGCTGACGGTTTCCGTGTGCGAAATGATGTAGTTGCGCACGGCGCGCGCGCCGAACTTCTCGCGCGTCACGCGGGCAGCTTCGAGCACGCCCAGTTCGCTTTTTACCAGATCCGAGTACTCGAGATACGGTGAGCGCAACAGGCGCGGCTGCGCGAGTTCGGCCAGCAGCACACGCAGCTTGTCGGCTTCGGACAAACCGGCGTAGTCGGCTTCCACGCCAGCGTATTTGAGCAATTCAGCGATCACCGCTTCGTGGATGTCCGAGCTTTGCCGCAAGTCGATGCTGGCAAGGTGGAAGCCGAAGACTTCGGCGGCGCGCGCGAGCGGCGACAGACGCGGGCTCGCCAGCGACGCACCGTGGTGCTCCGCGAGCGAATCGATCAGCACGTGCAGGTCCTGCACGAAGGCATCGGAGTCGGCATACGGTTGCGCGCGCACCGGCGCGGCACCGCGGCCGGCGCTGCGCAACGGCACGGCGCCCTCGCCGAGCCGCACGCGCGCGCTCGCCGCGAGGCGCGTGTAAATGCCGATCAGCGCGCGGCGATAGGGCTCGTCGACGCGATGCGGCGACTGGTCCGGCGACGCCTCGGCCAGTTCTTTGAGCGCGTCGCTTGCGCCCGTC
>NZ_JAMFSB010000037.1 GCF_026225065.1 Paraburkholderia sp. | reverse complement strand
ATATAGACCTCGAGCGGGTCCGGTTGCCATCGCGCGAGAATGGGGATAAGTCTCTTTTGCTCGATGAACGGGCGAACCATAAAGTCTAATGTGTGGACGATCCCCAAACCAGCCAGTGCAGTTGCAAGGTGTGAATTGCTTTCGCCTACAAGAACATCATTGCGTACACGAACCAGCGTGATGGTCTCCTCGTCGCGGCGAAACGTAAGGGGCTGCGTCATACCTGTGCTGGCAGAAAAGTATCCAACGACAGGCATGTTCTTATCCACGATTTCCTGCGGATGTTTCGGCGTGCCGTACTTCGCGAGATAACCGGGACTCGCACACGTGGTCCACGCAAGCGTCCCGATCGGATGCGTCACAAGATTCGGATCATCGGAGGTACTTCGAATTGCACAGTCTATGTTTTCCGCGACAAGATCCGCAGTACGGTCAGTGACGCTGAGCTGAATCTGTATATCCGGATAACGCTCAAGAAAGGCTGGCAATGCAGGAATGAGGATGCCGCTTGCGGTCGACCCTCCAGTCTCGACTCTCAGCACGCCACGCGGGCTCGCCTGTCCCCGGCCGAGCGTGGTCTCAATGTCATCGAGCTCGCTGAGCAGTTGCCGGGTGCGCTCATAGTAAGCCGCGCCATCTGTCGTCACGCTGACCCGGCGCGTATTTCGCTCCAGCAGTTTTACGCCAAGATGCGCTTCCAGCGATTGGACCCATTTGCTCGCCGTGGCATTGGGGATATCCAGCGAACGGGCTGCCCGTCCGAAGCCTCCAGTCTCAACAACGCGGACAAAGATACGGATTGCCTGCAAATGGTCCGTCGGTCCGCCTCGCTAATTATCCACTGGGGTGGATAGACAAACCATAATATACATATTTATCTTCATGAATGTTTAAATTAAGGTGAGGTTATTCGTCCACGCAGGTGAACCAGGAGCCTTGAAATGACAACCTCTATCTATGACAACATCCATTCGACCAGGCACGCGGGAAAGGTGGCGCTCGTGACCGGCGGTAGCACCGGAATTGGCCTCGCTACGGCCAGGCGTCTCGCTCGCGAAGGTGCAAAAGTGTTTATTACCGGTAGACGCCAGGCGGAACTAGACGCTGCAGTATCTGAAATCGGGAACGGGGCACGTGCGATTCGCGGTGACATTTCGTCGGCGGCAGACCTTAAGGCAATCATCGACACTGTGTCTGCGGAACATCAACGGATCGACATTCTCTTTGCCAATGCGGGTGGAGGCGAGTTCGTCCCTCTCGGCGAGATCACCGAGGCACAGTTCGACAAGTACTTCGGCATCAACGTGAAAGGCACCTTGCTGACCGTGCAGAGCGCATTGCCGCTCATGCGGGCCGGCAGCGCCATCGTGATAACAGGCTCGATCGCAGCAATACAAGGTACGCCGGCATTCGGTGTCTATGCGGCCACAAAGGCGGCCTTACGCTCCTTCGCGCGCACCTGGGCATCGGATCTCAAAGGGCGAGACATCCGCGTGAACGTGGTTGCACCCGGCGTCGTCGTCACACCTGCCTATAAGACTGAACTGAAACTAAGTGACGACCAGATTGAATCGTATTGCAAGCAAGTCTCCGAAACGACTCCTCTCGGTCGGGTGGGTAATGCCGACGAGATCGCAAAAGCGGTTTCCTTTCTCGCGTCCGACGATGCCAGCTATATCACTGGGACAGAATTGTTCGTCGATGGCGGACTCGCGCAGGTCTGATTCATCGGGCCGTTATTCTCGGCCACTTGCAAACGTGGATCAACGCCACAGGAAAGCTGATCGACAGCGCATTTGCGATCGTCCTGACATTCTCCGACGCGAAGATTGAGTTTTCAATGTCGAGCGGCGTACGCAGAAAACCGGCAAAAAGCCGCGAATTCTCCGCTCTGTCCGATCTGCGGCGACCACCGCCGATCTCATTGCCAGTGCGCCAGACAGCCGGTTTGGGCGCGTCGGGGAGGCGTTTTTTCGGAGGCGTGACGGCATACGAACCTTGGAAAACGGCCGTATACCGTCACAAAACCGTAGATCCAGCTGGACGCAGTGAGACGACCATCCAAGCTGATTTTTGAGAAATTCCCGTTATTTCAACGGGTATGCCCGTCCTGAGGTGTACTGAGCATCCGCTCCACATACCTTGCAATCAGATCGATCTCCAGATTAACCTTCGCCCCCTCACGCAGATTCTTAAGCGCAGTCACCTCAACCGTATGCGGAATGAGATTGATCGAAAACTCACAACCATCATCGCGATCCTTCACCGTGTTGACGGTCAGGCTCACACCATTCACAGTAATCGACCCCTTGTACGCGAGATAACGGCCAATCTCCTGCGGCGCCAGCACACGCAATTCATGCGACTCGCCAACCGGCGCGAAATGCGTCACTGTCCCAAGCCCATCCACATGACCCGACACAATATGCCCACCAAGCCGGTCATGCGCGCGTAGCGCTTTCTCGAGATTGACCTCACCCGGCTCGCCAAGCCCGGCCGTGCAGTTCAAGCTCTCGCGCGACACATCCACTTCGAACGAGTTGGAAGTCTTGGCCACCACGGTCATGCAGGCGCCTTGAATCGTGATGCTGTCGCCAAGCTGGACGTCCTCGAGATCGAGGCCGCCTGCGTTGACATTCAGGCGGACGCCCGCATCCCCGTCGCTGCCGAGGGGCTTGACTGATTCGATGCGGCCGACCGCCGCGACGATTCCGGTAAACATCGTGCTGATTCCTTGTTTAATTCCCAGTAGGGCGGGGCGCGGCTGGCGGCGCGAAGCGCGCCAGAATCCGCAGGTCGTCGCCGATCCGGTCGACGGCGTGAAAGTTCAGACGCACACGGTCTTCGAGCGCTAGCGGTGCGATCAGGCTGAACATGCCCATCGAGTCGGTGCCGAGCAGACTCGGCGCCAGATAGACCAGCAACTCGTCGACGCAGCCTTCGCGCAACAGCGAGCCGTTCAATTTATAGCCAGCCTCGACGTGCAGTTCATTAACCTGACGCTCGCCGAGCACCTTTAGCATGGCGGGCAGATCCACCTTGCCGGTGGCGTTCGCCATTTGAATGATCTCCGCGCCAAGATCACGCAACACGCTGGCGCGCTCGGTGTGACGCTCATCCAGGTTGCCGCAGAAAATCAGCGTCGGTGCGCCCGCAAGAATCTGCGCGGTAGGCGGCACGTCGAGCTGGCTGTCGATCAATACACGTTGCGGCTGGCGCGACGTATCCACGGCGCGCACGGTCATGCGCGGATCGTCTTCCCGCACAGTGCCAATGCCCGTGAGGATCGCCGACGCACGGGCGCGCCATGCGTGCCCATCTGCGCGTGCAGCGTCTCCCGTGATCCATTGGCTTTCACCGGATGGCAGTCCGGTGCGGCCGTCGAGCGAGGCGGCCACTTTCAGGCGCACCCATGGCCGGCCGCGCGTCATGCGCGACACGAAGCCGATGTTCAGTTCGGCTGCTTCATTGGCGAGCAGGCCGCAGCGCACTTCGATGCCCGCGTCGCGCAGCATCTTGAGGCCGCGCCCCGACACCTGCGGATTCGGATCTTCCATTGCCGCGACCACGCGTTCCACTTGCGCCTCGATCAGCGCGTTGGCGCACGGCGGCGTGCGGCCGAAGTGGCTGCATGGCTCGAGCGTGACGTAGGCGGTAGCGCCACGCAGATCGTGGCCGCGCGAACGCGCATCCTTCAGCGCCCGTACTTCGGCATGGTCCTGTCCTGCCGGCTGCGTGAAGCCCTCGCCAATCACCTCGCCGTTCTTGACCAGCACGCAGCCGACGCGCGGGTTCGGATCGGTCGTGTACAAGCCGCGCTTCGCGAGAGCAAGCGCGCGTTCCATATGGACGAAATCGGTTTGCGAGAACATCGGCGTCCGTTAAGTGCTGTGGCGTGTTCTGTCGTGAGTAGCGGTGTCTTGGTGTTTGCTTCAGGCGTCTCAGACGGCCAGTTCGGCGAAGGCGCCGCGTGCCGCATCGATCGTGGCGTCGAGGATCGCGTCGTCGTGGGCAATCGAGACGAAGCCTGCCTCATAGGCCGACGGTGCGAAATAGACGCCCGCGTCCAGCATCTTGTGAAAGAACGCATTGAAGCGCGGCACGTCGCTCTTGGTGACTTCGGCGAAGCTCGCCGGAATCTTGTCTGCGAAGTAGAGGCCGAACATGCCGCCGAGCGAGTCCGCCGCGAACGGCACTTTCGCTTCGCGAGCTGCGTTGCTGAGTCCCTGCACGAGACGCGTGGTGCGCGCACTGAGCGTCTCGTAGAAGCCCTGGGCCTGGATCAGTTGCAACGTCTTCAGACCGGCCGCCACAGCGATCGGGTTGCCCGACAGCGTGCCCGCCTGGTATACGCCGCCGAGCGGCGCGAGGTGAGCCATGATGTCGCGGCGACCGCCAAAAGCTGCCGCCGGCATGCCACCGCCGATCACCTTGCCGAGGCACGTGAGATCCGGCGTAATGCCGTAGATCTGCTGCGCGCCGCCGAGGGCGACGCGGAAACCGCACATCACTTCGTCGAAGATCAGCACGGCGCCGTATTCGGTACACAGGCGACGCAGGGCATTGAGGAATTCCGGCGTGGCGCGCACGAGGTTCATGTTGCCCGCCACCGGCTCGACGATCACCGAAGCGATCTCGTTGCCAAAAGCTTTAAATGCTTCTTCGAGCGCGGCGACGTTGTTGTATTCGAGGACGGTGGTGTGCTTGGCGATATCCACCGGCACGCCTGCCGAGGTCGGGTTGCCGAAGGTCAGCAGACCCGAGCCTGCCTTGACGAGCAGGCTGTCCGCGTGGCCGTGATAGCAGCCTTCGAACTTGACGATACGGCTGCGGTTCGTGAAGCCACGAGCGAGACGCAGCGCGCTCATGGTGGCTTCGGTACCGCTCGAGACCATGCGCACCTGTTCGATCGACGGCACCAACTTGCAGATTTCCTCGGCAATCTCGACTTCGGATTCGGTCGGCGCGCCGAACGAGAAACCGTTGACCAGCACCTTCTGCACGGCTTCGAGTACTTCGGGATGGACGTGGCCGAGGATCATCGGGCCCCATGAACCGATGTAGTCGATATAGCGCTGGCCATCCGCATCCCAGAAGTAGGCGCCTTGCGCCCGCTCGATAAAGCGCGGTGTGCCGCCGACCGAGCGGAAGGCACGCACGGGGGAGTTGACGCCACCGGGGATGGTGAGCTGGGCGCGCTCGAAAAGCGCTTCGTTGCGGGAATTGCTGGACATGGACGTTGGACCTGTCAGATAGGGATGCACAGAGGCGCGCGGGATCGACCGGCGGCCGGCGAAGACTCCGGCCCGCATGCTCGTTTCCCTGTTTCGCGGCAACTGAATGGTTATCTGAAATTGTACCGGAGTCGCGCATAGTCGGCGGGCGGCGGGGCGCAGCGGGGGTGTGGGAGATTTGCCGGGCGTGCGACGCGGCGAGGCAACGCCGCGTTTCGAGCGCCGATGTTTATTGGTATCCTCGTCCATCATGCGCGACACCCTTATTTCCGCAGCGGTTGCAACCGCCGAACCCGTGACCCCACCCGCTCCTGCACTGGCAGCCACGCCGGGTGCTGGTGCGTCGCGCGCGAACTACGTTTATGCACAGTTGCGCGACGACATCTTCGAATTGCGGCTGCTGCCGGGAGACCGTCTGACCGAAGGTGGCATCGCGGAGCGTTTCAACGTGTCGCGTACGCCTGCGCGGGAAGCCTTGCAACGGCTGCAGGGCGACGGTCTGATGCAAGGGTATGTGCGCGGCGGCTGGGAAGTCGTGCCGATCGATTTCAAGCGCTTCGACGATCTGTACGAAATGCGCGAGCTGATCGAAACCTTCGCGATCCGCCGGCTTTGTCAGCGCGATGGGTCGCTTACCGCCGGGTTGAGCGGCCTTCTCGATCAACTTGACGCGATCTGGCAGGCGCCGGCGGGCGAACGCCTCACTGACGGCCGCGAGGTGGCGGCGCTCGACGAAGCGTTTCATCTGGCGCTGGTATCGGCAACCGACAACGACGAACTGGCGGCCGCCCTGCAGCGCGTCACCGACCGCATTCGCGTCGTGCGGCGGCTCGATCTCGTGTACGGCAATTGCATCGACGAAACGTACCAGGAGCATGCCGCCATCCTCGCGGCGATTCGCGCGGGCGACACCGAAGCGGCGCTCGCCTGCATCACGCAGCACATTCACGGCAGTCAGGCCGAAGTGCGCAAGCTGACCGTGCACCGGCTCCATAGCGTGCGCACCAAGGCGGATCGTGCCGCGGTTACGGGCGCACCGCCAAAGGGCCGCGGCACCATCTAAATTCACCTGAGGGCCCCCTCAGCTGCCACGCGGCGCGCGCGGCCAGTATTCTCATCCTTGCCGGAAACCCCCGTCCCATAAGGATCTCCTCTCGATCGGGCTGACTCGCTCATCGATTCGGCATGCTTTTCGCTAATGTCGACGAGCTTGTATACATAGGGCGCCGACCGTAGTCCAAGTGAATCCGGGGTGATTCGAGCGGCTCGCGCCATTCGAAACGGAGAGCACCAATGAATAGCCGCACGCATGCGTTGAACGGCACGGCCGCGCCAATCGCGCCGTCAATCGCACGCACCCGCTGGTTTCAGCTTGCCCTCGGCCTCGTCTGCATGATGACGATCTCGAGCCCGCAGTATGTCTGGACCTTGATGACCAAGCCGCTTGCCGCCAAGCTGGGCATCGCCCTGCCGGAGTTGCAGGTCACCTTCTCGATTCTTGTGCTGTTGCAGGCGTTCTTTTCGCCGTTTCAGGGCGCGCTCATCGATCGCTTCGGCCCGCGCCTGCTGATCTCGATCGGTACGTTGCTGGCAGGCGTGAGCTGGGTGCTGGCGTCCTACGCGCACAGCACGCCCATGCTGTATCTCACCTATGGCGGCGTCGGCGGTCTCGGTACTGGCATTGTCTATGTCGGTGTGGTGGGATTGATGGTCCGCTGGTTTCCCGATCGACGCGGTTTCGCGGCAGGCGCGGTGGCGGCCGGCTATGGAATGGGTGCGATTGTCACGACCTTTCCGATCGCGGCATCGCTGGCCTCACGCGGCGTGGAGTCGACGTTGTGGCTGTTTGGGATCGTCTTTGCCGCGGTCGGGTTCATCGCTTCACAGGGGCTGCGCGCGCCGCCGGCGGATCTGGGCGCGAGCCTGCCGGGTACCCAGACGTCCGCCGCTGCGCGCCACTATCGACCGTCCGAGATGCTCAAGCAGCCGCTCTTCTGGTTGATGTTCCTGATGATGACAATGATGGCGACCTCCGGCCTGATGGTCACATCGCAGATGGCGACTTTCGCGGCCGACTTCGGCGTGAGCAAGGTCATGGTGTTCGGGCTGGCTGCATTACCTCTGGCGTTGACCATCGACCGCTTCACGAACGGTCTGACGCGGCCGCTGTTCGGCTGGGTATCGGATCGTCTGGGCCGCGAAAACACGATGGGATTTGCGTTCGCGCTGGAGGGCATTGCCATGACGCTTTGGCTGCTGACGCGCGATAACGCGGTGCTGTTCGTGCTGCTTTCGGGTCTCGTGTTCTTTGGCTGGGGAGAGATCTTCTCGCTGTTCCCGTCGACCTTGACCGATACATTCGGTACCCGTTACGCAACTGCAAATTACGGCTGGCTCTATATCTCGTTCGGAGTGGGCTCGATCTTCGGTGGTCCACTGGCCGCGCTGCTACATCAGCACACGGGCAGCTGGATCCCGGTATTCGGCTGCGCAATTGTGCTTGACCTGGGCACGGCGGCTTTGGCCATGCTGGTCTTGAAACCGGCACGCGGACGCTTCCTGAAGATGGCGCGTTAAGGTTCGTGGAGTGGTGGTGGGGCGCTGGCGATGCCCCGCGACATCCCCTTGGGCGCAGGAGGCAAACCCGTCAGGCGGCAGGCTTGCTTCGACGGGAGCTTTTACGCGTGACGCTGCCGGATTTCACCGTCTCTTCTCCAGCCCGCTTCGCCGCTGCATGAGCCGAAACCTTGCTGGAGTGCGTCGGACCTGACGGCGCATCGAGCTTTGGCGGCTTGCGCTTGCCTGTCAGCTCAGCCCAGCGTTTCTCTAGCGCGCCTTCGGCGACCGGCTTGATCGAGGTTCCCGATGCTTGCGCATCCCAGGTCTGCACGGAGAACGGGTGTACGCGCAAGGCGTCGCGCGTGACGACGACCTCCTGATGCGCGTCGACGAGCCAGTCGTAGACGAAATCAATGCACAGACGATAGCCGCGTTTGGAGTGTGCATCGGGCACCTCGTACGGAGCGCGCGTGACGTAGCCGGAACCGAATACACCGCGCGGTTCCTGGCTGACGCGATGGACGAACACACGATCGCCCGGCAGGATGCTGCGCGCGACGCCGCACCCCCAGACATCAGTCACCGCCTCGCCGGCGGCGACACGTTTGGCGGCATCGGGCAGCTCTGGCCACGGCCATTTCTTGGGGCTCCAGATCAGCAGGAAGGCGGTCATAACGGGCTAGAGGCGGGTGCGTTGGAATGGCCGTGTGGGGCTCAGGCGGCAGCTTAACCGATTGGTGGCTTGGCTGCGTTCATCGTCTGCGGGGTGTGCCGAAGGTCCACCCCGCCCGAGCGAGAGGGCGACTCCCCATTAACCGTCGCGTACAATTACAGCTGTAATGCCGCAATCTTTGCTGTTTTCCTGCAGTCCGACACGTTGTTGGTGGGCTGCCTCTTCTGGATTCCCATGTCTCACGTCACCCGACGCCGGCCCGATGGCCGGCTGATCCTGTTGCTTGGCGCACTCGCCGCGTGTGGGCCGATTTCGATCGATATGTACCTGCCGAGCCTGCCGTCGATAGCGCAGGCGTTCGTGGTCAGCATCAGTGCCGCGCAGACGACGCTCACCAGTTTCATGCTTGGCTTTTCGATTGGGATGTTGCTATACGGACCGCTTTCCGACTCGTACGGACGGCGGCCCGTGCTGCTGGGCGGGATCATCCTGTATGCGCTGGCGAGCATTGCTTGCGGATTCTCGTTTTCGATTGATTCGCTGGTGACGTTCCGTTTTTTGCAGGCGCTAGGGGCGGGCGCTGCATCCGTGCTCTCACGTGCGATTGCGCGCGACGCTCATGAACCGGCTGATGCGGCGCGGGTGTTGTCGATGCTATCGATTGTGACTTCGATCGGGCCGTTGCTGGCGCCGCTGATTGGCGGGCAGTTGTTGTTGCTGGGTGGATGGCGCGTGGTGTTCGTTGCGTTGACTTTGTTTGGCACGGTGTGCGCGGTGACGGCTTACCTGAAGGTTCCGGAGACATGGCCGCCCGAGAAGCGCAAGCACTCGGCGGTGCTGCAATCGTTTGGTGCGTATGGGAAGTTGCTGCGCGACCCTGTCGCGTGGGGGTTGATGTTATGCGGCGGGATGGCGTTTGCATCGATGTTCGCGTACATCACGGCGACGCCGTTTGTGTACATCGAGTATTTCCATGTTTCTGCGCAGCATTATGGGTTTTTGTTTGCGCTGAATATTGTTGGGATCATGTTGGGTAATTTTCTCAACACGCGGTTGATTGGCCGGTTGGGGTCGTTGCCGATCATTTCGTTTTCGGCGATCGTCAGTTGTGTGGCCTCGTTGTTTGTTTGTCTGGTTTGCCTGACGGGGTGGGGTGGGTTGTGGTCGATCGTTGCTGGGTTGTTTTTTGTCGTCGGGGTGGTAGGGTTGTTGTCGGCTAATTGCACGACAGATTTGATGCATCGGTATCCTCATAATGCGGGGGCTGCCGCAGCGGTTTTTGGGGCGGTGCAGTTAGCGCTCGGCGCGGTGTCTAGTGTTGCTGTTGGGCTTTGGCAGGGGGCTTCGCCTACGGGTATGGGGGTTACTGTTGGCGTTGCTGGGGTGCTTTGTTTTTGTGGGAGGGTTTTGGTTTTGCGGTGGCATGGGAGGGGGTACCTGGTGTAGTTGCTTAGTTTTTTTGCCTGCGCGGCGCTTGTCCGTGTTCTTAGGGCGTTGGCCTTTCCTTGCTTTGTTAGTGGTCTATT
>NZ_JAMFSB010000303.1 GCF_026225065.1 Paraburkholderia sp. | reverse complement strand
GCCCGCTTCGATCCAGAACAGGATCACATCGCGCAATGCGAGCCACAGGTCGGGCTTGGCATCGTGCGAATAGAAATCCGGGTTGACGATGTCCTGGTACTTCTTCGGCGGATTCTCGGCATACCTCAATGTGCCGTCGGGGCGCCACGCGAACCAGGTGGGATGCTCCTTCAGCCACGGGTGATCCGGCGAGCACTGGATTGCGAAGTCGAGCGCGATCTCGAGACCCTGCTCGTGCGCGGCGGTGAGCATCTGCTTGAAATCGTCGAGTGTGCCCAGCTCCGGGTGGACCGCGCTGTGGCCGCCTTCCGCCCCGCCGATCGCGTAGGGGCTCCCAACGTCGCCCGCCTGGGCCGTTAGCGTGTTGTTGCGGCCTTTGCGGTTCGCGACGCCGATTGGATGGATCGGCGGGAAGTACAGCACGTCGAAACCCATGTCGCGGATGCGCGGCAGTTTCTTCGTGACATCCGCGAAGGTGCCGTGCCGCGTTTCGTCGTCGCTCATCGAACGCGGGAAGATCTCGTACCAGCTTGCAAAGCGCGCTGCAGTCCGTTCGGCATCGATGCGGTACGTGATCGGGTCGCGTGTCTGGAACGGGCGATGACGAGCCGCGGCCATCGCTTTGGCGGTGGTCGGGGCGAGCAGCAGGGCAAGCTTGGTGTCCGGGTCGGCCTTGGTGAAGACCTTGACGATATGTTCGAGCGGTTCGGTCACCGCGCCTTCCACCGTTTCCACTTCGGCCAGCACCAGCGCGAACAGATGGCCCGCTTCGGCGATCTCAAGCTCCACCGTCTGCCCGGCCTTCAGCTTCTTCTGCACGTGCTCGACCAGCGAGGCGAAGTCGTCGCGCCATGCAAGCACCGTGAATTCGTGGCGGCCCACCCGTTCGAGCGGGATGCGCGCATGCCACAGGTCATTGCCGGCCGGTGGCGCGGGGACCATCGGTGTTTCGTGCCAGGCGGTTTCGTCGGCGGCGCGCCACATCACGGCGGCGGCAATCTTGTCGTGCCCTTCCGCGAAGATCGCAGCCTTCACCTCGACCCGCTCGCCCACCGTGCGCTTGACGATGAAGCGGCCATTGTCGACCGACGGCGTCACGCTTTCGATTGCCACGCGCGGGGCAGCGATGGCTTCCTGTACCGATTTGCGACCACTGCGCTTGCTGCCCGCCTTGTCGATGGGCGGGGCAAGCCGCACGGGCTTTTCGGCTTGCGCGCTAAACAGGCGGCAGGCGCCGGGTCCGAGCGTAAAGGGGCTGAGGGTCGCGGGTTTGGTGTTCGCGGGGGCATTGAGCGGGACGAAGCGCGTGAAATTGCCGGGCACCCCGGCCAGGAAACGCGCGGGATCGACGCGCAACGGCGTGCCGAGGTCCGGGTTGATGACGATCAGGATCGCCTGCTGACTGTCACGCAGATCAAGGTGATCGCCGCGCAACAGCACGGCTGCGGGCGCGCTCGGACCGCTCAGGGCGCGCAGTTCGCCGACGCTCTGCAGGGGCTCGGACCCATGTAACACCTCGTTGATATGCTTGATGGGCCCGGACAGGTCGAAGCGCGCTGTCTTGCACTGCTCGGCGTACTGCGCAGCATTGGCACGTGTGTACGACATCGGCGTCGCGACGCCGTATTCGAAGCCCATCGGCAGCAGCCAGCCAGTGCCGGTCGATGCGGAGGTGAACAGCGCGCGGCGGTAGGCGCGCTCCAGCATCGCGGCGTCATGCACGTCGTCGAGATCGGCGGCGAGGCGAGTGCCATAGGGCGCTTCCGGAAACGCGATGGGTGCGCCGATGCGAATCAACGAGGCGTGCTCGTCGGTCATCCAGCTGGAGCGGAAGTCCCACCAGCGCACTGACGAAAACACGCTGTCGAAGCCTGCGTCATCGAGAGGCTGCAGATCGCCGCGTGCGAGACCCGGCGTGGCGGCAAGAAAGCGTATCTCCGGATACTGCGCCCGCACGGCTGCACCAAGCTGGCGCCAAAACGCAACCGGCACGCGGTGCGGCGAATCGAAACGAAAGCCGGCTACGCCCGCTTCGGCGAGCGCGCCCAGTTCGCGAGTCCACCAGTCGAGCAGCGCAGCGGTGCTGCCCTCGTTGCCGAAGTTCACATAGGCAACGTTGTCCTCGCGATGCGCGTGGCGCGGATCGAGCCGCGCCTCTTCCGATTCGAACGGATGAAACCAGTCGGGATGCTCGGAGAAGAGGGCGCTGTCTGCCGCGAAGCGATCGATCACGACGTCTGCCAGCACTTTCAGGCCGTGCTGGTCCGCCGCGGCGGTAAGGCCGCGCAGCGCTTCGGGCGCGTCTTGCTGCGCTCCGAAGACAGGGTGCAACTTACGGTGATCGCTGACAATCTGCGCGTGTCCCGCCCGTCCGGGCTGGAACAGCGCGCCGATCAGCACATGGTCGAAGCCTAGCGCGGCGGCGTGCGCAAATTGCGCTGGCCACGCGTCGAGCGGCCCGACGAGGAGAGAGTGGAGAAAATAGATCCGCGGCGCATACCTTTGTGAAGGTTCCATCGGTCGTTTCCAGATTCGTCCTGCCGCGATGTAGATGCATCGGGATGCGATTACACCGCTGTTTGGGGCTTCCAGAGCCGGAGACTGCACGCTGCGTGAATTCAACGTGCGTACTGGTCAATGTAGTGCAAAGATCGCTTGCCCGCCGGGCAGTATCGAACACTACGCACGCGCATGCGCCAGTCGCGCGGTTCTGGACCAGATAAATGTAAAGTCTGCAGCAAACGCTGTGCCAGCGGCGATAGCTGCCGCGAAAACGGAGGGAAGTGCGAGTACTCAGGGAGCGCATCGGCGCCGCAGATCGTCTGGCCCGCGGCTGGCGTGTAAATCGGGTGAGCGCCCAGCGGGTTTTACATGAAACGGATTTCGGGAACGGCATCGTCGACAATCTGCGATGCCGGTTGATCTGATTATGGGCGCATCCGGGTGCGCCAGTCTAGTTGCGTTACGAGCCGAGCAGCCCGGCCGCGATGTTGACGCACAGGCCTAGTACGGCCACGTTGAAGTAGAACGACAGGATCGATTGCGCCAGCGCGGCACGCCGGATCGTGCGCGATCGCAGAACCACATCCGAGGTTTGCGACGCCACCGCAATGGTGAACGAGAAGTACAGGAAGTCCCAGTAGTTCGGTTCGAGCTTGTCATCCGGGAACAGCAACGCGGTCTCGTGTGCGTCCGGCGTGTAGTAGAGGCGCGCGTAATGCAGCGTGAAAATGGTCGGGATCAGGAACCAGGCGCCGAACATGGTCAGGCCCGTGAGCAGGTAGTGCGCGAGCGTCGACGCGGTGCCGAGGTTTTTTGCGGACGCCAGTTCGAGGACGATGGCCGCGATGCTCGCCAGCGTCGCAAGACAGATGACGAACAGGACGACGCCGGCATTTTCGTCGTCGCGTTGCGCGAATTCGCGGACGTCGTGCTCATCTGCCTTGGCCATATGAAGCCAGATGAGAACAAGGTACAACCAGACCGTGAGGTCCCAGCCGGCCAGCACGCGCACCATCGGCCGCATGTGCGCGGGCACTGCCAGCGCGCCGACGATGCCGATTCCAAGCGCGACAACCATGCGTGGACGGTTGCGTAGAACCTGTGGGTAAAAATTCGTTGGCATGTGTGGTGTCAAGCAGGATTGAGCGTGGCCGATTCTACCTTGAGCTTCGGGCGCCAATTGTCGAATGCTCGCGAGGCAGCTATAGTCTGTCGCAGCGGCCTTGCGCCGGGCTTTCACTTTGTCATTTCTTTTCATATCGCAGCAGCTGCAACACGAGACCGCTTAAGCGGCGCAGACCAAGTTTGGGGCGGGCGACCGGAACAACTTGCAGGGCAGGCATGTCTTTACCTGCAATGTTGGCCGGTTGAAAATCGATTCATCATCTGTGGAGCCGCCATGACAGATGTTCACCAGAACGATAAAAATTATGCGCACCCAAGGGTGACGCATGTCCGTTCCGCCGGCCGCCGGACCTGGCTGCTCGGCGCATGCGCCGCGGCTGCTGCGCTGGCGTTCACGAGTACCGGACGCTTCGGGACGTCATTTGGCATTCCTTCCGCCTTTGCCGACGCGCCCGCAAGCGGCGGACTCGATGCTTTCCTTGCACTGTCCCAGCATTTAACCGCTCGAACCAGCTTTAACCCGGTCCTCGGCAAGCGTGTCTACGACGCGCTCGTACACGCGGACAACCAGTTCCCGCAGAACGTCGGCGCCCTCAATACGTGGCTGCAAGGCCATGGCGGCGTGCCGTCGGACACGGTCACGCAAGCGCTGCAGACCGATCAACCGGTGCTCGCGAAGACGGTGAGCGCCATCATGCGCGCGTGGTATCTCGGCCTCGTCGGCGAGATGCCGCATGTTCAGGTGGTGGCCTACGAAAGCGCATTGATGTTCGATCCGGTCAAGGACGTGTTGACGATTCCGTCCTATTGCCGCGACGTGCCGTTCTACTGGACGCAAAAGCCCTCCGGCGCTTGAAGCACGGCATGCCTCTCGAACGTGTCGTGGCTCGCGTCGTCTGCGACCGCGGCATGCACAAATAAGCAAGCAGCAACAGAGGGCAACAATGGCAAATTCCAATTACGCCGACGTCGTTGTAGTCGGCTCGGGCGTGGCGGGTGGTCTGGTCGCGCATCAGATGGCGCTGGCTGGCGCCTCGGTGATCGTGCTCGAAGCAGGACCGCGCATTCCGCGCTGGCAGATTGTCGAGAACTTCCGTAACTCGCCAGTCAAGGACGACTTTGCGACACCTTATCCTTCCACGCCGTACGCGCCGCATCCCGAGTACGCGCCGCCGAACAACTATCTGATCCAGAAAGGCGAGTATCCGTACAACTCGCAGTATGTGCGGCTGGTGGGCGGCACCACCTGGCACTGGGCGGCTGCCGCGTGGCGTTTGCTTCCTTCGGACTTCCAGTTGAAGAAGCTATATGGGGTGGGCCGCGACTGGCCTTATCCGTATGAAACGCTGGAGCCCTGGTACTCTGCCGCTGAACTGCAGCTCGGCGTATCGGGTCCAGACAGCAGGATCGATCTCGGCTCGCCCCGCTCGAAGCCGTATCCGATGAGCCAGTTGCCGTTGTCGTACATGGATCAGCGCTTTAGCGACGTCCTCAACGCGCAAGGCTTCAAGGTGGTGCCCGAGCCGGTGGCGCGCAACAGTCGGCCTTACGACGCTCGCCCCACTTGTTGCGGCAATAACAACTGCATGCCGATCTGCCCGATCGCCGCCATGTATAACGGTGTCGTGCATGCGGAGAAGGCTGAGCAAGCAGGGGCGAAGCTGATCGCGGAAGCCGTTGTGTATCGCGTCGAAGCGGACAACAGTGGACTCATTACCGCGGTCCACTACAAGGATCCGAACGGCAACAGCACGCGCGTGAGCGGCAAGCTGTTCGTGCTCGCGGCGAACGGCATCGAAACACCCAAACTGATGCTGATGTCGACTTCCGATAAATTTCCGCACGGTATCGGCAACAGTTCCGACCAGGTGGGCCGTAATCTGATGGACCATCCGGGTACGGGCGTGACCTTCCTCGCCAACGAGCCGCTGTGGCCGGGACGCGGGCCGATGGAAATGACCTCGGTGGTGAATTTCCGTGACGGTGCGTTCCGCTCCGACTACGCGGCGAAGAAGCTGCATCTATCGAACGGCGTGCCGACGATGTCCGTCACCGCCGGTCTGATCAAAAAAGGCTTGACCGGCGCCGAACTGGACCGCCAGATTCGCGACCGCGCGGCGCGTACGCTGAACATCAATAGCTTCCACGAACATCTGGCCGAGCCGCAGAACCGCATCATGCCCTCGGCGGATCAAAAGGATTCGCTTGGCATTCCGCAACCGGAGATCTACTACTCGATCAACGACTACGTGAAGAAGAGCGCGGCGAACACGCACGAACTGTATGCGCAGATCGCGGCGCTGTTCGGCGGCACCGAGGTCTCGTTCGACGACACCTTCGCGCCGAACAATCACATCATGGGCACCACGATCATGGGCAACGACGCAGCGGATTCCGTCGTCGATGCGGATTGCCGTACGCATGACCATTCGAATCTGTTCATCGCGAGCAGCGGTGTCATGCCCACGGCGGCCTCGGTGAACTGCACGCTGACGATTGCGGCCTTGTCGCTCAAGCTGGCCGACAAGCTCAAGCATGAAATCTGAACCGAGCCGGAGAGCCACAATGACGAACAAAACGTCTCGCGTGCAGCCGGCCGGTTTGCTCGCACAGGGCGTGCGCCGCCGCCGTATCCGGATGGCCACGCTTGCTGCTGCTTTCTCGCTGTTCGCGATGTATCTCGCATGGGACAACGCCTATGGTCCGCCGGTGCGCCGCGACGACGAATCGCCGATAAGCCAGGCGATGGCCGATGACTCGTCGTCAGTCGGGGACGCAGCGCCGAGCGGGACTGCAGCCTCCGATCTGGATCTGGTGAAGCGCGGCGAATACCTGGCGCGTGCCGGCGATTGCGTGGCCTGTCACACGGCCGATAAAAGCCGTCCGTTTGCCGGCGGTTTGCCGATTGCCACACCGTTCGGCACGATCTACACCCCGAACATCACACCGGACCCGGACACCGGTATTGGCCAGTGGACCGACGCCGATTTCCAGCGGGCGATGCATGAGGGCATCGGCAAAGGTGGCGAGCGCCTCTATCCGGCGTTCCCCTACGCCGAATACACGAAGGTCACCGGGCAGGACGTGCAGGCGATTCGCGCCTATCTGAACACGCTGCCGCCGATCCATTACGCGCCGCCGCGCAACGAAATGCGCTTTCCGTTCAACCAGCGCTGGCTGATGGTGTTCTGGAATCTGTTCAATTTCACCGAAGGGCGCTTTGTGCCCGATCCCAAGCAGAGCGCGGAATGGAATCGCGGTGCGTATCTGGTGGTGGGGCTCGCGCACTGTGAGGAGTGCCATACGCCGCGCAATATCCTGCAAGGGCTGAAGTCGACCGATCGCTTTTCCGGCGCGACCCAGGCCGGCTGGCACGCGTTCAATATCACGCCGGATAAAAATAGCGGCATCGGAAACTGGAGCGACGATGATCTGGTCAAATACCTGTCGACAGGTGTGGTGCCAGGCAGGGCGAACGCGGCGGGACCGATGGGACAGGTCGTCGAGGACAGCACGCAGTATCTGACGCCTGAGGATCTGACCTCCATCGTGACGTATCTGCGTTCGGTTGCACCGGTGAGCGGCGGCGAAACGCATCCGCGCGACCAACTGGGTACGCCCGCCAGCGACGTGACCGCGCTGCGTGGCACCGAGATTACCGGCGTGAACGGCGCGCAACTGTTTGTCGCCAACTGCGCGTCGTGCCACAACTGGACTGGGCAAGGCGCCGGCGCGAGCGCGCCTGGGGCGTATCCTTCGCTGATTCACAACTCGACGGCCGGCGCGAACGATCCGGCGAATCTGGCGATGGTGATCCTGCACGGCGTTAGCCGTACGACGAAGCAGTCCGATGTGCTGATGCCGGCATTCGGCGGCGAACTCACCGACGATCAGGTCGCGGCGATCACGAACTATGTGACGAAACAGTTTGGTAACCCGCAAGCCACGCTGTCGGTAGATCAGGTGGCAAAGCTGCGGGCGCAGCAACAATGACCGCTTAACGGCTGAAAAATGCGGTGCAATCCGGCATGCTTTTCCGGGTTGCATCGTTCAATCGGCAAAAAGCAAAGCGCGGCAGTGTGTGTCGTGCAGCAACCGTTTAGGAAAAGATAGAAAGCGCGCATACGCGCTTTGCGTTCGCGTTCTATTATGGTCCCCATGACTCCAGCAATCGTTCCTACCGTCGAGCATCACGACGTCAACCGCACCGGCCGCGACTTTGTCGTGGGCGATCTGCACGGTTGTGTCGATGCATTGCGCTATTTGTTGCGCGAGGTGGAGTTCGATCCGTCACGTGACCGGCTGTTTTCGGTTGGCGATCTGATCGATCGCGGCACCCAGTCCGAGGAGGCGCTGGCGCTGCTCGACAAGCCCTGGTTCTATGCCGTGCTCGGTAATCACGAAGACACACTGTGTGCCGTCGCCGACGGGCGCTTGCGCCGGCAGTGGTGGTACGGCATTGGCGGCACCTGGGCGGCGGAATTGTCGGATGAGAAACTGCGTCACTATGGGCAGCGTTTGTCGCGTTTGCCGCTGGCACGCGTGGTCGGCACCGGCCGCGAGCGGTTCAATGTGCTGCATGCGGAATTCTTCGGCACCGACGCCGATCTTGACCTCGCCGACTTTTCCGTCGACGAACGGCAGCAAATGCTGTGGGGGCGCCGGCTCGCGATGGGCAACGGCGACCCGAGCCGGCAGCGCAGTCTGTCGCTCACCTATTGTGGCCACACGCCGATGCGTGAAGTTCAGCAGATCGGCGCTCAGGTGTTCATCGACACCGGCGCGTTCGGGCCGGGCGGCAAGCTGACCCTGGTCGAGGCCCGCAAGATCGAGCGCTGGTCGGTGACCGTCGAGACGGCGCGCGTCGAAGGCGCCGCGGCACTCGCGTTGCCTTGAGCGAACCGCTTCAGCGGTCGCTCCTATCCCACCTGATTCAGTTCGAACACGATATCGACGGCGTTGCCGTTCCAGTTGTATTCAAGATAGGCGGCGTGATGACAGTCCCGCAACAGCGCGGTTCTGAACGCCGCGAGACATTCGCCGCCGGGATCGCGCACGGACGGATAGGCGATTCCCGGCGCCCCCGCCTCGCGTATTACTCGACCTAGCGATTGTCCGGCGCTGTAGTCGTGCGGCGACAAAACCGCGGGATCTAGCGACGCGTCGTTGCGCAGATCGGCCACCTCGCCACCCGCGATCACCGTGTATAGACGCATCTGCTGACGCGTCGGCGCCTCGGTTGTGGCCGCGAGGAACTTACCGGTGTGATAGCGCGTCTCCGCGATCGCAGTAGCGCGTGAACGGGCGCAGTAGAACACGCCGTAGTTGCCGTCCGAAAAGCGGCTGCCAAGCGGGTTCAGATGCGTGAACGCGGCCATGATGGGCCCATAGCCTGGACCGAAGCGTCGTTCCTCGCGCGGCACCAGATCGAGCTCGCCGACTTCGGTGCGTAAGCGGTCGTTGGTCATCGCCTCGAGCGCATAAAGCGCGTCGAAGTCTTCGGGAGAGGCGACCCGGTCGTACAGATTCACTGCGGGAAAGCGCGTTGGAATGACGCGATACGCGGGCGACCAGTCGAGCGGCGCGACGCGCCAGCGGTCCTGCCAATACAGTTCTGTCACGCCCAGCCGCCTCGCATCGCATCGAGATATTGGCGCACGGCGACGAGGTCGCTGATATTGCCGGCGAGCATCCGGTCGAGCGCGCGGCGGCCGCCGAACGGCGCCGCGCTGTTGGGGCGCTTGATCCACCCATCGGCTGCGGCGGGTTGCGGCAACAGGATCTGCAGCGCTTTGTAAATGCCGAGCAGCAGCGAAAGCCGCTCGACGGTGTCTCGCCCCACCCGTGCTGTTTGCGGCTCGGCCTTCCATTTGAAGAACGTCGAGCGTCCGGGCGAGCCGAGCAGGATGATCTGTTCCTCCGTGCTCAGATCCCAGTCGCGCGCGATCTTGAAGAAGGCGCGCAGGCCTGCCGCCGACATTTCGGTCAGCGAGGGTTCCGTGACGGGCCGGCGTAGCGGCGGATCGTCAGGGGTGAGACGGGCGGCGTGAGGCATGTGGTCTGGTCCTGATCTGTACTTTGTATCAATATTAGTCCAGATGTGGATTATTGCAAGGATAATTGGGTATAATCGCGTCGCCAACAAGCGAACGAGATGACGAGGAGTAGCGGGTGATGTGGGTGCGAGCAGTGGCGGTAGCGGTGGTGGCAGTGGCCTGTTGTGCAGTGACGGCGCAGGCGGCCCAGTATTCGGAGGTGTGGAATCCGCCTGAGGCTGCGCATCCGGTGAAGCGGGTCAAGGGGCGTAACGCTGAACCTGTGGCGGCCAGGAAGGTTGCGGCTAAGGGCGCGGCGGGCGGTAGGGGGAAGAGGGCTGTGCCTCTGAAAAAGGTGGCGTCGGTTCATGCGGCTCGTGGAGCCAAGACGCCCCTCGCGCGTCAAACGACGCCCCACGTGAAGGTCGCTGCTGCAGGTGTATCTGGTAAGTCTGCACGCGCCGGGACTGTAAAGATGGCTGGCGCCAGGAGCGCATCGAACAAGCCAGTCAAGACGGCTCGTTCCGGTAGCGGGCATGTGCAGATGGCGGCGGTGCATCCCAAGGCGACGCACCTCAAGCAGCAGAAAATTGCTGCAAAACCAGCTTCTCCACAACCGGCGTCCACAATGGCGAGCGTTGCGTCGAGACCGGCGCCTGCGCAGCCGGTTACCACGATGGCTGATACGACGGCGAGGCCTGTAGCCCAGAGCAGCAATCTACCGCCGATCCTGCACTGAGCTCGTGTGGTTGGAGTGGGTTTGCTTTTTGGCGCCTGAGTCGGCGTTGGTGGCTAGCACTTTTACTTAGCGTTCTAAACCCCGCTTCCCAACCCACCCGCCAACAACCTCAGTGTCTCCGCCGAGCGCGTGTCCCGCAGCCGTGAATGCAGCGTGACGCGTGATTCCGGCAACGGCGGCAAGCCAAGCCTCGCGCCGACGTCGATCAATCCCCGCGGCGCCACCCGTCGCGCCAGCGGCGCCACAGCCAGGCAGGCCGCTGCCGCTGCACCGACGGCAGCCACCCCGCCGCCAACAAACGCCTCGCGCCACGCGATGCCCGCCTCATCCAGCGAATGAATTGCCACAGCGCGCACATTGCACGGCGCGGTGAGCAGCGCCAGCGGCAGCGGCTCGCCGACCCGCAACAGCCACTCCGGCGCCGCAAGCCAGCCCAGCGGTTCACTGAACAGCACCGTCGCGTCGTCGCGCGGCGCATCCTCTGGTTCGTAGCGGACGATCACGGCGTCGAGCCGTCGTTCGTCAAACTGCGCGAGCAGCGCCGCCGACATGCCCAGATGCAGTTCGATTACCAGCCCCGGATCGTAGCTGTTGAGCTTTGCCAGCAAGTCCGGCAAGTCTCTGCCGGCGACATGCTCGCTCAAGCCTAACGCCAGCCTGCGCCGTTCCACCGACAACGAACCGAGCGCCCGTTCATGTGCATTCAGCAGATCGCGCGCGGCCACGAGAAATGCGTGGCCATCCGCGGACAGCCGCACCACGCGTGGCGTGCGTTCCACCAACTGCTTGCCTAGATGGGCTTCCAGCCGCTTGAGCTTCAGGCTCACGGCGGATTGCGTGGTATCGAGCGCATCCGCCGCGCGGGTGAAGCTGTGCAGATCTGCGACCAGAACGAACGCGCGGACCGCATCGAGATCGAGTACTTTCATTTCAATTGGAAATATATGAAATAGCGGATGATGTCTGTCAATTATGATTGATGCGGCCTAAGCTGTGTACTCAATCTTCATCGAAAGGAGTTTTCATCATGCCGTTCACCCGAATTGCAGTCCGCGCCGGCAAGCCGGCGGCCTACCGGAAGGCCCTTACACAAGGCATTCAGCGTTCGTTGATTGAGGTGTTCAATGTGCCGGAGGACGACATGTTCATGGTCGTCACCGAGCACGATGAGGACAACTTCTTTTATGGCAAGCACTACCTGGACATCAACCGTAGCGACGATCTCGTGCTGATCCAGATCACCGCGAACAATACGCGCACGGTCGAGCTGAAAAAGGCGTTGTACAAGCGGATTGCCGAGCTTCTGGCGGAGAGTCCGGGCGTGAGGCCGGAAGACGTGTTTGTGAATCTCGTCGACGTGCCGAAGGAAAACTGGTCGTTCGGTAACGGGATTGGGCAGTACGCGACCTAGGATCTAACCGTTTGGCGGCCCTGCCTGGACGGGCAGCGCTGCCGCGCGGTCATACGTTGCCGTTGTTCAAAATAACCGGCGGCGCCAACGTGTTTTGAGTCTGCGACAGCGGCGCGGCACTCGGAGAGTCGTAGCGACCCGCCTTCCAGCGCGCACGAATGAACGGCCGATCGTGGCCGGAGACTTTCAGGGCGATGTGCGTGACCCAGCGCTGTGTCGGCACATGGACGCCGTGCAGCCCGACCGTCAGCATCATGAGGCTGACAGCGACGGGCACCGCGGACAACCTGCCCGGTTCTGCATCCCACGACCAGCGCACGAACAGCAGCGCGGTCACCGCGCCGACGATACAGCCCGTGATTGCCTCAGAGGGCGAGTGCGCACTCAGCACCACACGTGACATCCCCACCGCGATGCCCGCGGCCAGCCCGAACAACACGCCCACAAGCCGAAACTTGGACCGCGCGGGCAGCAGCATCAGGAACAGAGCGACCGGATATACGGCGGTGGACAGCATGGCGTGACCGCTTAGGCCGGTGAAATCCAGTTCGCGCACGCCGACGCCCCAGCCGAGAAAAGCCAGTTTGGTGACGGTCACCACGCCGATTGCCATGCCCAGCAGCAACAGCCAGCCCGCCGCCATGCGCCACGAGTAGCCGAGCGCCAGCCACAGTGCGATCGCAATGGCGAGCGGCAGCGTCAGGGCGGGACCGCCGAGGCCGGTGATCAAATACCAAAGGTGATAGGACAAGTCAGGCATGGAAAGAAACGCGGCAAGCGCCGCGTAGAATCAGGACCGTGGTTATTTAACGCGCCAGCCTTCGGTCTGGCCGACAAGGATCAAGACAGGGTTTACGTGTTCAATCTATCTGACTGTCAGTATAGACGGGAGTGCCCGACGGAGTTTGTAGGGCGGCCGTGTGGCGCGGTTTTTGGCGGGAAGCGCCGACATGCCGGTTAGTCCCGCTAACGTATGAAACCCTGGGCAAAAAGTCTTGGCAATGCGCCGTACCACGGCGGACAGCTAGGCACTGCGTGACTGCGAGCCCGAAAATCGGGATGCTCCAGGCGTTCGGCGCAGCATCGGAATCGGTGTTATTGTGCATTGCACAACGACCTGCGGTTCGAACCTGAGGTTCTGTAGAACAGTATCGGTCCCTTTTTGCGAGGTCACCATCCGATGGCAAAAAGTCTGACGAAAATCTGGCTCGGCGGTCTGAAGCGTCTGATGTCGATTCAGGCCAAACATGCGCGCGACGTCAAGCGCACCGCCGCGCGGCCGGCCCGGCCGACGGGCAAAGTGTCCGCCAAGCTCAAACCGGTCAAACCGGCGCCCACACTGCGTACGCCCGCCAAACGCGAGACGCCCCGGCCGGGCGCGCGCGAATCGCGTGTGCGACCGCGGGCGGCCGCGTGGGCGAGCGGATCGTGGACACGCTCGTTCCATTCGGCGCCGGCTGCGCCGGGGCGTCTGGTCAATCATCTGCAATATGGCTTGTATATGCCGCCTGGAACGGCGTCCGCGCCGCTGCCGCTCGTCGTGATGCTGCACGGCTGCAAGCAGTCCATTGACGAATTCGCCGAGGGTACTCGCATGAACCTGCTCGCCGACCGGTTCGGCTTTGCGGTGGTGTACCCCGAGCAGTCCAAGCATGTTCACGCGCATCTTTGCTGGCACTGGTACGACGCCAGCGACACTGCCGGCGGCGCCGAGGCGCGCGCCGTGGTGTCGTTGGTCGACGCAATGGTCGCTGAACATGGCTTCGACGGCGAGCGCGTCTATGTGGCGGGGTTGTCGGCGGGAGCAGGGTTGACGGCCTTGCTCGCGACGCACTATCCCGAACGGTTTGCCGCGGTTGCGATGCATTCTGGACCGGCGTTCGGCGAGGCCCGCTCCGGGATCGCAGCAATGGACGTCATGCGGCGCGGCACGCGGCACGACCCGATCGTGCTGATCGACGAAGCTGTCGATGCGCGGGGTTTTCCCGGTATGCCGGCCGTCATCATTCATGGCGATGCGGATCACGTGGTCGCGCCGGCCAATGCAGATCAGTTGACAGCCCAATTTCTGCGCCTGAACGGGTTGGTGGATGCCGAGGGCAAGCTCATAGCGGGCGAAGAGCGAGAGGAGCGCAAAGCGGGCGTCGTGACGCGCGACTACATCCGGGGCGGACGGCGCGTGGTGCGTATGTGCCGCGTTCAGGCTCTGGGTCACGCCTGGAGCGGCGGCGACGACGCAGTGCCGTTCCATTCGTCCAAAGGACCCGATGCGAGCGCGCTGATCTGGGAGTTTTTCAAATATCAGCGACGCGCGGCGGCGACTCAGGAGATCGAGGGTATTTCTGTGCGAGTCGCGTCAGGCGGGGCTTAGCGGGGAAAGGGCCGAGACCGGACAGCAGTAGAGCAACACCTCAGAAAAGATATCTTGGCATAACCTAGGGTTTTCCCTATAATGGGGGTTATTCACTAGGCACTAACCCTAGATCACTGTCCGAGGTTCACCATGTATCTCTTGACCCGCTTGTTCCTGTTCCTGACGAAATCCGCTGACCAGATGGCCAAAGAGCGTAGCGACGCTTATCTGGCTGAAGCTACGGACCTGTATGACCTCGAGTTTCGTATGCGTAAGCTCGACCGTGAAGCGGCAACGCGTCACCCGGCGTGGATGGGCCAGCACTAAGCAGTGCTGTAGATAGCCTGACCGGTGTTGCTGTGGTTTGAGCATGTGAGTGCTTACTATTGGGCGAATAGCTCGAGCGAGTCACTTGCCGAATCGAGCCAAGGTCCGTTCACGCGCTTCGGCGTGGTCGATGATCGGCGCCGGGTAGTCTTTTCCAAGCGTCACTCCGAAGTCCGCCAGACGATCCACGCCAGCCAGCCAAGGCGCGTGAATCCACTTCGGCGGCACGTTCGACAATTGCGGAAGGTAGCGCTTGATAAAGCGTCCTTCCGGATCGAATTTCTCCGATTGGGTCACCGGGTTGAAAATCCGAAAGTAGGGTTGCGCATCGCAGCCCGTTGACGCCGCCCATTGCCAGCCGCCGTTATTGGCCGAAAAATCGAAGTCGTTCAACTGCTCGGCGAAATAGCGTTCGCCGAGGCGCCAGTCAATTCCCAGATCCTTCACCAAAAAACTCGCCGTCACCATGCGCAGCCGGTTGTGCATGTAGCCCGTCTGGTTCAACTGCAGCATGGCTGCGTCGACCAGGGGGTAACCGGTGCGCGCATCGCACCACGCCGCAAACGCGGCGTCGGCGTGTGGGCCGGTTTCCCAGCGCAGCTTGTCGTACTCGGCTTTGAATGCCGACCCGCTCGCCAGCTTCGGGTGATACGACAGGATCATGAAATAGAAATCCCGCCAGATTAGCTCCGAGAGCCAGGTTGCCGCGCCTTGTCCGTCCGGCTGCAGCGAGAGCTCGTGTGCGAGCCGTGCCAGTGTGCGGATCGACACAGTACCGAAACGCAGATGCATCGAGAGATAACTTGGGCCCTTTACGGCCGGGAAATCGCGACGCTCGCCGTAACCTGCGATCCGGGTGAGGAAATCGTCGAGCAGATGCCCGGCGCCGCTCATGCCGGTAGGCAACTTCAGTTCGGCGAGGTTGCTGGGCGCGAAGCCCAGTTGTTTGAGCGTGGGCAGACCGCGATCCAGCTCGGCCGGCGGAGCGGCCAGATTCGCTAAATACGTCTCGACCGGATACGGCTTGAGATCGAAAGCGTTGAGTTGCTTCAACCACGCATTCTTGTACGGCGTGAACACCGTGAACGACTTGCCCTGTCCCGTAAGAATCTCGTCGCGTTCGAAGATCACCTGATCCTTGAACGTGATCAGCTCGCGACCCTGTTCGGCCAACTGTTCGCGTACGGCTTCGTCACGCTCGATCGCGGCGGGTTCGTAATCATGGTTCGTGAAGACCGCTTCGACCGCGAGTTGCGCCGCCAGCGCGGGAATCGCATGGCGCGCATCCTCATGCAATACGATCAGGCCGCCGCCATTCTGGCGCAGCGCGTGATCGAGTTCCTCCAGCGCGGCGAGAATGAATTCGACGCGCCGGTCCTCGGGTAGATGATCTGGCCGACGGCTACGCCATGTCTCGACGATCGGCTGCAGGATCGTCGTGTCGAATACGAACACGCACCAGACCCGCCGGCAATGCTTCAGCGCGTAGTAAAGCGCGGCCTGGTCCGTGCTGCGAAGATCGCGGCGAAACCACACGAGGCCAGTGTCGAATTCGGTATTCAGGCGTCGGACGCGCGTCATGAGTATCGATTGATGGAATGGGCGCGCCGTCTCAGGTCAGGCAACCTGCAAACGCACATCAACATTATTGCGCGTGGCGTTCGAGTATGGGCAGACCTGATGTGCTGCGTCCACCAGTTCGCGTGCCGCTTGAGCATCGAGACCCGGCAGGGAGACGCGCAGTTCGATGTCCAGTGCAAAGCCGCCATTTTCGTTCGGACCCACGCCGACATCTGCCGTGACCGTTGTATCAGCGGGCAATGCCTGCTTGCGCTGGCCGGCGACAAACTTCATCGCGCTTAGAAAGCATGCCGAGTAGCCGGCGGCGAAGAGTTGCTCCGGATTCGTGCCGACCGTGCCGTTGCCGCCCAGTTCACGCGGCGCGGCCAGCTTGACGTCCAGAACCTGATCCGACGATACCGCGCGGCCATCGCGTCCACCCGTGCTGGTTGCCGTTGCTTTGTAAAGTACGCTCATCTCGCTGCTCCTTGGTTTGGGTCGGAAGATTGCCGTGCTTCGCGCTGACCATCGTCGAGCCGGCATGCTACAAAGATAGCTCACTAATCGTTAGCGTGCAAATGAAATTGCAAATGGCAATGATAGTTGTCGTGCGGGTCGTGCGAGTTAGTGGTCGAGATAGTCGTTGAGCGTGCCACGCAACTGTGTCAGGTCGTCGCGCAACTGGATGAGGAATTCTGGGGACTGTTGTGTAGCGCAGAAAATATCCGCCGGCACGTCTCGCGCCATGCGTTTGAGCGCCGCGCCCTGCTTGGAGAGCCGGATATAAACCAGCCGCTCGTCTTCGATGCCGCGCGTCCGCTCGAGATAACCCTGCGCTTCGAGCCGTTTCAACAGCGGCGTGACGGTGGCGGAATCGAGATTCAACCGCGCCGCGATGTCCTTCACGGTCACATCGTCGCTTTCCCAGAGCACCAGCATGGCGAGGTACTGCGGATAGGTCAGCCCGAGCTTTTCGAGCAACGGCTTATACGCCTTCGTCATCGCGAGCGAGGTTGAATAGAGCGCGAAGCAGAGTTGCTCGTCGAGCGTAAGTGGGAGGGCGGGGCGTTGGGTCATGATGTGGCTCAGTCAAAAGGAAGCGCACGAATGGATTGTGCGCAAACCAATTGTGACGTAATTCCGCCGCACACGCAGCACCGGACCGGCTAAGGACGACAACCTGGCGCGGCGCATAAAGATAAAACTTCAGCTAGCCGGCGTAGTAGGCAGATCAGGCGTGTCGGACGTTTGGACCCCAAAACATCCGCGATAGGTTGCGTAGAAGGAGCAGTAGAGCATCGTCGTGACGATGATCGTGGCTGGCATCAACGCGGCGACCGCGAAGTCTCCCGCGCCGAGAGCCTGCATGAGTGCTGTCAGTCCAAACGATACGGTCGTGGCCACCGCAAACCACAGCGCGCCAAACACGATAAACGCGCCGCGGTTGCGCCAGCAACTGACGATGCTGAAAAACATCGCCTTGACGGGTGACACGTCGTGCCACGCGGCGAGGATCGGCGCGAACCAGAACAGCATTGCCACCGGAATATAGAAGACCAGTGCTGCAAGGAAGCCCATCGTGATGTTGCTGTTGACAATCGTTTCCGGGTCCATCGTCGTGGTGCCCAGCATGACCTTCAGCAGCATGCCGTCATCGGCGAGCGCCGAGCCGGCCAGCACGAGTGCCATCGCGACGAGGTACAGCACCCCAAGCAGAAGCAGGCGCTTTGCGACGACCGAGCCGTACGAACGAAATCCGTCTATCAGAATGGTGGGAAATACCGGCTTGCCCGCGATGGTGTCGCGGCAGGCGGCCATAAAGCCGACCGCGACGCCTGGAATGAACGCGAGCGGCAGCACGCCGCCGACGTAAGGAATCTGCGCGACCAGCGTCATCACCAGCAGATACGCGAAGAACAAGGTCAGGAAGGCGAGCGGGTTCTTGCGAAACAGCCAGATACCTTGCCGAAACCATACATAGCCGGTCTTCGCGGGAACTTCAATTAGTTGCATGAGGTATGGATGCCTGGAAGTGCAACGCCGGAAAGGCGTTCGCGCAGAATGCGCTCGAAATGGCCCGGGTCGTGCGGCTTGAGCAGTTCGGCCGCACGCGGCATATGAAAATCATACAGGCGCGAGACCCAGAAGCGGTAGGCCCCGGCGCGCAGCATGTCACCCCAGTGGCGGTTCTCTTCGGGGGTAAACGGCCGCACCGTCTGATAGGCGCGCAGCATTGCCTCGACGCGCGCGTCGTCCAGCCTGCCGGTCGTCAGGTCGATGCACCAGTCGTTGACGGTTACCGCCACGTCGAACAGCCATTTGTCGCAGCCGGCAAAATAAAAATCGAAGAAGCCGCCCAGGCGGACGGTATGCCCGCTGGCCGGCGCCGCGTGGGCGAACAGCACGTTGTCGCGGAACAGATCGCAGTGGCACGGACCTTCGGGCAGTGCGGCGTAGTCCGGTGAGGCGAAAAACCCCTGCTGGTGTGCCAGCTCTTCGCTGAGCAACGCACGCTGCTCGACGGTGAGGAACGGTAGCACGCTGGGCACGGTTTCCTGCCACCACGAGAGGCTGCGCAGGTTCGGCTGATGACGCGGGTAGTCGCGCCCGGCGAGGTGCATGCGCGCCAGCATCTGACCGACCTCGATGCAGTGCTCGACGCCTGGCGCCAGTTCCGGTCCACCCTCAAGCTTGGTCACGATGGCGGCTGGCTTGCCGTGCAGCGTGCCGAACAGGGCACCGTCTTCGCGCGGCATCGGGTCCGGTACCGGCACCTTGTGTGCCGCCAGATGCTGCATCAGGTCGAGGTAGAACGGCAGTTGCCCGGCCGTCAGCTTTTCGAAAATCGTGAGGACGTATTCGCCGCGCGTCGTCGTCAGAAAGAAGTTGCTGTTTTCAATACCCGAGGAAATGCCACGAAACTCGACGACTTCGCCGAGATCGTAATGTTGCATCCATTCAGCCAGTTGGGGTTCGGTGACAGCAGTGAAGACAGCCATGCGGGAAACGTCGGATCAGGTGGTCGGGCTGGCGCGGTGCGGCCAGTGCGGCAAGATATGGGTAATCACGGCAAGCGGGACAAACCGGTTGAAGGCCCGGGCGCCGGGCCGCGGGCGATTCACTGCATGCGAGCGGAGCCACCCGCGCTCCGCTGCTGGGTCGCACTCAAACGATCGATTAGTAGCTCAGGCTCATGGACGGCAGACGCGTGCTCGGATGGCCGCTGTTGTTTGCGCTAGGCGACGTGTCGAGCGGTGCACCCATGTGATAGCTCGTGCCGAAGTTCGAATGCACGTCGATTTCGACCGGCTTGCCCTTGTCGCGATATTCGGTAATTTCAGTGCCGTTCGGGCTCTTTTCGTAGAAACTCGGCAGGCGCGGCTGGTTGATTTCGACCTTCGAGCTGACCTCAGCGGCCGGACGGTTGATCGCGGCCAGGTCAGGCAGCCCGGCCTGTTCATTGGCGGACAAGGGCGGGCTGGCGGGCGGCGGTGCGTCTGCGGACTGGGCAGCCATCGCGGTGTTGCCGATGGCGAGCGCCAAAGCAACGGCGACGGGAAGGAGCGGCTTCATGGTCATTCTCCAATAAGGTGCCCCGATTCTAGCAAATCCAGCCTTGCCCACACGGAGCGTCAGGCTTATTTTGCGCCGCTTTCGCGCTTCATGTGCGCGGCATGCGCTCAAACGTGCAGACGCTAGCTGGTCCGTCCCCGGATGACCAAACGGTCAGGTTTCCGTGGTAATGTGGATTCATCACTCGAGGCGAACGAAGATGAACAACAACACCAATCAGCGCGCGGTGCAGACACCCGCCAATGACTTCCCGACCGAGGCCTTCGACGACGCAGCGGATGCCGTGACCCACCTGTCCGCCATCTACGAAGCGAACACCTCATTCCTGCGCGACGCATTCGCGCGTTACCGGCGTAATGAACTGTTCGAACGCCGGGTGCGCGCGTGTTACCCGTTTGTCAGGGTGTCGACCGATGTCAACACGCATATCGATTCGCGCCGTTCCTATGGTTTCGTGGCCGGCCCGGGTGTGTTCGAAACCACCGTGACGCGGCCGGACCTGTTCGGCAACTATTATCGGGAGCAGCTACGCCTGCTGGCGAAAAACCATCACGTGCAGATCGAAGTGGGTGTGTCGGATCAGCCCATTCCGGTTCATTTCGCCTTTGCGGAAGGGATCCACCTGGAAGGTGATCTCGATCGTGAGCGGTTGCTCGGCATCCGCGACGTCTTCGATACCCCGGATCTGCGGTTTCTGGACGATCGCATTGTCAACGGCACCTACGAGCCGGGACCCGGCGAGCCGCACCCGCTTGCGCTGTTCACGGCCGCGCGGGTCGATTTCTCGCTGCACCGGCTCAAGCACTACACGGCGACCTCGCCCACGCACTGCCAGAACTACGTGCTCTACACGAACTACCAGTTCTACATCGACGAGTTCGTCAAACTCGGCCGCACGATGATGGGACATACGGACGACGAAGAACTGCGCGCATATCGCAGCGAGTACACGTCGTTCGTCGAGCCGGGCGACGTGATCACCTACAACGAGAATCTCGGCGAGCAGGCCGTCGAAGGCACGGCGCCGCCGCGTCTCCCGCAGATGCCGGCATACCATCTGAAGCGCGCCGACGGCAGCGGCATCACGATGATCAACATTGGCGTGGGTCCGTCGAACGCGAAGACAATCACCGATCACATCGCCGTACTGCGCCCGCACGCGTGGGTCATGCTTGGCCACTGCGCTGGCTTGCGCAACACGCAGCGTCTGGGCGACTACGTGCTGGCGCACGGCTACGTTCGTGAAGACCACGTGCTCGACGATGACCTGCCGCTGTGGGTGCCGATTCCTGCGCTCGCAGAAGTGCAGGTGGCGCTGGAGCGAGCGGTTGCGCAGGTGACGCAGCTCGACGGCGTCGAACTGAAGCGCGTGATGCGCACCGGCACGGTGGCGAGCGTCGACAACCGCAACTGGGAGTTGCGCGATCACCGCGAGCCGGTGCAACGTCTCTCGCAAAGTCGGGCGATTGCGCTGGATATGGAAAGCGCGACGATTGCCGCGAATGGCTTCCGGTTCCGCGTGCCTTACGGCACCTTACTTTGCGTCTCGGACAAGCCCTTGCACGGCGAACTGAAGCTGCCGGGCATGGCGGACCAGTTCTATCGGGCGCAGGTGGATCAACATCTGCAGATCGGCGTCAAGGCGATGGAACTGTTGCGCATGAACGGTCTGCATCGCCTGCATAGCCGCAAGCTGCGCAGCTTTGCTGAGGTGGCGTTCCAGTAACAGTAACCTGCTCTAGAACTGGCCGAGGCCGGTCAGCCCGATCAGGCTGCCGGCGGCCAGCAGCCACAACGGATGGATGCGCGTCTTGATCGCTAGCACGGCGCATACGGCGGTAATTGCCCACGCAATCAATGTCGTATCGGACGCATGCGCGATCAGCGCTGCACTCGCTGCCACTAGCCCAGCCGTCACCGGCACCAGCCCAGCTTGCGCATAGCGCCGCCACGGGCGGTCCTTGAAGCGCTCCCAAGCCTTGAGCGCGAGGATCGTCACAATCGAAGACGGACCGAACTTCGCCACCGAAGTCACCAGCATTCCCGCCCATCCGGCCACATGCCATCCCACCAGCGTCACGACCATCAGGTTCGGGCCGGGCGCGGCCTGCGCGAGCGCGAAGAGCGCGCTGAACTCGCTGGCCGGCATCCAGTGATGCACGTCTACCACCTGGCGCTGCATCTCCGGCAGGATCGTATTGCCGCCGCCGAAGGCAAGCAGCGACAACTGACTGAAAATGATGGCGAGTGAAATCAGGGTGCCGCTCATCGTGCAGCCCTCGATGCGAGATAGATACTCAGCGGCGTAAGCACCAGCATGGTGGGCAGCAGCGGGAAACGCAGCAGCGCGATCGCCACGAAACCTAGCGCGGCAATAGCGATCGCGGCCGGTTTGCGCCATAGCGGCAGCAGGATCTTCACCGCCATCGCGATCAGCAGCCCGGCAGCCGCGGCCGCGAGTCCAGCGAACAGATGACGGATGTGCGGATCGTTCTGCGTGTGCTCGTACAACACACCGAGGCCGATCACGACCAGCGACGGCCCTGCAATCAACCCAAGCAGACCCGCCAGCGCGCCCGGCAGACCACGAAAGCGCATGCCGATCGCCACCGAAAGGTTGATCACGTTGCCGCCCGGCAGGAACTGGCACAGGCCGAGCAGATCGGTAAAGTCCGAGGCGCTGAGCCAGCGGCGTCGCTCGACGATCGCGCGCCGGGCTAGTGGCAGCGCGCCGCCGAAAGAGATCAGTCCGAGACCGAGGAAGCCGCCAAAGATCTCGCCGACGGTGGGCGGCGACGCGGTGCCGGCGTCGGCAGAAGTGAGGTTTTGATTCATGGTGTGCGCCGAGTTGTCCATGCTGCGGAGGTTAACTCCGATTCAGCTTTGGGCAAAACGATTTTTCGGGCGGCTCCTTGTGATCTAGAATCACAAGCATGGCTCGCAATCTTCCCCCCTTTCCGGCGTTACGCGCCTTTGAAGCCGCGGCGCGGTATGACAGTTTCACTGCTGCTGCGAACGAACTTCATGTGACTCACGGTGCAATTAGCCGGCAGGTCGCCGCCTTCGAGGCGTGGGTTGGCGTGCAGGTATTTCATCGTGTCGGCAAGCGTGTGCGGCTCACCGACGACGGCCGCCGCTACCTGGCAACCGTCCAGGCCGCGTTTGACAGCATCGCCCTCGCGACCAATCAGCTACGCGACAGCGGCGTGGTGCATGTGCTGCGCATCAACGCGTTGCCAACTTTCGCCATGAAATGGCTGCTGCCGAGGCTCAACCAGTTTCAGCGCAAGGCGCCCAACGTGGAGTTGCGGTTGTCGACGTCGAGCGTGCCGTTCGAAATGCTCGAAGGTTATGACGTGGCGGTCAGGCGCGGTCCCGAACATTGGCCGAACTGTGTGAGCGGACACTTCCTTGGAGAGAGCGAGCTGCCGGTGTGCAGCCCCGCGCTATTGCAACGCTCGCCGATCAAGGTGGCTGATGATCTCGCGCGTCATGTGCTGCTGCATTCCGATACACGACCCGATGCATGGCGCAACTGGCTGACGGCGGCAGGCGTGAAAGCGAAGTGTCGCAAGAAGCAGTCGTTCGATCACTTCTATCTGGCGTTGCAAGCGGCTGTGGATGGACTGGGCGTCGCGCTTGGGCCGCTGCCGATGCTGGCGGATGAACTGGCTTCGGGCCGCCTAGTGATGCCGCTCGACGCGCCGCGCACCGACGCGCGCGGCTATTGGTGGGTGGCGCGCCGCGAAGTCGCGCACGCGCCGGTCGTCGAGCAATTTTGCCGCTGGCTGCAGGAGCAGGGTGATCAGGCGGACGAAGTTGGGGATGCTTCGTCCGCCTGATCAGCTCAGATCACAGGTAGAACATCCGGTCTTCATCGGACTTCGCAGGATGCGGTTCTGCCTCGTCGCGGTCTTCGTAGAACTTCAGCACCGCTTCGAGCACCTGGTCCGGGTCGTCGATCACCTGCATCAGGTTCATGTCGTCCGGATTGATCAGGCCCATCGGCACCAGCGATTCCTTGAACCAGCAGAGCAGACCTTTCCAGAATTCGCCACCCACCAGAATGATCGGCACATGGCGCGACTTCTTGGTTTGAATGAGCGTGAGCACTTCGGCCAGTTCATCCAGCGTGCCGAAGCCGCCCGGCATCACTATCACCGCATCCGAGTTCTTTACGAAGGTGACCTTACGCGTGAAGAAATGGCGGAAACGCAGCGAGATGTCTTGCCACTGGTTGCCCGATTGCTCGTGCGGCAGCTCGATATTCAGGCCCACTGACGGTGCCTTGCCTGCATGAGCGCCCTTGTTGGCCGCTTCCATGATGCCGGGGCCGCCGCCGGAGATCACCGCAAAGCCCGCGTCAGAAAGCTTGCGCGCGATTTGCATGGCGAGTTTGTAGTACGGCGAGGCCGGTTTCAGACGCGCTGAGCCATAGATACTGACGGCCGGGCGAATCTCCGAGAGGTACTCGGTCGCCTCAATAAACTCTGCCATAATCGTGAACATCTGCCACGATGCGCGGGCCTTTTTGGCTGTCGCGCGCTCTTGATCTGCGAGCGATCGCAGACTCGGACTCACTTTTCTCTTGTTCATAATGCCTGAAGAACGAATCCTGGAAGCTGAGCTGGAAGGTAAGACCCTGCTACTGGTTGACGGTTCGAGTTATCTGTACCGGGCCTACCATGCGATGCCTGATCTGCGCGGACCCGATGGCGGACCGACCGGTGCGCTGTATGGGATCATCAACATGCTGCGGCGCATGCGCAAGGAAGTCACAGCAGAGTATAGCGCGTGCGTGTTCGACGCCAAGGGCAAAACGTTCCGCGACGACTGGTATCCCGACTATAAAGCGAACCGTCCGTCGATGCCGGAAGACCTCGCGCGGCAGATCGAACCGATCCATGTAGCGGTGCGAGCGCTTGGCTGGCCGCTGCTGATGATTGACTACGTCGAAGCCGATGACGTGATCGGCACGTTGAGCGTCGCCGCCGAGAAACGCGGCATGAAGGTGATCGTCTCGACCGGCGACAAGGATCTGGCGCAGCTCGTGACGGACAAGGTCACGCTCATCAACACGATGACCAACGAGACGCTCGACCGTGCCGGCGTGGTGGGCAAGTTCGGTGTGCCGCCGGAGCGGATTGTCGATTATCTGTCGTTGATCGGAGACACCGTCGACAACGTGCCCGGCGTCGAGAAGTGCGGTCCCAAGACGGCCGTCAAGTGGCTTACGCAATACGAAACGCTCGACGGCATCGTCGCTCATGCTGACGAGATCAAAGGCGCAGTAGGCGACAACCTGCGCCGTGCGCTGGATTTCCTGCCCATGGCGCGCAAGCTCGTGACCGTGGATACGGCATGTGAGTTGACGCCGCATCTCACATCGATCGAAGAGAGCCTGACGAGCCGCCCCGAAGCGCGCGACGAGCTACGCGATATTTTCTCGCGTCATGGCTTCAAGACGTGGCTGCGTGAAGTCGAAGTGGCGGAGGTCGTGGAAGGCCCGGGCGCTGGTGTGGATGTGGCACCTGTGATTGACGGCGAGCGTAAATACGACACCGTACAGACGTGGGAACAGTTCGACACGTGGCTCGCGAAAATCAATGCGGCGGAACTGACCGCATTCGATACTGAAACCACCGCGCTCGATCCGATGCTGGCGCAACTCGTCGGCATTTCGCTGTCGGTCGAGGCGAACTCGGCAGCGTACATTCCGGTGGGTCACCGCGGGCCGGATCATCCCGAGCAGTTGCCGCGCGACGAAGTGCTCGCGAAGCTGAAGCCGTGGCTCGAAAGCGCCGAGCATAAGAAGGTCGGTCAGCACATGAAGTATGACGAGCAGGTGCTCGCGAATTACGGCATCGCGATGAACGGCATCGAGCACGACACGCTCTTGCAGTCGTATGTGCTCGAATCGCATCGCACGCATGACATGGACAGCCTCGCGCTGCGCCATCTCGGCATCAAGACGATCAAGTACGAAGAGGTCGCGGGCAAGGGCGCGGGGCAGATCGGCTTCGACGAAGTCGCGCTCGAACAGGCCGCCGAATACGCAGCGGAAGATGCCGATATCACGTTGCGCCTGCATCAGGCGTTGTATCCGCAGGTTGCGGCAGACGCGGGCTTGAAGCGCGTATACAGCGACATCGAGGTGCCCACGTCTCGCGTATTGCGCAAGATGGAGCGCAACGGCGTGCTGATCGACGCTGAAAAACTGCGCCTGCAAAGCAATGAAATTGCGGCGCGGCTGATCGAGTTGGAGACCGAAGCTTATGTTTTGGCCGAGGGCGAATTCAATCTCGGCTCGCCCAAGCAGATCGGGCAGATCTTCTTTGAAAAGCTGCAATTGCCGGTGGTCAAGAAGACGCCCAGCGGTGCGCCTTCGACCGATGAAGAAGTCTTGCAGAAGCTGGCTGAAGACTATCCTTTGCCCAAGCTGCTGCTCGAACACCGTGGCCTGTCGAAGCTGAAGTCCACGTATACCGACAAACTGCCGCGCATGGTCAACGCGCAAACGGGCCGCGTGCATACCAATTATGCGCAGGCCGTGGCGGTCACCGGACGGCTTGCTTCGAACGATCCGAATCTGCAGAACATCCCCGTGCGCACGGCGGAAGGCCGTCGCATTCGCGAGGCGTTCATTGCGGCGCCGGGTCACAAGCTTGTGTCCGCGGATTATTCGCAGATCGAACTGCGTATCATGGCGCACATCTCCGGCGATGCGTCGCTGTTGCGCGCCTTCGCTCAGGGCGAGGACATTCACCGCGCCACCGCTGCGGAGATCTTTAGCGTGACGCCGCTCGAAGTTTCGAGCGACCAACGGCGCGTCGCCAAGGTAATCAACTTTGGCCTGATCTACGGAATGAGCGCGTTCGGGCTGGCTGCCAATCTCGGCATCACGCGCGACGCGGCGAAGCTCTATATCGATCGCTACTTCGCTCGCTATCCCGGCGTCGCGAGTTACATGGATGAAACCCGCGCGAGCGCGAAGGAAAAGGGCTACGTCCAAACCGCGTTCGGGCGCCGGCTATGGCTGCCGGAAATCAACGGCGGCAACGGACCGCGTCGCCAGGCGGCGGAACGCGCTGCTATCAACGCGCCGATGCAGGGCACCGCCGCCGATCTGATCAAGATGTCGATGATCGCCGTGCAGGACTGGCTGGAGGCGTCGAAGGTCGGCACGCGCATGATCATGCAGGTGCACGACGAACTGATCCTCGAAGTGCCCGACAGCGAGCTGTCAGAAGTACGCAAGCGTTTACCTGAGCTGATGTGCGGCGTTGCCACGCTGAAAGTGCCGCTGGTCGCCGAGGTGGGTGCCGGCATGAACTGGGAAGAGGCACATTGACGCAGACCTGGCTATCAAGCGATATCGTCGTGCGCATGTCACATATGCGCTTTGATGGCTTGTGGCAAACCCTGCTGCTCGCAGACAATCTCTGACAGACGGCTCCTTGCGCGGATGACGCTGGCCGTCTCGACGCACAACCGATCGGCAAATACGGAGAACTGCGATGCATCGTTTTATCGTCGTTGGTGGAGGTGCGGGAGGACTGGAACTGGCGACGCGTCTTGGCGATCGCTATTCCCCACACAAGAACAAAGGCGAGGCGCGTGTGCAGGTCACGCTCGTCGACCGCAATCCAACCCATATCTGGAAGCCGCTGCTGCACGAAGTGGCGGCCGGCAGCATGGACCCGTTCACGCAGGAACTTGCCTATGCGGCGCAGGCGCGCTGGCATCACTTCGAGTTTCAGCAGGGCGAGCTGAAGAGCCTTGACCGCACGGCGAAGCGCATCACGCTTGCGGCCGTGATGGACGACGAGGATGGGGCGGAACTGCTGCCGCAACGCGTGCTGGAGTACGACACGCTGGTAATTGCCATCGGCAGTACGACGCATTTTTTTGGCGTGCAAGGCGCGCCTGAATATTCGCTTGCGCTCGATACGGTCAGTCAGGCCGAGCGTTTTCGCAAACGCCTGATCGCTGCCTGCGTGCGCGCGGAGCACCAGGCGCACGAACTGGTGGAGTCGACGCCGGATGCGACGATCCCGTCGACGGAGCCGCGCATTCAGGTGGCGATTGTTGGCGGCGGCGCGACGGGCGTCGAATTGTCAGCGGAATTGCGTAACACCGCTCAGGTCTTGTCTGCGTATGGGTTGCATAAGCTCGATCCGCGTAACGACGTTGGCATTGTACTGATCGAGGCGGGACCGCGGATCTTGCCGGCCTTGGCGGAGCGCGTGTCGACCGCGACCGCGGAACTGCTGACGAAGCTGGGCGTGAAGCTGATGACCGGCGAAACGGTTGCCGAAGTCGCGCCCGGAGTGGTGCGGACTGCTAGCGGCAAGGCGATCCGTGCCGACCTGACTGTTTGGGCGGCGGGCATCAAGGCGCCCGCGATCCTGAGCCAGCTCGACGGCCTGCCGGTCAACCGGCTCGGCCAGCTGGTCGTGCGCCGTACCTTGCAAACCGAAACCGACGACAACGTTTTCGCGCTCGGCGATTGCGCCGCTTGTCCGTGGCCGGGCAACGAACGCAACGTGCCGCCGCGAGCGCAGGCCGCTCACCAGCAAGCGAGTTTCCTGCTGAAGGCGCTGGCCGCGCGGCTCGAGAATCAGCCGCTGCCGGAATTCACCTATCGGGACTTCGGTTCGCTCGTGTCGCTCGGGCATTTCAGCGCGGTGGGCAACCTGATGGGCGGGGTGATCGGCGGCAATATGCTGATCGAAGGCCTCTTTGCGCGCTTTATGTATATGTCGTTGTACCGGCTGCATATTGCCGCGCTGCATGGGTACGCGCGCATGGTGCTCGACACTTTCGCGCATTGGCTGCGCCGTACGACGCTGCCACGGGTGAAGCTGCACTAAGGCTGAGGCTGAGGTTCGGGCAGAGGGCGGCTCAAGGCCGCCATTCGGGCGCCAGGCGGACATCAGGCAAGCCACTGCAAGAGGATGCGCACGAGCGTATCCTGTGGCCTTCGCCTCGTCCGTCACCGCCGTTCACTGCCCATCACTCAAGGAGTGCTGCATGCTGAAGCCCGAAGTCGACAGCCTGGTTCCACACGTTCCCTTCAATCGACGCACCTTCATCAAGGCCGCACTCGGCACCGGATTTGCGGCCGCCGTGTTGCCGGTGTCCGCACAAACCATCCATACCGATAGCGAAGGGCTCGAAGCCGGCGAAATCGCCGTGCATTCCGGCGACACGCTGGTGCCGGCCTATCGCGCGCAGCCCGCGGGCAAGACGCATCTGCCGGTGATCATCGTCGTGCACGAGATCTTTGGCGTGCATGAGCATATCTCCGACGTCTGCCGGCGCTTCGCCAAGCAGGGCTATCTGGCGATTGCGCCAGACCTCTATGTGCGGGAAGGCGATGCATCGGTGTATCCGACGATCCAGCAACTGAGCGAGCAGCTGGTCAGCAAGGTCCCCGATGAGCAGGTGCTGGGCGATATCGACGCGACGGTCGCGTGGGCTGGGCAAAACGGCGGCGACCTGAACCGGCTCGGCGTCAACGGCTTCTGCTGGGGCGGGCGGATTGCGTGGCTGTACGCCGAGCACAATCCGCGTGTGAAGGCTGGGGTGGCGTGGTATGGCCGGGTCGCTGGCGATCACACGGCAATGACGCCCGAGAATCCGATCGACCGCGTGGCCGACCTGCATGCGCCCGTGTTGGGCCTCTACGGATTACAGGATCAGAGCATTCCGCAGGACACCCTTGCGCAGATGAAGCAGCTGATTGCGCAAGGACCGGAGGCGGGAAGAGGCTCGCAGTTCGTCGTCTATGACGATGCGGGACACGCCTTTTTTGCGGACTACCGGCCGAGCTATAAGAAGGTCGACGCCGAAGATGGCTGGCGCCGCGCGCTGGTCTGGTTCAAGCAGCACGGGGTATAGGGTAGGCGCGGCGGTAAGGAGCGGTAAGGCGTGAGCGTAGGCATGACGGAGGGCGGGCACGCGGCCCACCCGACGCTCGCATGCCACCGTTACGGATTCGGCCCGGTCGCAACCGGTCGTGCCGGATTGGAACTCCACTCGCTCCACGAGCCTGCGTAAAGCGCCGCGCCATGCAGACCCGCGACCTCCATGGCCAGCGCGTTGACACACGCCGTCACGCCCGAGCCGCATTGCAGCACGACGTGATCGGGCGCGATGCCTGGCAACAGCGCCTGAAACTCCTCGCGTAGTGAATGGGCCGGCTTGAAGCGGCCGTCGGCCGTCAGGTTGTCCTTGAAGAAGCGGTTCAACGCGCCTGGGATGTGTCCGCCGACCGCGTCGAGCGTTTCGTTCTCGCCGCGATAGCGGTCCGCAGCTCGCGCGTCGATCACCACCCGCTCATGCGTGCCGAGGTTACGCTCCACCGCCTGCACGTCGAACGTGACAGCGAGCGGCGCCCCCGCCTTGAAATCGCCGGGACTTTGCGACGCAACATCTTGTGACAGCGCGTAGCCTGCTGCCTGCCACGCCTGCAGCCCGCCGTCGAGCAGCGCCACCGCATCGTGGCCGAGCCAGCGCAGCAGCCACCAGGCGCGCGCAGCGTACATGCCGCCTTGCGAGTCATAGGCAACGACCTGCTGGCCCTGCTTCAGGCCGCGTGCGGCCAGCACGGCAACCAGCTTGGCGCGGTCCGGCAGCGGATGGCGGCCATTGACGCCGGTCTTCGGGCCGGACAGGTCGTGGTCCAGGCTCAGATACTGCGCACCGTGCACGTGGCCCTCGGCATAGGCCTTTGCACCCGCCTCGGGATTGGCGAGATCGAAACGGCAGTCGATCACGAATACGCTGCCTGGTGCAGCGGCGAGCCGCTCCGCGAGATTCGTCGCAGAGATCAGCGTGGTGTAGTGGGTGTGCGGCATGACGGCTCCTCTGTCGACCGGGGTTAGCGCTTTAGCGCTTACTCCGGTCCCATGCAAGATAGTTGCGGAACGGATGACTTCGGTGCGGCGGCAGCGAGGACATCTAGCGAGTCCAAGCTGCTCAACCGACTGATGTGTTAAGTCTAAACAAAAAAAGACGGGCCGAAGCCCGTCTTTCCATGAATGCTATCACCGCGCGCGCCACATGGCGCTGCCGTTCAGATCGTGCCAAGCTCGCGCCGCAGGAACTCGTGGAAGTGCTGCATGCCGTCTTCCATCGGGCTCTGGTACGGGCCTACCTGCGACTCGCCTCGCTCCATCAGCGCGCGGCGGCCGGCGTCCATCCGTTCGGCGATCTCGTCGTCTTCGCGGGCCGTTTCCATATAGGCGGCGCGCTCAGCCTCAATGAACTCACGCTCGAACAGCGCGATTTCCTCGGGATAATAGAACTCCACGACGTTGGTGGTTTTCTGCGGACCGCGCGGAATCAGCCATGACACAACCAGCACGTGCGGATACCACTCGATCATGAGGCCCGGGTAGTACACCATCCAGATTGCGCCGAAGTCGGGGGCCTTGCCCTCGCGGAAGCGCAGCACCTGATCGTGCCACTTCCGATACGTCGGGCTGCCCGGCTTTTCGAGGCCCTTGTGGACGCCGACCGTCTGCACGCTGTACCACTCGCCGAATTCCCACTCCAGATCGTCACAGGAGACAAAGCTGCCGAGGCCCGGATGGAACGGCGCGACATGGTAGTCCTCGAGGTAGACCTCGATGAAGGACTTCCAGTTGTAGTTGCATTCGTGGACTTCGACGTGATCGAACATGAAGTTCGAGAAGTCGAAGTGCTGCTTGGTGCCCAGACGTGCAAGATCTTTGGCGACGTTGCGCCCTTGTGCTTCGAACAGCAGCCCTTGCCAGTTCTGCAGCGGCGTAGCGCCGAGATTCAGGCAGGGGTTGTCCGCGAAATGCGGTGCACCGAGGAGCTGGCCGTTCAGATCGTAGGTCCAGCGGTGCAGGGGGCAGACGATGTTCTCCGTCTGGCCGCGGCCGTTCAGCATGATGGCTTGCCGGTGGCGGCACACGTTCGACAGCAGTTCGATTTGTGACTGCTGGTTACGGACGAGCACACGCCCTTCGCTTTCGCTGGGCAAAGCAAAATAATTCCCCGCATCTGGCACCATGAGTTCATGGCCGATGTAGCGAGGACCTTTCTTGAAAAGGGTTTCGATTTCGCGCGTTAGAAGCGCTTCGTCAAAGTAAGCCGTGACTGGCAGCTGGCTGTGAACAGACCGCAACTGCAATGCATTGCTCAGATTGGACATTCCCACTCCCGTGAAGACGTGAAAGCAGTGAACAACCCAACCATCGAAGATTCGATTTAGGGAGCCCGCGATTATACCCGTTTCCCCTTCCGAGGGGCGACTAAGTGTCTGATTTGGGTCAAAATTGTGAAGATGGTTCACCCCTTTCATCCGAGCAAAAAGGATTTTTTTCTGTCACGCTCTGGTTGAGCCGTAAGGGACGCCAGCAGGGCGGAGGGAGTCGAGCGGGTCGGATAAGTCGCTTTTGCCGTAGAATGTCCGACTTGTTTTAATTTTGCGACCATTCATGGCGAAGACCGCGTCGAAAGATACCGCAGCAACAGCCGAAGGCGCCGACAGCACGGCGCTGCCCGAGAATTACGAAGCGGCGCTGGCGGAGCTGGAAGGGCTCGTTGCGCGGATGGAAGGCGGTAGTCTGAGCCTGGAGGAATCGCTGTCCGCGTACCGGCGCGGCGCGAGCCTCGTGACGTTTTGCCAGCAACAACTGGAAAAGGTCGAGCAGCAGGTGCGGGTCCTCGATGGCGAGACCCTCAAACCGTTGCCCATGAGTGGCGCAAGCACAGCCGCTACAGATAGCGGGGACGACCTATGACTTTCGAACAATGGATGCACTCGGTACTCGAGCGCGTCGAGACGGCACTCGGACACTATTTGCCGGAGCCGACCGTCGAGCCTGCGCAACTGCACGAAGCGATGCGCTATGCCGTTCTGGGCGGCGGTAAACGGGTCCGCCCGTTGCTTTGCCACGCCGCCGGCGAGCTGACCGGCGCACGTGTCGAAGGCCTCGACGCGGCCGCGGCGGCGCTGGAGATGATCCACGTGTACTCGCTCGTGCATGACGACATGCCCTGCATGGACGACGACGCGCTGCGTCGCGGCAAACCCACGGTGCATGTTCAGTATGATGAGCCGACCGCGCTGCTGGTCGGCGACGCGCTGCAATCGCAAGCTTTCGTTACGCTGACGGCCGACGTTTTGCCGCCGGCGCAACAGGCAGCGCTGGTGCGCGAACTGGCTTTGGCGAGCGGTTCGATCGGTATGGCTGGGGGCCAGGCGATCGATCTGGCGAGCGTCGGTCACAGGCTGACCCGGCCGCAACTCGAAACGATGCACCGCATGAAGACCGGCGCGCTGTTGCGTGCTTCGGTTCGCATGGGGGCACTGGCGGGCGAAGCGCCGGGCGCGGACGCAATGCGTTCGCTCGACGCCTACGCGGCCGCTGTGGGCCTAGCGTTTCAGGTCGTGGACGATATTCTCGACGTCACGACCGACTCCGCGACGCTCGGCAAAACGGCAGGCAAAGACGCGAAGGACGGCAAGCCGACCTACGTGTCGATTATTGGGCTCGAGGCGTCGCGCGAACTCGCCGCGCAACTGCGCACCGACGCCCACGCTGCGATCGCGCCGTTTGGTGCGCGGGCGCAGCGTCTTGCCGAACTGGCTGACCTGGTGGTGAACCGGGTGAGCTGAACGCGAAAGCCCGCCGCCGCGCATTCGTCACGATGAATGCGTGAATGAAGTGCGGGCGCGTAAGTTTTCCTACAATGGAACGACGATGTACGACTTGCTGAAAACCATCGACGACCCGGCAGACCTCCGCCGCCTCGATCGCCGCCAATTGCAACCGCTTGCAGACGAGTTGCGCGCCTACGTGCTCGACAGCGTCTCCAAGACGGGTGGACACCTGTCGTCCAATCTTGGCACGGTCGAACTGACGATTGCGCTGCACTATGTGTTCGACACGCCGCGCGACCGGATCGTCTGGGATGTCGGCCATCAGACCTATCCGCACAAGATCCTGACCGGCCGGCGCGACCAGATGCACACGCTGCGTCAGTACGGCGGCATCTCCGGTTTTCCGCGCCGCGCCGAGTCGCAGTACGACACGTTCGGCACCGCCCACTCCAGCACGTCGATTTCCGCAGCGCTCGGCATGGCCGTCGCCAGCAAGCTGCAGGGTGAGAACCACATGGGTATCGCCGTGATCGGCGACGGCGCAATGACGGCCGGCATGGCCTTCGAGGCAATGAACAACGCGGGCGTCGAAGACGACGTGCCGCTGCTCGTCATCCTCAACGACAACGACATGTCGATTTCGCCGCCGGTGGGCGCGCTCAATCGCCATCTGGCGCGTCTGATGTCGGGCCGTTTCTACGCGGCCGCACGTGCCGGCGTAGAGCGCGTGCTGCGCGTCGCTCCGCCGATGCTCGACCTCGCCCGTAAGCTCGAAGAGCATGCGAAGGGCATGATCGTGCCGGCTACGCTGTTCGAAGAGTTTGGTTTCAATTACATCGGGCCGATCGACGGTCACGATCTCGACTCGCTGATCCCGACGTTGCAGAACATCAAGGAACTGCGCGGTCCGCAATTCCTGCACGTCGTGACGAAGAAAGGCCAGGGATACAAGCTGGCCGAAGCCGATCCGGTGCTGTACCACGGTCCTGGCAAGTTCAATCCGGCGGAAGGGATCAAGCCTGCGACCACGCCTTCGAAGAAGACGTACACGCAAGTGTTCGGCGACTGGTTGTGCGACGCCGCGGAACTCGATTCGCGCGTTGTCGGCATTACGCCGGCCATGCGTGAAGGCTCAGGCATGGTGGAGTTCGAAAAACGCTTCCCGAACCGTTACTTCGACGTCGGTATTGCCGAGCAGCACGCCGTGACCTTCGCGGGCGGTCTTGCGGCGGATGGCATGAAGCCGGTCGTGGCGATCTATTCGACGTTCCTGCAGCGCGCCTACGACCAGTTGATCCACGACGTCGCTTTGCAGAACCTGCCGGTGGTCTTTGCAATCGACCGCGCGGGTCTCGTTGGTGCAGACGGCGCCACGCACGCAGGCGCATACGATCTGGCATTCCTGCGCTGTATTCCGAACATGACGGTGATGGCGGCTTCGGACGAGAACGAGTGCCGTCAGATGCTCTACACAGCGCTGCAGCAATCGAATCCGACGGCAGTGCGCTATCCGCGCGGTTCCGGCTCCGGTGTGGCGACGGTCAAGCAGATGACCGCTCTTCCTGTCGGCAAGGGCGAAGTGCGTCGCGAGACCGCGCAGCCGGCTGGCAAGCGGATCGCGATTCTGGCGTTCGGCACGATGGTTGCGCCGGCGCTGGCCGCAGCAGAGCAACTGGATGCGACGGTGGCGAACATGCGCTTCGTCAAGCCGCTGGATGCCGAGCTGGTGCGCCAACTCGCGGAGTCCCACGACTACATCGTCACGGTCGAAGAAGGCTGCATCATGGGCGGCGCGGGTTCGGCCTGCGTCGAAGCCCTGCTCGCCAGTGGGGTTATGCGTCCCGTACTACAATTGGGCCTCCCCGATCGCTTCATCGATCATGGGGATCCGGCCAAGCTGCTCGCGGAGTGTGGTCTGGATAGCGCGGGCATTGCTAAGTCGATCCGCGAACGCTTCACGGATCACGCCACGGGTGCCGCAGGCAAATCCGTCAAGCGCGTCGCGTAAGAGAGAGCCGGCGAGCGAGTCGCAAGGCCGAGCCGGGCGCCGAGGTGTACAGGCGCTATTGCGGCTATAGCAATCTCCAACTTGAATCGATGGGCCCTCGGGCCCATCATGCAACGCCGGCACCAGCCGGCGTTCGCCATTGCGTGTGTCGTTCCGCTCGGCTGCTGAGGAAAAGAACATGAATCAAATGAATCCCGCTTTTGTGATGCCCGACGTGCAAAGCACCGTCGACACCCGGCAGATCCCGATTCAACGGGTCGGCGTGAAGGCCGTGCGTCATCCTCTGACGGTGCGCGCACAGGGCGGCGATGTGCAGCCGACGGTCGGCACATGGAACCTCGACGTTCACCTTCCGGCCGATCAGAAGGGCACGCACATGTCGCGTTTCGTGGCGCTGCTAGAAGAGAACAAGGCGCCGCTGGAGCCGTCGACGTTCCGCAAGATGCTGGCTGCGATGCTCGAGAAGCTTGAGGCCGAAGCGGGCCGCATCGAAGTGTCGTTCCCGTACTTCGTCAACAAGACGGCGCCGGTGTCGGGCGTGCAAAGTCTGCTGGACTACGAAGTGACGCTGACGGGCGATACCCGCAACGGTGTTACGCGTGTGTTCCTGAAGGTGCTGGTGCCGGTCACGAGTCTGTGCCCATGCTCGAAGAAGATCTCGCAGTACGGTGCGCACAATCAGCGCTCGCATGTGACGATCAGCGCGGAGCTGTCAGATGACGTGCCGGTGGAAGACTTGATTCGGATTGCCGAGGAAGAGGCGTCGTGCGAGCTGTGGGGCTTGCTGAAGCGCCCGGACGAGAAGTTCGTCACCGAGCGTGCGTATGAGAATCCGAAGTTCGTCGAAGACCTGGTGCGTGATGTGGCGCAGCGTCTGAATGCGGATACGCGGATCGTGGCTTATGTGCTCGAAGCTGAGAACTTCGAATCGATCCACAACCACAGCGCGTATGCGGTGATCGAACACGACAAGCGGGCTAGCCGCTAAGCTGCCGCTTTAGCGGCCGTTTTCAATTGCAATCTGATGCACCCTCGGGCAATGCTTCTTTTAGCGCGCGAGCGAGGTCAGGTCCCAACGCGGTTTCACCGTGAATGCATAGTCCTTGCCCGATTGCGCCGGCCAGCGCTGCAGGCGCAGTGCGCCGGCTAGTGCAATCATCGCGCCGTTGTCGGTGCACAGTGACAGGTCCGGGTAATGGACGTCGAAGCCACGCTTCTTTGCAGCCGCCGAAAGCGCTTCGCGCAACTGCCGGTTCGCGCCTACACCACCCGCGACCACCAGCCGCTTGAGCCCGGTCTTCTTGAGCGCGGCCAGTGACTTTGCGGCGAGCACATCCACCGCGGCATCGACGAAGCCGCGTGCCAGATCGGCCTTGGCCTGTTCGCAGATATTCGCGCCACCGAGCTTCTTCACGTGCGTCAGCACCGCGGTCTTCAGGCCGCTGAAGCTGAAATCGAGGTCGCCTGAATGCAGCATTGGGCGCGGCAGCACGACTGCTCCAGGCGTGCCGAATTCCGCCAGCCTTGAGACTTCCGGTCCGCCCGGATAACCGAGTCCGAGCAGCTTGGCGGTCTTGTCGAAGGCTTCGCCGGCGGCGTCGTCGAGTGTCTCGCCGAGCGTCTCGTAGACGCCGACATCCGACACGCGCATCAACTGCGTGTGACCGCCGGAGACCAGCAGGGCGACGAACGGAAACGGCGGCGGCTCGTCGACCAGCAGCGGTGACAGCAAATGCCCTTCAAGGTGATGGATGCCGATGGTGGGCTTGTCCCACGCCATGGCGAGCGCATTGGCGATGCTGGCGCCGACGAGCAGCGCGCCAGCCAGTCCGGGCCCTTGCGTGTAGGCAATCGCGTCGATTTCGGCGCGCGCCGTGCCGGCGCGCTCCAGTACTTCTTCGAGCAGCGGCAGCGCGCGCCGGATGTGGTCGCGCGACGCGAGTTCCGGCACCACGCCACCGTACTCCCGATGCATCGCAATCTGCGAATGCAGCGCGTGCGCAAGCAGGCCGCGCTCCGTGTCGTAGAGCGCGAGTCCGGTTTCGTCGCAGGAGCTTTCGATGCCGAGAACCAGCATGTTCAGGTGCCCGAAAAGTAAAAAAGCAAGCCTTAAAGTATAGCAGTGCAGGGCAGGGGCCGCAGGTACAATGCGCGCCATGGAATCCTTCGATATCGCGGTCATCGGCGCGGGCGCGGCCGGCATGATGTGCGCGGCGGTGGCCGGGCAACTCGGACGCCGTGTCGTGCTGATCGACCACGCGCCGCGCCTCGCGGAGAAAATCCGCATTTCCGGCGGCGGCCGCTGCAACTTCACGAATCTGTACGCGGGACCGGCCAACTACCTGTCGGCGAATCCGCATTTCTGCCGTTCGGCGCTCGCGCGCTATACGCCGCGTGACTTCATGGCGCTACTCAAGCGCCATCACGTGACGTGGCACGAAAAGCACAAAGGGCAGCTGTTCTGCGACCAGTCGAGTGACGCGGTTATCGAGGTGCTGAAAAACGAGTGCGACGCCGGCGGCATTGCCTGGCGCCGGCCACTTGCCGTGGAGCAGGTGCGGCACGACGGGACCGAGGGCTATACCCTCGACACGCATGCCGGCGCGATCCACGTTCGTGCATTGGTGATGGCAACCGGCGGTCTGTCGATCCCCAAAATCGGCGCGACGGACTTTGCCTATCGGCTCGCCAAGCAGTTTGGCCACAAGCTGATCGACACGCGTCCGGCACTCGTGCCGCTGACGTTTGCGGCAGCCGACTGGGAACCGTTTTCGGCGCTATCCGGCGTTTCGCTGGAGGTGCAGATAGCAACGGGCAACAAGAAAACGGGCGCAGAGTTCGTCGAAGACCTGCTGTTGACCCATCGCGGGTTGTCCGGCCCGGGCGTGTTGCAGATTTCGAGCTACTGGCAGCCGGGCGAGCCGATCCACGTCAATCTGCTGCCGGAGCGGGACGCGGCCACTGCGCTGCTGGAAGCAAAAACCAGCACCAAGCGCCAGATTGCCAACCTGCTCGCGGAATGGGTCCCCACCCGGCTCGCCCACGTCTGGCTGGAAACGCACCAGATTCCCGCGGACGCGCGCATCGCCGATCTGCCGGACAAGACGCTGCGCCGCATCGGCGAGGCACTGTCGCGCTGGACGCTCACCCCAAACGGCACCGAAGGCTACCGGAAGGCCGAAGTTACGCGTGGCGGGATCGATACGCGCGACCTGTCGTCGGCCACCATGATGAGCGCCCGGGCGCCGGGCCTCTACTTTATCGGCGAAGCGGTCGACGTCACGGGCTGGCTTGGCGGCTACAATTTCCAGTGGGCGTGGGCTTCCGGCGTGGCCGCGGGCCAGGCTGCCGCGGAGTACGTAAAGGGGGCTTGACGCGGACGTGTCTTTGTGAGAAAGGTCTGCTATACTCCTGAACCTTTACAAAGTTCCGTTATTGCAAAATGACGATCATCCGCGTAAAAGAAAACGAGCCTTTTGAAGTCGCGATGCGCCGCTTCAAACGCACGATCGAGAAGAACGGCCTGCTGACCGAACTTCGAGCGCGCGAGTTTTACGAAAAGCCTACGGCTGAGCGCAAACGCAAGAAGGCATCGGCGGTGAAGCGCCACTTCAAGCGGCTGCACAGCCAGATGCTGCCAAAGAAGTTTTACTGATTCGGACGCCGCTGCGGTTTCTACGGAGCGTCGGCACGCAACCGGTGGCGGCGCTAAACGCAGCACCGTTTGGACAACCTGGCCGCGAGGGCCATCCTGGTCAAGCCGCATCTACTCCGCGAATTCGCACCAACCCGCTTGAGGAAGCAGTCCCAAGCGGGCTTTTGTGTTGATGTACCGCGCATGGCCAGATCTTTTTACATTCCAACGCATTCAGGTGAGTAATGAGTCTCAAGGATCGGATCAACGACGACATGAAGGCCGCCATGCGGGCCCGCGAAACCGAGCGTCTCGGCACCATCCGCCTGCTGCTCGCCGCGATCAAGCAGCGTGAAGTCGACGAGCGCATCGTGCTCGACGACGCTGCTATCACTGCCGTCATCGACAAGATGATCAAGCAGCGCAAAGACTCCATCAGCCAGTTCGACGCGGCCGGCCGCACGGATCTGGTCGACAAGGAAAGCGCCGAACTCACCATCCTCGCCGCCTACATGCCGGAGCAGCTGTCGGACGCGGAAATCGCCGCTGAAGTGCAGGCTGCGGTCACGCAAACTGGCGCTGCCGGCCCACAGGACATGGGCAAGGTGATGGGCATCCTCAAGCCGAAGCTCGCGGGCCGTGCCGATATGACCGCCGTGTCCGGGCTGGTCAAGGCTGCGCTTGCGAAGTAATTCGGTTTCTCCGGTGTTTTCCCGGTCTGCGCGGCCTGCTTCTGGACGGGCTAGCCGCGCAGCCTTCAGGTTTTAAAGGTAGCGCCCCCACTGTGATTCCGCATTCGTTCCTGCAGGATCTGCTGAACCGCGTCGATATCGTCGACGTGGTCGGCAAGTACGTGCAATTGAAAAAGGGCGGCGCTAATTTCATGGGGCTTTGTCCGTTTCATAACGAAAAGAGCCCTTCTTTTACGGTTAGTCCGACTAAGCAGTTCTATCATTGCTTCGGTTGCGGTGAGCATGGCACAGCGATCGGCTTCCTGATGGAGCACGCCGGCTTGACGTTTCCCGAAGCGGTCAACGAACTGGCGCAATCGGTCGGCCTGACGGTGCCGCAGGAGCCGTCGGCGAATCAGGGCGGCGGAGGCGGCGGTTATTCGCCGGCGGTTTCGAAGGCTGTGACGACGGCGCTGTCCGATGTGATGCAAACGGCTTGCGACTTTTACCGTAAGCAGTTGCGCGGCGCGCCCAACGCGATCGAGTACCTGAAAAAGCGTGGCTTGACGGGCGAGATCGCACTGCGGTTCGGGTTGGGTTACGCGCCCGACGGCTGGCAGAATCTGGAAATCGCGTTTCCTAACTATCGGGACGACGCGCTGGTGGAGTCGGGTCTCGTGATCGTCAGCGAAAAGGCCGACGCTCAGGGTCAGAACCGCCGCTACGACCGCTTTCGCGAGCGGATCATGTTCCCGATCCGCAACGTCAAAGGTCAGGTGATTGGCTTCGGCGGCCGCGTGCTGGACGGCGGTGAACCCAAGTATTTGAATTCGCCGGAAACGCCTCTATTTAACAAGGGCAGCGAGTTGTACGGGCTGTTCGAGGCGCGTCTTGCTATTCGTGAACAGCAGTACGTGCTGGTGGTCGAAGGGTACATGGATGTGGTCGCGCTGGCTCAATTAGGGTTTCAGAACGCGGTCGCCACGCTGGGCACGGCCTGTACGCCGATTCATGTGCAAAAATTACTGCGTCAGACGGATACAGTCATTTTTAGCTTCGACGGCGATTCAGCCGGCCGCCGTGCGGCGCGCCGGGCGCTCGACGCTTGCCTGCCGCACGCGGCGGACAACCGGACCATCCGCTTCCTGTTCCTGCCTACGGAGCACGATCCGGACAGTTACGTGCGGGAGTTCGGCACCGAGGGATTTGCCGAGCAGGTGGAGCGGGCCATGCCGCTGTCGCAGTTCATGCTGAACGAGGTGCTGGCGGGCAAGGAGCTGGACCAGCCGGAAGGCCGGGCGCGCGCGCTGTTCGACGCGAAGCCGCTGCTGCAGGCGTTGCCGGCCAATGCGCTGCGTGCGCAGATCATGCATATGTTCGCCGACCGGCTCGACGTGCCGTTCGACGAGGTGGCCGCGTTATGCGAGGTCGATTCCCGGATTGCTGTGGCCGCGCGCCGGGCGCCGGCCCGCAAGGACCGGCGCAGTGTGACCGGAATTGAGGAAAAAACGCTCCGTAACCTCGTGATGCATCCACGGACGGTTGCGGTGCTGGACGAGGAGGCCGAGCAGGCGCTGCTGACGATTACGCGCCACGGCGAGCTCTTTGAGGAAGTGGCGACGCACGCCCGCGCGCTCGGCGACGCGGCGGAGTTCCAGTTGCTGTCCGATCTCTTGCGAAATGGCGCTAACGCCCCGACTTTCGAGGAAATCTTTCGCAAAATTCTGGACTATGATGAAAACGTTCGGGATTTGTTGCTGAAGGACCCTACGGATGCGGCCGTCATCGAGGAACGGCGCGAGCAGGAACGGATTGTCGGCGAGGAGCTGAAGGCCGCAATCCTGAAGATGCGCTATGACGCCTATTGTGAGCGGCTCGAGCAACTTTCACGGCAATCGAGGCACACCGCCGAGGAATTTGCTGAACTGACGGATCTGAATCAGAAACGGGCTGACATGAAGCGTCAGCTCGGGCTGTAAGAAGGGTGGGCTGAGGCCAGGTGCTACAATAAAAGGTTTTCAGCGGTTTGTTTTCCAGGCAAAAGGCGAAAGGCGATTGCAATGGCAAAGACTACAGGCGGAAAGAAAGGGACAGGCACGGGCTCCGAGGAGCCAACCATCAAGGTCACAGGGGCCAGGTCCGCTTCCTCCGCGAAAAGAGCGTCTGCCGCAAGCGTTACGTCCGCTGTGAGGAAGAAATCCTCGACTACTTCCGCCGCGCAAGCGGCGTCGGTGAGTACGGCGAAAGCCGCTACGCCGGTTGCGAAGCGGCCGAGTGCCAGAAGCGCAAGGGAAGCCGTTGCCGCCCAGGACGATGCGGTAATGCGCGAGACTCCAGTATCCACGGTTCCGCCGGCTGTTGTCCAACAGCCGCGAGTCGAGACTACAGCCGGTACGGCGAACTCCATGACGAAAAAGCTGAATGAAGTATCCGTCGATGACGACGCAACCCCGAGCGAGGAAACTACTGCAGCTCCGGGCAAAGGCGAAAAGGCCAAGGCACGCGACCGCCGCGCGAAGGAAAAAGCGCTACTGAAAGATGCTTTCGCGTCCTCCCAGCCTGGCACCGTCGAAGAGCTTGAAGAGCGCCGCTCGAAACTGCGCGCGCTGATCAAGCTCGGCAAGGAGCGCGGCTTCCTGACCTACGCCGAAATCAACGATCACCTCCCGGATAACTTCACTGAGACCGAGGCGATCGAAGGCATCATCAGCACGTTCAACGACATGGGTGTGGCCGTCTACGAGCAGGCGCCCGATGCCGAAACGCTGCTGCTGAACGACAACGCCCCGGCAGCCTCGTCAGACGACGAAGTCGAAGAGGAAGCCGAAGTCGCGCTGTCCACCGTCGATTCCGAATTCGGCCGCACCACCGACCCGGTCCGCATGTACATGCGTGAAATGGGTACGGTCGAGCTGCTGACGCGCGAAGGCGAAATCGAAATCGCGAAGCGGATTGAAGACGGCCTGAAGCACATGGTGATGGCTATCTCCGCGTGCCCGACGACGATCGCCGACATCCTCGCGATGGCTGAGCGCGTCGCGAACGAGGAAATCCGTATCGACGAACTGGTCGACGGCCTGATCGATGCCAACGCGGAAGATGCGGATGGCTTCTCCGTGCAGGAAGCGGAAGCGATCGAGAGCGAAGAGGAAGAAGCCGAAGAGGGTGAAGAGGAAGACGAGGAAGACGACGATGGCGCGGCGCAAGCCACCGCCAACGCTGCGCAGATGGAAGCGTTGAAGCGTGCCTCGCTCGAGAAGTTCGCCCTCATCAGCGAATGGTTCGACAAGATGCGTCGTGCGTTCGAGAAGGAAGGCTACAAGTCGAAGTCGTACCTGAAGGCTCAGGAAACGATCCAGAACGAGCTGATGACCATTCGCTTCACCGCGCGTACTGTCGAGCGTCTGTGCGACACGCTGCGTGCTCAGGTGGACGAAGTGCGTCAGGTCGAGCGTCAGATTCTGCATACGGTGGTCGACAAGTGCGGCATGCCGCGTGCCGAGTTCATTGCGCGTTTCCCGGGCAGCGAAACGGATCTCGAGTGGGCCGACAAGATCGTGACGGAAGGTCACGCGTACAGCGCGATCCTCACGCGTAACATCCCCGCGATCCGCGAGCAGCAGCAACGTCTGCTGGACCTGCAGGCGCGTGTCGTGCTGCCGCTGAAGGACCTGAAGGAAACCAACCGTCAGATGGCGGCCGGTGAACTGAAGGCCCGTCAGGCCAAGCGTGAAATGACCGAGGCTAACCTGCGTCTCGTGATCTCGATTGCGAAGAAGTACACGAACCGTGGTCTGCAGTTCCTCGATCTGATCCAGGAAGGTAACATCGGCCTGATGAAGGCCGTGGACAAGTTCGAATATCGTCGCGGCTACAAGTTCTCGACGTACGCCACTTGGTGGATCCGTCAGGCCATCACGCGTTCGATTGCGGACCAGGCACGTACCATCCGGATTCCGGTTCACATGATCGAGACGATCAACAAGATGAACCGCATCTCGCGTCAGATTCTGCAGGAAACCGGTCTCGAGCCGGATCCGGCAACGCTGGCGGAGAAGATGGAGATGCCGGAAGACAAGATCCGCAAGATCATGAAGATCGCGAAGGAACCGATCTCGATGGAAACGCCGATCGGTGACGACGACGATTCGCATCTGGGCGACTTCATCGAAGATACGAACACGGTTGCCCCAGCCGACGCAGCGCTGCATGCGAGCATGCGCGATGTCGTGAAGGACGTGCTGGACTCGCTGACGCCGCGCGAAGCGAAGGTGTTGCGGATGCGTTTCGGTATCGAGATGAGCACCGATCACACGCTCGAAGAAGTCGGTAAGCAGTTCGACGTGACGCGTGAGCGGATCCGTCAGATTGAGGCGAAGGCATTGCGCAAACTGCGTCACCCGAGCCGTTCTGACAAGCTGAAGTCGTTCCTCGAAGGGAACTGATCGAGGAGCGTCGGGCTACTGCTGCGGATATAGGGGCTTCCTGGTCGTTTTGCTCACGCGAAGCGGTCACGGAAGCCCCTTTTTCGTGTAGTATGTCGGCCAATCAGCGAATAGGCCCGGCCTCTGTTTAGACCGGGTCTTTTTGTTGGTTTCATATCATCTCAGGGCCGGACGCCGTGCTGGTTGCAGGCAGCGGACTCATAATCCGCCTCCGAAAGGACACCGTGGGTTCGACTCCCACCCGGCCCACCAAAGAGATCTCATTGGCTTCCAGAGAAGTCCAGTATTGACTTGCAGAACAACACCGCCTAGGCCCTCGGAGAATCTCGAGCAGGCCGACAGGGTCAAGTTCAATGCACTGGCACCCCGCACACGAACGCAACCGAAGCTGACGCGAAATGCGCTCATGCTTGGTCATCGATAAGCGTCCCGCTGGATTGTCCATCGTCAACAGCATTTCCGCCATCTTCGCTGTAGCCGCGGAAATATGGCCTTGAATGACCGAGGCTTCAGCTTGCAATGCGCCTAGCGCCGGATTCGGCATGTCCCCGTGACCGGGCCGAGCCGCGGCGGCGGAGATTTGGGCTGCGCTTCACGTGTTACCCATGAGGGAAGACCAACGGGAGGTTCTTGCCGCGAGCCTGCAGAAACCTAGCCCTTCGCGCGGCGTTTCAAGAAGCTTGGGGGATGGCCGTAGAACTTCTTGAAAGCCTGCGCATAGGAGCCTTCTGTGGCATACCCTACTGCAAGTGCAACGTCGAGTTCCCGCATGCCAGACATGTGCATTTCAAGAGCCCTTGTCATCCTCACGTGATTGCGCCACTGCTGGAAGGCCATACCAGTTTG
>NZ_JAMFSB010000302.1 GCF_026225065.1 Paraburkholderia sp. | reverse complement strand
GCGTGCAAGGCGCTGCGCGAGGAAGGCTACAAGGTCATTCTCGTCAACAGCAATCCGGCGACGATCATGACCGACCCGAACACGGCCGACGTCACCTACATTGAGCCGATCACGTGGGAAGTGGTGGAGCGCATCATCGCCAAGGAGCGCCCGGACGCGATCCTGCCGACGATGGGCGGCCAGACCGCATTGAACTGCGCGCTGGATCTCCACGCGCACGGCGTGCTGGACAAGTACAAGGTCGAGCTGATCGGCGCGTCGCCGGAAGCCATCGACAAGGCGGAAGACCGTCAGAAGTTCAAGGACGCGATGACCAAGATCGGTCTCGGTTCGGCGAAGTCGGGCACTGCGCATTCGATGGAAGAAGCGCTGCAGGTGCAGGCGCAGATCGCAGTGGAAACCGGCAGCGGCGGTTATCCGGTGGTGATCCGTCCGTCGTTCACACTGGGCGGTTCGGGCGGCGGCATAGCGTACAACCGCGACGAATTCGAAGAGATTTGCAAGCGCGGTCTGGACCTGTCGCCCACGCGCGAACTGCTGATCGAAGAATCGTTGCTCGGCTGGAAAGAGTACGAGATGGAAGTGGTCCGCGACAAGGCGGACAACTGCATCATCGTCTGCTCGATCGAAAACCTGGACCCGATGGGTATTCACACCGGCGACTCGATCACCGTCGCGCCGGCGCAGACGCTCACTGACAAGGAATATCAGATCCTGCGTAACGCATCGCTCGCGGTGCTGCGCGAAATCGGTGTGGACACGGGCGGCTCGAACGTGCAGTTCTCGATCAATCCGAAAGACGGCCGGATGATCGTGATTGAAATGAACCCGCGTGTGTCGCGTTCGTCAGCCTTGGCTTCGAAGGCGACCGGTTTCCCGATCGCCAAGGTCGCGGCGAAGCTCGCCTGCGGCTACACGCTGGATGAACTAAAGAACGAAATCACCGGCGGCCAGACCCCGGCTTCGTTCGAACCGACGATCGACTACGTCGTCACCAAGATTCCGCGTTTCGCGTTCGAAAAATTCCGCGAAGCCGATTCGCGTCTGACCACGCAGATGAAGTCGGTGGGCGAAGTGATGGCGATTGGCCGCACCTTCCAGGAGTCGTTCCAGAAGGCGCTGCGCGGTCTCGAAGTCGGTGTGGATGGTCTCGATGAAAAGACCACCAGCCGCGATGAGGTCATCCGCGAGATCGGTGAAGCCGGTCCGGATCGGATCTGGTATGTGGGCGACGCTTTCCGTATCGGCATGAGCGCCGCGGAAATCTTCGAAGAGACTTCGATCGACCCGTGGTTCCTCGCGCAGATCGAACAGATCGTGCTGAAGGAAAAGGCGCTGGGCGGCCGCACGCTCGCGAGCCTGTCGAAGGAAGAGCTGAAGTATCTGAAGCAAAGCGGTTTCTCGGACCGGCGTCTCGCCAAGCTGCTCGGCGCGAAGCCGGAGGCAGTGCGTCAACGCCGTATCGAGCTGAACGTGCGTCCGGTCTACAAGCGCGTCGACACCTGCGCGGCGGAGTTCGCCACCAAGACCGCCTACATGTACTCGACCTACGAGGACGAGTGCGAAGCGAACCCGACCAACAACAAGAAGATCATGGTGCTGGGCGGCGGCCCGAACCGGATCGGCCAGGGTATCGAGTTCGACTACTGCTGCGTGCACGCCGCGCTCGCGATGCGTGAAGACGGCTACGAAACGATCATGGTCAACTGCAACCCTGAGACCGTTTCGACCGATTACGACACGTCCGATCGGCTGTACTTCGAATCGCTGACGCTGGAAGACGTGCTGGAAATCGTCGACAAGGAAAAGCCGCTCGGCGTGATCGTGCAATACGGTGGTCAAACGCCGCTCAAGCTCGCGCTCGATCTCGAAGCGAACGGTGTGCCGATTATCGGCACCTCGCCGGACATGATCGACGCGGCCGAAGACCGCGAACGTTTCCAGAAGCTGCTGCAGGAGCTCGGCCTGCGCCAGCCGCCGAATCGTACCGCCCGCGCCGAAGATGAAGCGCTGAAGCTGGCTGATGAAATCGGCTACCCGCTCGTCGTGCGTCCGTCGTATGTGCTGGGTGGTCGCGCCATGGAAATCGTCCACGAGCCGCGCGATCTCGAGCGCTATATGCGCGAGGCGGTGAAGGTGTCGCACGATTCGCCGGTGCTGCTCGACCGCTTCCTCAACGACGCAATCGAATGCGACGTGGATTGCATCTCCGATGGCGAAGCCGTGTTTATCGGCGGCGTGATGGAGCACATTGAACAGGCGGGCGTGCACTCGGGCGACTCGGCTTGCTCGCTGCCGCCGTACTCGCTCTCGAAGGCAACCATTGCTGAACTGAAGCGTCAAACCGGAGCAATGGCGAGAGCGCTGAACGTGATCGGCCTGATGAACGTGCAGTTCGCAATCCAGCAAGTGCCACAGGCGGACGGTTCGAAAGAGGACGTGATCTACGTGCTCGAAGTGAACCCGCGTGCTTCGCGCACGGTGCCGTATGTGTCGAAAGCGACCAGCCTGCCGCTCGCGAAGATCGCCGCGCGTGCGATGGTTGGCCAAACACTGGCCCAGCAGGGCGTGACGAAGGAAATCGACCCGCCGTACTTCAGCGTGAAGGAAGCGGTGTTCCCGTTCGTCAAGTTCCCGACCGTCGACCCGGTGCTCGGACCGGAAATGCGTTCGACCGGCGAGGTGATGGGTGTGGGCGAGACCTTCGGCGAAGCGTTGTTCAAGTCGCAACTGGCCGCGGGTTCGCGTTTGCCGGAGTCGGGCACGGTGCTGCTGACCGTGATGGACGCCGACAAGCCGAAGGCCGTCGAAGTGGCGCGCATGCTTCACGAACTCGGCTATCCGATTGTCGCGACCAAGGGTACGGCTGCTGCGATCGAAGCGGCTGGCGTGCCGGTGAAGGTCGTCAACAAGGTGAAAGACGGCCGTCCGCACATCGTGGATATGATCAAGAACGCCGAGATCGCGCTGGTCTTCACGACCGTCGACGAAACCCGCGCTGCGATCGCCGATTCGCGGTCAATCCGCATGAGCGCCCAGGCGAACAAGGTCACGTACTACACGACGATGTCGGGTGCGCGCGCCGCGGTCGAAGGTTTGCGGTATTTGAAGGACCTGGAAGTCTATGATTTACAAGGGCTCCATGCTCGCCTAAACTAAGGCTTCGAATACCTGTCCAAGATGTAAGTGCCGCGGTTAAGCGGCGTCCCCCAAGGTACCGGCACGGGCTTTGCCCGGGCTCAGGTACCAGCGGGGATGCACTTAACCGCGGTGATTTTTTTTACGGCCGTTTTTTGCCACTAGAGCTGTTTATGAGCACTATTCCACTGACGACGCGTGGCGCCAAGAAGCTGCGCGATGAACTACAGCACCTGAAATCAGTTGAACGTCCGGCGGTCGTCAACTCGATCTCAGAAGCGCGAGCCCAGGGCGATCTCTCGGAAAACGCCGAATACGACGCCGCGAAAGAAAAGCAGGGCTTTATCGAGGGCCGCATTGCGGAAATCGAATCGAAGCTGGCCGGCGCACAGATCATCGACCCCGCTGCGGTAGACGCGGACGGCCGCATTGTGTTTGGCGCGACCGTGGAGCTGGAAGACCTCAAATCGGGCGCTGCGGTCAAGTATCAGATCGTCGGCGACGACGAAGCGGACCTCGAACACGGCCTGATTTCGATCAGCTCGCCGATCGCGCGTGCCTTGATCGGCAAGGCCGAAGGCGACGTGGCGTCGGTGCAGGCGCCCGGCGGCGTACGCGAGTACGAAATCATCGCCGTCAGCTACGTCTGAAGGGCGCTCAGGTGTCTACCCAGCTGTCCCCCGTGCCGCATAGGGTGTTCCGGCTGCTGGCCGTGATCTGGGTCGGCAGTCTGCTCACCATCGGCTATGCGGTGGCGCCCGTGCTGTTTACTTCGCTTGACCGGACCTCGGCAGGTGCGGTCGCGGCGCAGCTGTTTCGTATCGAAGGCCTGCTTGGCGTGGTGTGCGGCGTCCTGTTGCTTGGGCTCGCCAATGTGCTGATCCGCCGCGGTAACGACGCTTATCGCCGTTTGCGCTGGCTGATCGCCGGGATGGTGGTGTGCGTGCTGCTCGGTTACTTCGCGCTGCAGCCGTTCATGAATGCAATCCGCATGGCTGCGCTGGAGGCAGGCACGGATGTCGCCCATTCGCCGGATGTGGCGCGCTTTGGCGTGCTGCACGGCGTGTCGAGCCTGTTTTATCTGATCGAGAGCTTGCTCGCGGTGGCACTGGTGTGGAAGCTGCCCACGAATGCCACGGCCGGGCTGACCGGGCAAGAAGCCAGTCGCGCAGCGGGTAAGAGCGTTGCCGGTTAATACCGCCGGTTAGCACGGTCAATCAATAGTCGATCAACGTAACGCACAACGCCGCGGGCAGGGCGCCCGCAGCCTCTTCAGCTTTTACGCAGAGATTACTTGACCGACTGGTGCGGACGCTTGGCGCTGGTCTGACGTTTCTTGGCGCGCTTGACATTGCCGCCTTGCGTGACGCGTTCGTTACCGCGCACCACGACCTTCTTGGGCTTCGGCTTGCGCATCGGGATTTCAGACGGTTTGACCACCGTCACGACGCGCGGGGCGCGCCCTTTACCGGGCTTGGCATCTTCGGCCGCCGCTTGACGGGCACTCGGCAGTTCGCCGCGACGCACGCTCGGCAACGCGCCACGTTTAGCGCGGGTGGCTGCGGGTTTGGCCGCTGCTTCCGGCTTCCAGATCACCAGCAGTTTGCCGATGTGCTGAATCGGCGCCGCATTCAGCGTGTCGCAGATCTGCTCGTAGACCGCAAGCCGTTCTTCGCGTTCGTCGCCGAACACGCGGATCTTGATCAGTTGATGGGCGCCCAGGTGGACCTTGATTTCGGCCAGCACGGCGTCAGTCAAGCCCTCGGCGCCGACGAGCACGACCGGTTTGAGCGCATGAGCCTGGGAGCGCAACTCGGCGCGTTGATCGGAAGAGACTTTGAGGGCTGGCATGGAAAGTGGAAGACTCGACTAAAATGGCGGCGCCTGCATTTCCGATCGCTTCGGTCGATCGCGCAGGGCGGCGCGTCAGAACAACAGAGAACGCGGTTGATAGCCCCCGGGGTGAGACCCATGGAGCGGCAGCCGCGCGAATAAAACGCGTATTATCCGCTAAAAGCGCGGCATCACGCAGCAAGAGTTCAACGGTTAATGGCAAAAAACAAATTCAACACCTCGTGGCTGCACGATCACATCAACGATCCGTACGTGAAACTGGCGCAGCGGGAGGGTTACCGTGCCCGCGCAGCCTACAAACTGAAGGAAATCGACGAACAGGACAAGCTGATCCGCCCCGGCCAGGTCATTGTCGATCTCGGCTCGGTGCCCGGTAGCTGGAGCCAGTACGTCCGTAACAAGCTGGCGCAGGGCGCGAAGCGCGATGCGACGCGCGAAGGGGGGATCGACGGCACGATCATCGCCCTGGATATGCTGCCCATGGAGCCGATTTCCGACGTCACCTTCATCCAGGGCGACTTTCGCGAGGACTCCGTTCTGCACCAACTGGAAGAATTAGTTGGGGAGCGTCAGGTCGATCTTGTAATTTCGGATATGGCGCCCAACCTGTCGGGAGTGGCGCTGGCGGACGCTGCGCGGATCGAACATGTATGCGATCTCGCGCTGGAGTTCTCCCAGAATCACCTGAAGCCGGATGGTGCCCTTTTAGTCAAATGCTTTCATGGCAGCGGTTACAGCCAGATTGTCGAGAAGTTCAAGCAGCAGTTTAAGACGGTGGCCGCGCGGAAGCCGAAAGCGTCTCGCGACAAATCGTCCGAAACTTTTATTTTGGGTAAGCATCTGAAACGGCCCGGTTAATTGGGCACCCCGCACGCGTTCTGCGACGTTTTTGAGTCCCGGATTTGCCGGAAAAGCGGCACTGGAACAGCGTTTTGCGCTATTTATGTGGTAGCGAAACGTTATGGCAGGGGTCTGCGGACTGGATTAGAATGCTTTAGTGGTGCCGCAAGGCAAATGTAGGCGCCCGTCTATGAGTGAAGGAGTGGTGCTTTGAACAACAATATGTTTTCGAAGGCAGCAGTGTGGCTGGTTATCGCACTGGTGCTGTTTACGGTGTTCAAGCAGTTCGATAAGCCCCGGGTCCAGGAAGGCGTGTCCTATTCGCAGTTCATGGATGACGCAAAGAACGGCAAGGTCAAGAACGTCATCGTTCAGGGGCGTAACCTCACGGTCACTCCAGCAGACGGCCAGAAGTACCAGATCGTGTCGCCCGGCGACATCTGGATGGTCGGCGACCTGATGAAGTATGGCGTTCAGGTAAGCGGCAAGGCCGATGACGAACCGAACGCGCTTGTGTCCGCGCTGTACTACCTCGGACCGACAATCCTGATTATCGGGTTCTGGTTCTACATGATGAGACAGATGCAGGGGGGCGGGAAAGGTGGTGCGTTCTCGTTCGGCAAGTCCCGTGCACGTCTGATCGATGAGAACAACAACGCAATCAATTTCACTGACGTCGCCGGTTGCGACGAAGCCAAGGAAGAAGTCTCCGAACTGGTCGACTTCCTGCGCGATCCACAAAAATTCCAGAAGCTAGGCGGGCGGATACCACGCGGCGTGCTGCTGGTCGGGCCGCCGGGAACCGGGAAGACGCTGCTGGCACGCGCGATTGCCGGCGAAGCCAAAGTGCCGTTCTTCAGCATTTCGGGTTCGGACTTCGTGGAAATGTTCGTCGGTGTCGGCGCGGCTCGTGTGCGCGACATGTTCGAACAGGCCAAGAAGCATGCGCCGTGTATCGTGTTCATCGACGAAATCGACGCGGTCGGCCGTCATCGCGGCGCCGGCATGGGCGGTGGTAACGACGAACGCGAACAGACTTTGAACCAGCTGCTGGTCGAGATGGACGGTTTCGAAGCTTCCTCCGGCGTGATCGTGGTGGCGGCCACCAACCGCGCCGACGTGCTCGATAAAGCGCTGCTGCGTCCGGGCCGTTTCGACCGCCAGGTCTCGGTCGGCCTGCCGGACATCCGCGGCCGCGAACAGATCCTGAACGTGCACATGCGCAAAGTGCCTATCGGTACCGACGTCAAGGCCGACATCCTGGCCCGCGGCACGCCCGGCTTCTCGGGCGCCGACCTGGCCAACCTGGTCAACGAAGCCGCGCTGTTCGCCGCGCGCCGCAGCAAGCGCCTGGTCGACATGATCGACTTTGAAGATGCGAAAGACAAAATCTTCATGGGCCCTGAGCGCAAGTCGATGGTCATCCGCGAGGAAGAGCGCCGCAACACCGCGTATCACGAGTCCGGTCACGCCGTGGTCGCCAAGCTGCTGCCGAAGGCCGATCCGGTCCACAAAGTGACCATCATGCCGCGCGGTTACGCGCTGGGCCTGACCTGGCAGCTGCCCGAGCACGATGCATTGTCCGGCTACAAGGACAAGATGCTCGAAGAGATATCGATCCTGTTCGGTGGCCGCATCGCCGAGGAGATTTTCGTCGGCCAGATGTCGACGGGCGCCTCGAATGACTTCTCGCGCGCGACCAAACTGGCGCGCTCGATGGTCACGCGCTTCGGCATGTCCGACAGCATGGGCGTGATGGTCTACGAAGACAGCGAGAACGATGGCTTCTTCGGCGGCGCCACCAAGACCATCTCCGAGGCGACCCAGCAAAAGGTCGACTCCGAGATCCGCAACATCCTCGATACGCAGTACGCCCTGGCGCGCGGCCTGATCGAGAAGGAGCGCGACAAGGTGGAAGCCATCGCCAACGCGCTGCTGGAATGGGAAACCATCTACCGCGAGCAGATGGACGACATCATGGAAGGCCGTCCCCCGCGTCCGCCCAAGGACTGGACGCCGACCATGAACCGCTCGGGCGGTACGCCGCCCCCGGTCAAGGTCGACAACGCACCGGCCGCGGTTTGAACGACTGAACCGCCGCTGAGTCGAACGGGGCCTCGTGCCCCGTTTTGCGTTCTTCCGCTAGACCTGCCTCCGATGATCTGGCAAACCAGCCGCTACCGCATCGATCTGACGCGGCCCCAGGTGATGGGCATCGTCAACGTCACGCCCGACTCGTTCTCCGACGGCGGGCGT
>NZ_JAMFSB010000301.1 GCF_026225065.1 Paraburkholderia sp. | reverse complement strand
CGCGTCAGCTTGCGGTATTGGTCGAGATTCGAGGTGACGTCCTCGCGGCTCAACAGATCGTTCAGTTCGGCCAGCCGGGTAGTGAGCTGGTCGAGCTTGCTTTGCATGCTCGTTTTCATCGGACGGTACGGAGCGGGCTCCGGAAAGGACGGCGTAACTGGGGAGGCGGGCGCAAGCCCTGGAGGTTGGCGCCCGCCTGCCGAAACGAAATCACGTGGCGAGGCGGCGCGCGGCGGCAGCGCCGCTAACGTTCCGAAGAGCTGGGATGTTTGTAGAAACCGCCCATCAGTTCGATGAGCTTATCGCGGTTCTCGCTGCTGGCGCGATTGAGTGCGTGCGTCGGGCCATGGATCAGCTTGTTGGTCAGGGCTTGCGACAGAGCCTCGATCACGGCAGCCGGATCGTCGCCGCGAGCGAGCGCCTTTTGCGCGCGTTCGACTTCGGCCCGGCGCAGCAGATCCGCCTGCGTGTGCATATGACGGATCACCGGCACGATGCTGCGCGCGTCGAGCCATTGCATGAAGTTCTGCACGCGGGTTTCGATGATCGCTTCGGCCTGTGCGACCGCCGCCTGACGTGAGGCGTTGCCTTCACGCACGATGGCGCCGAGATCGTCGACGGTGTACAGGAACACGTCCTGCAGCTTGCCGACTTCCGGCTCGATGTCACGCGGCACCGCGAGGTCGACCATGAAGATAGGCCGGTGCCGACGCGCTTTCACCGCACGCTCGACCGCGCCCAGACCGATGATCGGCAACGTGGAAGCGGTACACGAGACGATGATGTCGAACTCATGCATCCGCGTGGGCAGCTCAGATAGCGGGATCGCCCGGCCATTGAAGCGCTCGGCCAGGCGCGTGCCGCGCTCGGCGGTGCGGTTCGCCACCACCAGTTCGCGCGGCTGCTGGGCCGCGAAGTGAGTCGCGCACAGCTCGATCATTTCGCCTGCGCCGATGAACAGCACGCGCTGGTTCGCCACCTTGTCGAAGATGCGCTGCGCGAGCCGCACGGCTGCAGCCGCCATCGAAACAGATTGCGCCCCGATTTCGGTGGTGCTGCGCACTTCCTTCGCCACCGCGAAGGTGCGCTGAAACAACTGGTTCAGATAGGTGCCCAGGGCGCCGGCTTCCGAAGCCGTGCGCACGGCATCCTTCATTTGCCCCACGATCTGCGTCTCACCCAGCACCATCGAATCGAGCCCCGACGCAACGCGGAACGCGTGACGCACGGCTTCAGATTGCGGCAGCGCGTACACATGCGGCGCCAGTTCGCTGACCGGTAGCTTGTGATACTGCGAAAACCACTGGATAGCCGCTTCGCGGACCGCATGGTCGTCGGTCGCGCAGTAGAGTTCGGTGCGGTTGCAGGTGGAGAGGATCGCTGCTTCAGGCGCGCTCCGGGCGGCGGGGCCGAGCCAGATGTCCTTGAAGGTCGCCAATGCAGGTTTGATCTGTTCGAGCGGAAACGCCACGCGTTCGCGCAAGGCGACGGGCGCGGTGTGGTGATTGATTCCGATCGTTAGAAGCTGCATGTGCGGGACTATGGTTTAGCCCAATATTATAGCGTTTTCGCATTTCTTTCAGTTCTACGGCTGTTTCAGGCTCCCGCGGCGCGCTCCGGCGGGACCGCGTCGAGCTGGTAGCCGTAGCCGTAGAGCGGGGTCAGCAAATAGCCGTGCTCGGGCCGCAACTGCAGTTTGGTGCGCACCCGCGACGCGTGCGTGTCGAGCGTACGCGATCTTACGTCACGCCGGCGGCCCCAGACTGTTTCGAGAATGTGCACGCGCGACACCGGCCGCGACACATTAATAAACAGTAGAAGCGCGAAACGGAACTCCTTGGGGGTTAGTGCCACTGTCTGCTCAAGGAATGTCACGGTAAAGTGCGCGGCGTCAAACGCGTAGCCGCCAAAGGTATCGAGCCTGCGGTTGGGCGGACGGCGTAGTCCGGCGCGGCGCAGCAGCGCCTCGACACGGGCCAGCATTTCCGGCCCACGTACTGGTTTAACCAGACAATCGTCGGCGCCGGCATGAAGTGCTGCGACAATCTCACTTTCGCGCGGCGCCGACATCAGCATGATGACCGGCAAGCCCGGCAGAACGCTGCGCGCCCGAGGGATGACATCTTCGGCGGAGCGGTCACCTGCCCAACTATCGGTCAACAGGAGATCGAAGAACTGGCTGGCCGCGTGCAGAAGGAACGGCTCGCTGGCGATGAAGTGGTGGCAGCCGTGGCCGCCGGCGAAAATCAGACGGTCGACCAGTTCCGCGTGGCGCGGGTCAGGCTCAATGAGAGCGATTCGCATAGAACGCGATTTCAGCGTGGCGGGCGCGGGCAGCATTCCTTTCGGCTTGCCTAAATGTGACCCCGGCCCCTAAACTCGACCGCTATGCGGGAAGCGCCGTGCTGACCTTTATAATTAACGAGAGAAAAATGCTAGCTGTCCGAACGCTTTGCGCATATGGGAAGAGTCCGAAAGTGAGCGAGGTCCCCTACTGATGGGTTGGCCTGGTATCGTGTTGCTGGGCGCGGCCGTCGGCCTTGCGGGCTGGTGGTTCCATCCGCTGCGGCGCGCAAGCCGGGCATGTATCTGGGTGGCGTTGCTGGTGGGTGTGCTGGGGGCAGCGTTCGCCAACCTGGCCGGCAACGTGACTGGTCTCTTCCATGATGGCGATACGCTCGAATGGCCGGTGTGTACGGCTGTCGCGTTGATTGCCGTTGCCGTGACGGTCGGCTTGTTCTCCCGTCGCTGAACTTTGCAGGTGAATCTCATGAATGCCCGACTTCCCGAAACCTCTTCCGTTCCCGAGCGGATCGCCCATCTGCGTGGCGCGATGACGCGCGAGGGCCTCGCGGCCTATCTGGTTCCGTCTGCCGATCCTCACCTGTCCGAGTATCTGCCGGGACGTTGGCAGGGGCGCCAATGGCTATCGGGTTTCACCGGCTCCGCCGGCACGCTGGTTGTGACTGACAGCTTTGCCGGCCTGTGGACCGACAGCCGTTACTGGGAGCAGGCCGAAGCGCAACTGGCCGGCACCGGCGTCCAGTTGATGAAGATGTTCGGCGGCCAGCAGTCGCAACCGCACTTCGACTGGATGGCGCAAAACCTGCCGGCTGGCGCCACCGTCGGCGTCGACGGTGCGGTGCTGGGGCTTGCCACTGCGCGTTCGCTGACTCATTCGCTGAGCGCGTACGGCGTGAAATTGCGCACCGACGTCGATCTGTTCGACGCCATCTGGCTGCAGCGGCCGGCGTTGCCCACCGAGAAGGTGTTCGAACACGCCGCTCCGCACGCGACAGTGGCACGCTCCGAGAAGCTCGACCAGATTCGTCGTGCGATGCAGGACAAGGGTGCGCAATGGCACTTCATTTCAACGCTCGACGATCTCGCGTGGCTGTTTAACCTGCGCGGCGCCGACGTCAGCTACAACCCGGTGTTCGTCGCGCATGCACTGATCGGGTTGGATCGCGTCTCGCTGTTCGTGGCCGACGGCAAGGTGCCGCGAGCGCTGGCCGAAGCGCTGGCACGCGACGGCATCCACGTCGAATCGTATGACAAGGCCGCGGCCGCCCTCGCGGGCTTGCCCGGCGGCGCGAGCCTGCTGATCGATCCGCGGCGGATCACGTATGGCCTGCTGCAGTCGGTGCCGGCGACGGTGAACATCGTCGAGGCGGTCAATCCGTCCACCTTCCTGAAATCGCGCAAGACCGAGGCGGACGCCGAGCACGTGCGCGCGACGATGGAGCAGGACGGCGCGGCGCTCACCGAATTCTTCGCCTGGTTCGAAGGCGCGCAGGGTCGCGAAACGATCACCGAGCTGACCGTGGACGAACGGCTGACGGCCGCTCGTGCGCGTCGTCCGGATTTTATTTCGCTGAGCTTCGCGACCATCGCCGGCTTCAACGCCAACGGGGCGATGCCGCACTATCGCGCCAGCGCAGCGTCACATTCCACCATCGAAGGCAACGGCCTGCTGCTGATCGACTCGGGGGCCCAGTATCTGACGGGCACGACGGACATCACGCGGGTTGTGCCGATCGGCACGCTGAGCGACGCGCAGCGGCGCGATTGCACGGTCGTGCTGAAAGGGATGATGGCGCTGTCGCGGGCGCGGTTTCCGCGCGGCATCCGCTCGCCGATGCTCGACTCGATCGCGCGTGCGCCGATCTGGGAAGCCGGGGCCGATTACGGTCACGGCACGGGGCACGGCGTCGGCTATTTCCTGAACGTGCACGAAGGCCCGCAGATCATTTCGCACTACGCGCCGGCTGAACCGTTCACGGCAATGGAGGAAGGCATGATCACCTCGGTCGAACCGGGTATTTACCGGCCGGGCAAGTGGGGCGTGCGGATCGAAAATCTCGTGCTGAACCGCGCGGCCGAGAAAACCGAGTTCGGCGATTTCCTCAAGTTCGAGACACTGACGCTGTGTCCGATCGATACGCGCTGTTTCGACTTGCCGATGCTGCGCGAGGACGAGCGTGCCTGGCTGAATGCGTACCACGAGATGGTGCGCACACGGATTTCGCCGCACGTGTCGGGCGATGCGAAGGCGTGGCTGGAGACGCGGACGCAGGCCGTCTAGGCGACTTGCGGAAGATGGCGCTTCGCGCGCCGTTGCGATTCGATTCGATTGCGAGGAGTGCTACAGATGACGGGCGTGGCAGTAGTGGTGATCGATGTGCAACACGCGTTTTTCTCCGGCGCGAACGCTTCGTATCGCGGCGCTGAGGTAATCGCCGGGATCAACCGTCTGACTGCGGCGGCGCGCGCAGCGGGGGCGCCGGTTGTCATCGTCCAGCACGACGAAGAGGGCGATGAGGAGGTCGAGTACGGCAGCGAGGGCTGGCAACTGCCAGCCGATCTCGTGCGCACCAGTGACGACATCCTCATCAGAAAATCGGTTGGCGACTCGTTTCACGAAACGCGGCTTAAAGCGCACCTGGACCGGCTCGGCATCGATCGCCTCGTGATCTGCGGTTACGCCACCGAGTTTTGCATCGACACCGGTACGCGCCGCGCTGCATTGCTCGGCTACCGGACGACGGTCGTCTCGGATCTTCACACCACCCAGCAGACTTCACACCTCACGCCCGAACAGATCGTCGCGCACTACAACCGCGTGTGGGAGCACTCCTCCCTGCAGGGCAACCGGGTCGCGGTCCACCCGCTCGCCGACGTCCTCGCCACGGAGTTCGCATGAGCATCAAAGCGGTGGTGTTCGACTTCGGCGGGGTGTTGATCGACTGGAGCCCTGAATATCTGTTTAGCGGGCTTATTCCGGACGAGACCGAGCGCCGCTGGTTTCTGACGCATGTCTGCTCGATCGAATGGGTCCTGCGTCAGGATGGCGGTCAGACGATCGCCGACGGCACAGCCGAACTGATCGCGCAGTTTCCCGATCACGAACCGCTGATCCGCGCGTTCTACGAGCGCTGGCACGAGATGATCCGCGGCGTGCTCGAGGACACCGTGACGGTCCTCGACAAGCTCGACGCAGCGGGCGTGCCGCTGTTCGGTCTCACCAACTGGTCCGATGAGACGTTTCCGTATGCGTGGGAGAACTTCCCGGTGCTGCGGCGCTTCCGCGACGTCGTGGTGTCCGGCCGCGTCAAAATGGTCAAGCCTGACCCGGCGATTTTTGCTGAAATGCACCGGCGTATCGAGGCTCAACTGCCCGGAATCGAAGCGCACGAACTGGTCTTTATCGACGATGTCACGAGGAACGTCGCGGCTGCGACTGCGCTCGGCTGGAACGCCATCCATCACATGTCCGCGGCGCAGACTGAAGCGAAGCTGCGCGAGCTCGGTTTGCCGGTTTGATCCTGGCGGCGCCGGTTAGCCAGCCGGCTGCCGCTCGCCTGATATCGGCCGCCGCCTACGCCACCAGATACCCGCCGTCGACCGGCACGATCGTGCCGGTGATAAATGCCGCTGCCGGCGAGCACAAGAACACCACCGCTTGAGCCACGTCCTCCGGCTCGCCCCAGCGCCCGAGCGGCGTGCGTTCCAGAATCGCTTGCGAGCGGCCTTCGTCCTCCTGTAGCGCCTGCGTGAGCGGCGTCGCAATCCAGCCGGGCGCGACAGCGTTCACGCGAATCCCCTCCTGCGCGTACGCCAGCGCGAGCGACTTGGTCAGTTGCGCAACTCCCCCTTTGCTCGCGCTATACGCCGGCACCAGACCGCCGCCGAAGAAGCTCAGCATTGACGCCGTATTGACGATTGCCCCGCGGCTTTTGCCCAGCAGAGCACGCGCCGCCGAGCAGGTGCGCATCGTCCCGGTCAGGTTCACATTGATTACCTGCTCGAACACGTCAAGCTGATGCTCCTCGACGCGTCGGATCATCCCCGCGCAGTTCACCAGGATGTCGAGCGAGGCAAGCGGCGCGAACAGCGCGGTGACTTCGTCGTTCGAGCTGACGTCGAGCGCGGCCACTTCGATGTCGGCTCCGAGCGCGTGACGCTGAGCATCCGTCGGCGCGAGACCCGCTGCAATCACGCGAGCGCCGAGCGCCGCAAGCTGGCGCGCGATTCCCGCACCGATGCCTTGCGTGCCGCCGGTCACCACAGCAGTTTTGCCTTGAAAAAGATCCTGCTGAAACGTCATGACGAATGCTTCTCCGGGTAGGTGAAGGTTTCAGGGAACGCGCTCAGGCGAGCGTAGCGGCCGCTGCGGTATCGGCGCGCTCGGCGATCGGCGCGCGCACCACGAACATGTAGACAAGCGCAGCCGCGAACGACACACCCGCGCTGATCAGAAACGCGTCGACGAACGAATGCGTCTGATCGACCACCACGCCCGTAATGAACGGCGCAAACGACCCGCCGAAGTAACCGCCGAAGTTCTGGATGCTGCCGAGCGATGCCACCAGGTGCCGCGGCGCGGCCACGCTGACAAGCGCCCAGGCGCCGCCGCTCGCCATGTTGATGAAGTACATCGCCAGGCACAGATAGACGATGGCAAGCGTGGTATTCGGCGTATAGGCCGCAGGCACCGTGAACACAGCTGCGAAAATCAGACCCGTACAGATCGGCCACTTGCGACTGCGGATCGGGGCGACGCCGTGCGCCATCAGTCCATCGGCGACGAACCCGCTCGACAGCATGCCGAGTGTGCCGAACAGATACGGAATCGACACGATCCAGCCGGTCTTCGCAATCGACAGATGCCGTTCGTGTTCGAGATACGCGGGCAGCCAGGTCAGATACAACCACACCATGTAGATCACGCCCATGAAGCCGAAGATCATGCCCCACGTGGTGCGCGACGCGAACAGGCCACGCCATTCAGCCCCCGTCATGCGACGCTCGGCGCGCATCTGCGGCTCCTCTTCGGTCAGATGCGTGACCTCGTCCGCGTCGAGTGTGACTTCGGCGCGGTTGCGATACACGATGTACCAGCTGATCGACACCGCAATGCCCATTACCCCCATCACGACGAACATCCAGCGCCAGCCGAACGCGAGCAGCAGGCCGGTGAGGATGGGCGGCGCGAGGCCCGGGCCGATCGTCGACGAGGTAGTAAAGATACCGGTGGGCCGGCCGCGCTCGCGTAGCGCATACCATTCGCTGACGACTTTCGCGCCCGCGGGAAACTGCGGCGCTTCGCCAATGCCGAGGCAGATCCGCGCAATCAGGAACTGCTGCAAGGTCTGCACGAGGCCGCCGAAAAACTGCGCCACCGACCAGACCAACATGCCGACACCGAGCATCAGTCGCGCGCCGAAGCGATCGAGCAGCGCACCCATCGGCAATTGCGCGAACGCGTACGAGAACGAGAATGCGGACAGCAGCAGACCCATCTGCGAGGCGGAGAGCCCCAGTTCGCCGCTCACCGAGTGATTGGCGATCGACAGCGTGCTGCGATCGAGATAATTGACGAGGCCCGCGAGCGTCAGAAACGTCACAGCGACCCATTGGATGCGCCGTAAGCGCGGTGTTTTTGCCTGCATGGTT
>NZ_JAMFSB010000300.1 GCF_026225065.1 Paraburkholderia sp. | reverse complement strand
TGGTTTCTACTATCTGCGCGCCCGCTACACGTTCTGACGTAATTCGTCATATGCATAGAAAAATTTGCTCGAACGATATCGGCCTGCGATGGCGATAATGGAACAGGCGGATGTCGCTCGGCAAGTTTCCCGTAACTCTGTTCCCGCGCGAGTTTTAGTGCGCGGGGAGGTATCGATATGTCCTATTCCCTTTCGATTCTCGACAAAAGTCCGATTGCCGACGGAACGAATGCCCACGACGCGCTGCGTTTTACCGTCCGGCTCGCGCAGCGTGCGGAAGCGTTGGGTTACAAGCGTTACTGGATTGCAGAGCATCATGGTGCGCCAGGGCTCGCGAGTTCGGCGCCGGAGATTGTCGTATCCCATCTGCTCGCGCATACGTCACGCATCCGCGTGGGTTCCGGTGGCGTGATGCTGCAGCATTACAGCCCTTTTAAGGTAGCGGAAACGTTCCGCGTGCTCGCCTCGCTAGCGCCGGGCCGCGTCGACCTGGGCGTCGGCAAGGCGCCGGGCGGCTTGCCGCTGACGACGCGCGCGCTTCAGTGGTTTCACGACAAGGCAAAGAAGCCCGATTTCGCCCATCAGCTTGCCGAACTCGATGCGTTCCTTAAAGCGGGCGTGACCGTTGATCACCCATTGGCAGGCGCGATAGCGCTGCCTACGCCGCCCGAAGCGCCGCAAGGCATCCTGCTAGGCGGCAGTCCGGAAAGCGCGGCGCTCGCCGCGAAACACGGCTGGCAATTCTGCTATGCCGGTCACTTTAACGGCGATAGCGACAGTATCGCGCGTTCCATTGATACGTATCGCGATGCGACAGGACGCACGCCGCTGCTCGCGCTCTACGCGTTTGCTGCGGAGTCCAAAGCAGAGGCTCAACGTCACGTTGGTCCATTGCGAATTTTCAAGCTGCGGCTCGCCACCGGGCAGAGCGTCAATCTGCCTAGCCCCGAGGCCGCAGCGGAGTTCGCGCGGCAAACCGGCGTGAGCGACTACCACCTCGACGAATTGCATCCGCACGTTGTTACCGGTACTGCAGACGACGTGCACCAGGAACTCGACGCACTGCACGAACGCTTCGGCATCGAGGAATTCGTGATCGACACCCCCGTAGCGGACTATGCGCTGCGTCTCGCTTCATTCGAAGCGTTGTCCCCTGTGGAACAGGCCGCACGCGTCTGACCGCTTCTACATTCACGCTCATTTTCGTTTACCGGATCCAACCATGACCCAGCGAAACCTCACTTTCGGCATCATGCTGCATGGCGCAGGTGGCCATATGAATTCCTGGAAGCATCCAGCTGGCCCCGCCGATGCCAGCGTCAACCTCGATTTCATCACGGGCATCGCGCAGAAGGCGGAGGCCAACGGCGTTGCATTCGCCTTCGTGGCCGATGGCCTTTATATCAACGAGAAGTCGATTCCGCATTTCCTGAACCGTTTCGAGCCGATTTCGATCCTGTCGGCGCTGGCAACGGCGACTTCGAAGATCGGCCTGGCGGGCACGCTCTCGACTTCGTACAGCCATCCGTTTACGGTGGCGCGGCAGTTCGCTTCGCTAGACCTGATTAGCGGCGGACGTGCGGGATGGAATGTCGTGACTTCGCCGCTCGAAGGCTCCGCGAAGAACTACGGCGGCGAGCATCCCGATCATGAACTGCGTTACCAGATCGCCGACGAATATCTGGAGGCGGTGCAGGGGCTGTGGGACAGTTGGGATGACGACGCATTCGTGCGCGACCGCGAGAGCGGACGTTTCTTCGATCGCGAGAAGCTGCATACGCTCAACCATAAGGGCCGTTTCTTCGAGGTGGCGGGGCCGATCAATATCCAGCGCTCACCACAGGGACAGCCCGTGATTTTCCAGGCCGGCTCATCGGATTCCGGTGTCGCGCTTGCCGGTAAATATGCGGACGCGGTGTTCACCCATTCGCCGTCGCTTGAAGAAACGCGGGCATTCGCGGAGAGCGTACGGCAGAGCGCGGTAGAGCACGGGCGCGCGGCGACCGACGTCAAGATCTTCCCGGGCATCGGGCCGATCGTCGGCGCGAGTATAGAAGAGGCGGAAGCGAAGTATCGCGTGATCCGCGACCTGATCTCGGTAGAGGAGGCGCTTGCCTATCTGGGCCGTTTCTTCGAACACCACGACTTTACGCAATACCCGCTCGACGAGCCGTTCCCTGAGCTCGGCGATCTCGGCAAAAACAGCTTCCGTTCGACCACTGACCGCATCAAGGCCGAAGCGAAGAAGAATGGCTCGACCCTGCGCGAGGTCGCACTGGAAGTGACAACACCGAAGCCGCAATTCATCGGCACAGGCGAACAGATCGCGGATGAGCTGATCCGCTGGTTCGACGCCGGTGCATCCGATGGCTTCATCCTCGGTTTCCCGGTGCAGGCCGAAGGGTTCGACGACTTTGTCCGCTATGTGATCCCTGCGCTGGAGGCGCGCGGCCGCTATAGCCGCACGCTGGCTGGGCAAACGCTGCGTGATCATCTTGGGTTGCCACGACGCGAAAGCCGCTACGCCGCCGCGGAAACGGCATGATCGACGCAGCGCGACGCAGGAGGGCAGAATCATGAGCGACACCACCCAGCGGTTTCCGGGTACCACTCACGCGGGCCACGCAATCGACGATGTGGCAGCGCCCGAATACGCGCACTATCGGATCGTTCCCGCAAGGCACCATGCGCGCACGGCAGGAAGCGTGCTGGCGATCGCGCTGATCGCAATCGTGGCGAATTCGGTACTCGGAAATCCCCGTTGGGGCTGGGGCGTCTTCGCGCAGTGGTTTTTTGCTGGGCCCGTGATCGAGGGCCTGGGGCGCACGCTGGTGCTCACGGGGCTCGGCGCGTTGTTCGGCTTCGCGCTCGCGGTACCGCTTGCACTGGCGCGCGTATCGCGTTCGCCGCTACTGGCGAGCTGTGCATGGGCGTTTATCTGGCTATTCCGTTCGATTCCACCGATCGTGCTGTTGCTTCTGCTGAACAACCTCGGCTATCTGTACGAGACGATCTGGATTGGTGTGCCGTTCACGCATATTGCACTACTGAATGAATCGACCACCGACCTGATCAGTCCGTTTTTCGCTGCAGTACTTGGGCTCACGCTGAACCACGCGGCGTTTTCGGCTGAGGCTATCCGCGGTGGGATTCTTTCCGTCGACCACGGGCAGCGGGAGGCCGGAGCAGCGCTGGGTCTGCCGGGTGGTCGCCAGGTGCGCCGCATCGTGTTGCCGCAGGCGATGCGGGCCATCTTGCCGACCGCGTTCAACGACGTGATCGGTCTGGCAAAAGGCACCTCGGTCGTCTACATCCTCGCGATGCCGGACCTGTTCTATACGGTGCAGATCATTTATCACCGCAATCTGGAGGTCATTCCGCTGCTGATGGTCGCGACGATCTGGTATCTGATCATCCTCACGGTTTTGTCGGCGATTCAGGTTCACATCGAACGGTACTATGCGCGCGGTGCGACGCGCGAGCAGGTGGCGGTGTCGCCATTGACTGCATGGTTCGGCCGGTGGCGTAGTTTGCGTGCTGCGGGCGCCGAGAGCGCAGTCGGCCTTGTGAGTCGATCCGGCACGGCGGCGAAAACCAGCGGCGAGACGGGGAGCGAAGCGGGCAAAACCGGCTGGGCGCAGCGGCGGACCGGCGGCAAGGTAGGCATCCATAACGTCTCGAAGAGCTTCGGTACCCTGAAGGTGCTCGATAACATCTCGCTGGCGTTTCCTTCGGGCAGCGTCACCGTGATTCTCGGTCAGTCGGGCTCGGGCAAGTCGACGCTGTTGCGCTCGGTCAACCACCTCGAACGCGTCGACGATGGCTTCATTGATATCGACGGCGAACTGATCGGGTATCGCCGCGACGGACGCACGCTCTACGAGCTCAAGGAGAGGGACATCCTGCAGCGGCGTCGCGCGGATGTCGGTATGGTGTTCCAGAGCTTCAACCTGTTCCCGCACCTGAGCGTGCTCGACAACGTCATCGAGGCGCCGCTGGCCTCAGGTGTGCCGCGTGCGCAAGCCCAGGCTGAGGCGCGCACGCTGCTCGCGCGCGTGGGACTCGCCGACAAGGCCGATGCCTGGCCGCGGCAGTTGTCGGGCGGTCAGCAGCAACGTGTGGCGATTGCGCGAGCGCTTGCACTGAAACCGAAGGTGCTGCTGTTTGACGAGCCAACGTCGGCACTCGATCCGGAGCTTGTCAATGAGGTGCTCGACGTGATCCGCCAGCTTGCGCGTTCGGGCACGACGCTGATCATTGTCACGCACGAGATCGGTTTTGCGCGCGAGGTCGCCGACACAATCGTATTCATGGACGGTGGACGCATCGTCGAATCGGGGCCGCCGTCGCGCGTTCTAGGCGATCCGGCACAGGCTCGCACGCGTGAATTCCTCTCGAAGGTGCTGTAAGCGTATGCAACGAAGAAAATGCAACGGCTTAGGAAAACTGATGATCGGCCGACGGACGTTCATGATAGAGATGGTAGCGCTGGCTGCGTTGCCGTTTGCATGGCGCGCTGAATCAGCTCATGCCGCAACACAGGCTTACGACTTCAGCCCAGCGCAGACAGGGCGTGTCCGTGCACCGAAGGATCCCGACGCGCAGCGCCTGCTGGCAGGCTATCGCCTCGTCTCGCCGGGGGTATTGACGGTGGCGATAGCGCCATTCGATCCGCCAATCGCGACGTACGCAACCGATGCCCGCAGCGTCGTGGGCGCCGATCCGGATTACGCACAGCTTGTCGCCGATGCGCTCGGCCTGCGTCTCACGCTGGTGCCTGTCGCGTGGCCGGACTGGCCGCTCGGTCTTACGTCGGGCAAATACGATGCGGTGATCTCGAACGTAGGCGTCACCGAGAAGCGCAAGCAGAAATTCGATTTCACGACCTACAGGCTAGGGGTACACGGCTTCTACGTCCGCGCAGACAGCCCGATCAAGGCGATCCGCGAACCACAAGATATTGCCGGCCTACGCGTCATCACGAGATCCGGGACGATCCAGGAGCGGATCGTGCTCGAATGGAACGAGCGCAACGTGGCGCACGGGCTGAAAGAGGCCACTGTGCAGTACTACGATGACGGCGCCGCCGAGCGCCTTGCGCTGCTGTCGCGCCGCGCGGATGTCATTGTTAATCCAGATCCGTCGCTTTCCTATGAGGCCGCGACCCAAGGACAGATCCGCCAGGCCGGCACGGTCAACGCGGGCTGGCCGAACAACGCGGATGTGGCGATCGCGACCCGCAAGGGCAGCGGCCTCGCACCGGCGCTGACGGCCGCGACCAACGGGCTGATCCGCGGCGGGCAGTATCGCGCGGCGCTCGCGCGCTGGGGCTTGCAGACGGAGGCCGTCGAGCGCTCCGAAACCAATCCCCCCGGTTTTCCGGATGCGTGATCGAAGGCGTTTGCTGGCGCGAGCCAAAACACCGATGCGAAACCCTGGCAACTGGCCGCACTGCTTGACAGTGCATTGCCAGAACAACGAGAGAGGGCATTTATGTGTGCTATTCGCATTGACCACCTTGCTTTCCTGACGCCGGGCAACTATGCCGACGATGCGCCGCTCGCCGGTTTCGAGCGGACGCTTGAACTGTTTGGCGTCGGCGAGGCGCTCGGCTACGACAGCGCGTGGGTGCGCCAGCGTCACCTGGAACGGGCGGTATCCTCATCAGCGACGTTCCTCGCAGCTGCCAGCCAGCGCACGACGCGGATCGGCCTCGGCACAGCGGTGATCCAGATGGGCTATGAGAATCCATTTCGTCTTGCCGAGGACCTTGCCACTGTCGATGTGTTGTCCCACGGCCGCCTGAACATCGGATTGAGCGCGGGTGCCCCAGCGCATGGCATCCTGCTCGGCGAACGGCTTTTCGATGCGAATCCCGAACTGATCGACTTCTCGCATGCGCGCGTCGAGCGTCTGCGCCGCAATCTCGCGGGAGAATGGCTCGGCGGGGAGGACACCTTCATCGAATCGGCGGCGGGCCGCGTGCGGCCGCGCGTGACGCCCTATGCGGCGGGTCTTGCCGAGCGGCTCTGGTATGGCGGCGGTTCGCAGCGCTCGATCGAATGGGCCGG
>NZ_JAMFSB010000299.1 GCF_026225065.1 Paraburkholderia sp. | reverse complement strand
TGGCTCGCGAGGCGTGAACGCCCTGCGCGAGCCGTATGATCCCACGAGCGGCGCCGGTCTCCGCGTTAAAACGCGCTCTTCACCACGCCGCCGTCGACGCGCAATGCAGCGCCGGTCGTCGCCGATGCCAGCGGACTTGCAACATATGCCACCAGCGACGCCACTTCCTCGGTCGAAGCAAAGCGCTTGATCAGCGAAGTCGGCCTCACGTGCTCGAAGAACTCCTTCTCGACCTGCGCGGACGTTTTGCCGTTGGCCTTGGCGAGACCGTCGACGAAGTCGCCCACGCCGCGCGATTTGGTCGGTCCGGGCAGCACGGTATTGACGGTAATGCCGGTGCCCGCGACGGATTCCGCAATGCCGCGCGCCACTGCAATCTGCGCGGTCTTGGTTACACCGTAGTGGACCATTTCGACGGGAATCTGCAGCCCGCTCTCGCTCGAGATGAAAATGATGCGCCCCCAGTTGGCCCGCTTCATCGACGGCAGGAAGAGCCGCGCAAGACGCACGCCGCTCAGCACGTTGACATCGAAAAAGCGCTGCCAGTCCTCATCCGGAATCTCTTCAAATAGCTTCGGCTCGAAAATGCCGAGGTTGTTGACAAGGATCTCCACATCCGGATAGCGTCGCGCGAGTTCGTTAGCCACCTCAGCCTTGCTGAGGTCGCCGGCGAAACCCAGCACGTCCCCGCCCGTGCTCGATTTCAGTTGCGCGACCGCTTCATCCACCGCTTCCTGCTTGCGTCCATTGACGATCACGCGCGCGCCTTCCTGCGCCAACGTGCTGGCAATGGCGAGACCAATGCCGGCAGTGCTACCGCTCACCAGTGCCAGTTTGCCTTTCAGTTGCAGATCCATTCTGTTTCCTCTCTATCGGTAAGCCGCGGATCGACCGCGGATAAACGGCAAATGCGCCCAAAGCGTGATGGAATCGGTCCGCATTCAATCTACAGCAGACCGCCGCCGTCGACAGCGACGACGCGATGAAGGCATTCTGGTGATGCGCCGTCCATTTGATAATTGGCGTAGCATTTGAATAACCTTCAAATCTACGCAGACAATGGCAACCGATCGACTCGGCGATATGCAGCTATTCGTTGAAGCAGCAGCAGCCGGCAGCCTGTCGGCGGCCGGCCGCAAACTGGGCCTCTCGCCGGCTGCCGCCAGCGCGCGGCTAATCAAGCTCGAAGCGGCATTGCACGCGCGCCTCTTCGAGCGCACCACGCGCCAGCTGCGCGTGACCGATGAAGGGCGGCTCTATCTGCAACACTGCCGTATCGCGCTGCAAGCGATCGAAGATGCCGAAGCCGCGCTGCAGGCGGGACAAAACCAGGTGCGCGGCAAGCTACGGATTTCGGCTACCTCCGATTTCGGTCGCAACCTGTTGTACCACTGGCTCGACGAATTCAGCGCGCTGCACCCGGAGGTGAGCTATGCGCTCAGCTTGTCGGATTCGGTTTCGAACCTTCTGCAGGAAGACATCGATCTGGCGATCCGTTTCGGTCTACCGCTCGACAGCTCGCTGATGACTCGCCGTCTCGCGCCGAACCGGCGTGTGTTGTGCGCGTCGCCGGACTACGTGGCGCGGCATGGCGAACCAAAAACGCCGGCTGACCTCGCCAATCACCGCTTCATCGTGCTGGTGACGGCGGCTGGGCCGTTGAACGAAATCCACTTCGCGCAGGACGACGAGCGTGTGAGCTACACGGTGCCCATCGAACAGGCCCGGGAAACCAACGACGGCGCGCTCGCACGAGCGTGGGCGCTGGCCGGTCACGGCATCGTACACAAGTCGATCTGGGATATCGCGGCGGACGTGCGCGCCGGCACGCTGACCATCCTGTTGCCGGACTGGAGCACCAACGAGGCGGGCGTCCACGCGCTATTCCACGGCAACCGCTATATGGCGCCGCGCGTGCGTGCGCTGCTGGATTTCCTGGTCGAGCGTTTTGAGCAGGCTACTGACGAGCTACTCGGCGATCTCGCGCAGTTGCCGGAGCGCTTGCAAAAAGACCTGTCCCGCAAGCGCTGAATATGCACCGCAGCGTGCATGCAGCAAGCTAAAGGCACAGAGTAAACACAACTACACGCTGGCCGCCTCGAAGATATCGCGCAACCACTGCGCAAACACCCGCACCCGCGACGACAACTGGCGGCTCTGCGGATACAACACGGAAACCGGCATCGGCGGCGGCGGAAAGTCCTGCAGAATAATCTTCAGTTGTCCCGTCTTCAGCTCCTCCGCGACACGGTAGCGCGGCACCTGCACGATCCCGAGGCCCGCCACGGCGCTGCCGGTGTAAAGATCCGCGCCGGCCACCGACACCACCGAGCCGAGATTCACCGCACTCACCCGCCCGTCGATGGTGAATTCAAGCGGCAAAGCCTTCCCGGTTGAGCTCGAGATGTAGTTGACCGCGCGGTGCGCCGACAACGCCGCCGGATCGGTCGGCTCCCCATACTTCGCCAGGTATTCGGGACTTGCCACGGTGAGCTGGGAAAGCTGCGCGACGCGCCGCCCCACCATCGACGAATCCTGCAGGCTCCCCACCCGTAGCACGCAATCGACGCCTTCACGCACGAGGTCGACCAGCCGGTCGTCCTCGCCGAGGTGCAGTTCGATCTGCGGATACTGCGCAAGAAACGTCGGCAGCACGGGCACAACGAAAGTGCGCGCAAGCGTGCCCTGCAGATTGGCCCGCAACAGGCCCTTCGGCGCAGTATTCCTGAACGACTCTTCCGCCTCTTCCAGATCGGCGATCAGGCGCACGCAGCGGCGGTAATGGGCCTCCCCATCGTGCGTCAGACGCACCGTCCGGGTAGTGCGTTCGAGCAGCCGCGTGCCGAGCCGCTGCTCCATGCGCTTGAGCAGATTGGTGACGGTGGCGCGAGGAATCTGCAGATCGTCCGACGCCTGGGTAAAGCTCTGGCGCTCGGCGATGCGCACGAACACCCGCATTTCCTCGAAGCGGTCCATTGGCGGCGCTCCCGGTCATTATTAAAGTGAATGGAACGATGATACCAAGTTACGCCCGATTATCTTTAAAACGGAATGATCCATGATTCATCTCACGGACCCGCCGCACTCAAGAGACGTACTCAAGAGACCGAGCAAGACACTGGGTCGCCCCGAACCACCCACCCTGAGGAAACGAATCATGAACACCGCAAACAACCAGTTCAAAGTCGCTCTCGTCACCGGCGCTTCGCGCGGCATCGGCGCAGCCGTCGCCCGCCGTCTCGCTCACGACGGTTTCTCTGTAGTCGTCAACTACGCATCCAGCTCGAACGAAGCCGACGCGCTGGTCGCCGAACTGAAAGCAGCCGGCGCGCAAGCGATCGCCGTGAAAGCCGACGTCGCCAAGGCCGACGAAGTGCGCCGCATGTTCGAGACCAGCGAACAGCAACTCGGCAAGGTCGACGTGCTCGTGAACAACGCTGGCGTGCTGAAGACCGTGCCGCTCGCCGACACCTCGGACGCCCTGTTCGACCAGACGCTCAACATCAATCTGCGCGGCACCTTCAACACGCTGCGCGAAGCGGCGGCACGCATGAACGACGGTGGCCGCATCGTCAACTTCTCGAGCACGACGCTCGCGCTGAACATGCCCGGCTACGCGGTCTACAACGCAACCAAAGCCGCCGTCGAAGCATTCACGCATGTGTTCGCCAAGGAACTGCGTGGCCGCAACATCACCGTGAACGCCGTGGCGCCAGGGCCGATTGCCACCTCGCTGTTCCTCGACGGCAAAACCGAAGAGCAGATCCAGACGTTCGCGAAGATGCCGCCGCTGCAGCGCCTCGGCCAACCCGACGATATCGCGTCGGTGGTGTCGTTCCTCGCCGGTCCCGACGCGGGTTGGGTCAACGGTCAGATCCTGCGCGCCAATGGCGGCGTCGCTTAAGCCCGACTGACTAAGCCGCCTCACAGCAAACAACAAACCATCCGGAGAAAAATCATGCACAACGTCATTCTGGTCACGGGCGCCGGCACAGGCATCGGCAAACTCACGGCCCAGGCACTCGCCGAAGCCGGCCATATCGTCTACGCGACGATGCGCGATGTCGAAGGCCGCAACAAACCGCGCGCCGACGAATTACGCACGCTCGCCAAGGAACGCGGTATCGCCTTGCATCCGCTCGAACTCGATGTGCTGTCGCAGGACTCCGCCGATGCAGCCGCTGCGACGATCGTGCGCGAGCAGGGACGCATCGACGTGGTGATGCAAAACGCCGGGCATCTGGTGGTCGGTCCTGCGGAAGCCTTCACGCCCGAAGAGATGGCGAAGGTCTTCGACACCAACCTGTTCGGCGCATAACGCGTGAACCGCGCTGTGCTGCCCTATCTGCGCCAGCAGGAGGCCGGGCTGATGCTGTGGATCAGCAGCACCACGACCAAGGGCGGCTTCCCACCGTTCATGGGCCCGTACGGAGCAGCGAAGGCTGCGATGGATTCGCTCGCGGTGACCCTCGCGTATGAAATAGCACGCTTTGGCATCGAGACCTCGATCGTGGTGCCGGGTGCTTTCACGCAAGGCACAGACCACTTTCCGAGCGCAGGCAAACCGGCCGACACCGGCATCGCCGCCGCATACGGCCGGTATGACGGCGTGATGGACCAGATCGGCGCGCGTCTCTCGTCGCTCACGCCGGCAGACGCCGATCCGCAAGCCGTCGCCGATGAAATCGTGCGTATCGTCGGCTTGCCAAAGGGCACCCGGCCGATGCGCTCGGTGATCGACTTCGTCGGCGATGGCGCACGCGAAGTGCTCCAGGTATCGGAGCGTGTCCGGATCGAGTTCGCCAAACGGATCGGTATGGGCGATCTGCTCGAAGCCAGGGTCACGCGCTAAACCACTCGCGAACGCGAGGCTCCCGTGCCATGATGGGATATGAACGAGCAGCGGCGTCAGCCGTCTGCTGAACCCCATCGAGGCACTGGAGTTGTCAATGACCGACCGCGAGACGCTGCATCCGTTGCGCCCCTTGCTGAAGAACTACGTGTGGGAGCATGGCCGGATCGGCACGCGCTATCTCGACTGCAGCAACGGCGAGATCAAGTTCGACGACGGCAAGAAGTCACGCTTCGCCGCCGAAAAATACCTCTACGTGCCACTCGGCAAAGACGCCGTCGACGATCCGCAGATCGACGGTCCCTCGATCCAGGAAGCGGCCCTCGCGCGCTTCCTGCGCGCCGCCCAGTTGGGCAAACCGGAAGAAGCCGGCTCGCCGGCGGACGTGCAGCGCGCGGCGCAAGACTGCATGGAAATCGCCGTGTTCAGCGCCTGTCAGCGCGAGGCAAACGAAGCCCAGGCGCGCTACGCCGAAGAAGCCATGTTCGACGAC
>NZ_JAMFSB010000036.1 GCF_026225065.1 Paraburkholderia sp. | reverse complement strand
GCATCAATTCAGGCCCATACATGATGGGTAGAAACTCAGCCTTCGCCTGACCATCGCCATGTTCGCCCGACAACGAACCGCCAAACTCCACCACCAATTCCGCCGCTTCGCGCAGAAAACGGCGCCATGTTGCAATGCCTTCCGCCGTACGCAGATCGAAGGTAATGCGGGCGTGCACGCAGCCATCGCCGAAGTGGCCGTACAAGCTCGTTTCGTAACCGTAACGATCGACCATCGCCTGAAAAGCGCGCAGATAATCGCCGAGCCGTAGAGGATCGACGGCCGCGTCTTCCCATCCAACGATCGGATCGGGGCGCTCAGGGTCAACTGAAAGCGCGACCGCCGACGCCCCCGTCTCGCGAATCGACCAGACCTTCGCCTGCAATGCACGGTCCTCGACAAGCACCATCGAAACATCGGACCCCGCCACGCCCGATTCGAAATACTCAGCCGCCGCGCGAGCCTGCAACACTGCCTGGTCGTGCGTATCCGCGCCGAATTCGAGCACGACCCACGCATCGCCCGCTGGCAGGAGCGCGATCTCTTCCTTTTTCAGGCCACGCGCCTGCAGGCCGCGAATGATTGCCCGGTCGAGCCCCTCGATAGCAATCGGCCCGCAATGCATGAAATGCGGCACCGCGTCGGCGGCCGTAAATATATCCGTGAAGCCAAGCGTGAGCAGCACGCGCTTCGCGGGGCTCTTCACCAGCCGTACTTTCGCCTGCAAGGTGACCGCACACGTGCCTTCAGTCCCAACTAAAGCACGCGCGACATTGAAGCCGTTTTCCGGCAACAGTTGGTCGAGATTGAAGCCTGACACGCGCCGTTTGATTTGAGGGAATTTCGCGCGAATCAGGTCGGCATACTTATCGCGCAGTTGTTTGAGCGCCGCATATATCTCGCCCTGCCGACCGCCAGCCGCAATGATGCGTTCGAGTTCATCGTCCTGCGTAGGACCAACCCAGAAGCGCGCGCCATCGTAGGTGACGATTTCGAGCGCTTCGATATTCTCGACCGTCTTGCCGGCCATCACCGAATGCGCGCCGCAAGAATTGTTGGCGATCATGCCGCCCAGCGTGCAGCGGCTGTGCGTGGCCGGATCTGGCGCGAAGGTCAGGCCGTGCTGTTCCGCGGCATCACGCAGCGTGTCGCAGACCACGCCCGGTTCGACGATCGCGGTGCGCGCCGCCGGGTCCACCGAGACGACGCGATTCACGTACTTGCTCGCGTCCGCGACCACCGCCACATTCACGCACTGACCGTTCTGCGACGTGCCGCCGCCGCGCGGCAGAAACGGCACGTCGTTGTGCCGGCACACTGCGACGGTGGCGACGAGATCGTCGACATTGGCCGGCACGACCACCGCAAGCGGCACCTGTCGATAGTTCGACGCATCCGACGAGTAAAGCGCCTTCGACGCCTGATCGAACCGCACTTCGCCGCGCACATGCTGTCGCAGATCGGCTTCGAGCGATTGCATGACGGCTGCCGTACCACGAAACGGCGTAGCTACGGATGTGGTCCCGGCTGCTTTAACCCGCGTCTCATCGGTTGACGATTCCACCTCGACTATCCTCTCGTGCGAATGAGCGCGGCACGCTCATAGACCTGCTAATCGCCCCGTCCAAAGCCGTATTCAGGCTGCCTGACTGGCGGTCATCTTGAAGATCCCCTGCGCGTTACCCGCATCGAAACGCAGGTCCGTTTCCCAGCGGCGCGTGTCCTGATCGAACGTTCGCTTACGCGTGATGAACTCGTAGAATGAGCCCGGCACTTCACGCGTCACCGTGCTGCCATCGGCCGCGCGAAACTCGCGCTTCACGATATCCGCCCGGTAAGCGGTCTGAAACACCCGGCCCGAACGCGAACGCTCGACTTCCGGTTTCATCGGACGTCCCTTGGCTTTTTCGTCATCCGAAAGCTGGAACACGTCGGCGACGCGATCCGTCGCGTGGTTGAACGCATTGCCTTCGGTGGCGATCCACGCCATTTCCGCCGACTCCTTCAACAATACTTCGTAATCGGCCTCGCGTGGCATCTCGTGTTGCCGCGCAAACGCGCCCACGATCACCGGCAGCAATTCGTGCGCCGAAGCGAGCGGCAGCACACCTTCACGCTCGAGTTCCCAAAGATGCGCCGTGGCAAGCGGCGTCAATGGATCGCGCGATGTCCCGATCACATTTGTCACCGCCTGCTGGAATTCAGCCGAGAAGCGCTCCGGATGCAGTTCGCTGACGAAGAACTGGGCAATTTCATCGGGCGCATCCTCATGCGCCCATGCGCGGCCAGTCATGCCAAGACGATCGAGCGGATAGCGCCCGTTGATGCGAAAACCGAGCGGCCGCAAAATGCGCGCGAATGCGGCTTCGCCCGGCTGCAAAGCACCACTCGACGCCCAACGCACCGTGCGCAACGCGCCGTGATCGAAGTACACGCTGCCGCCGGCGGCCAGCGCGTCCTGCGTGTAAGCGCGACCGTTCGTCGAGCGCGCCAGCAGGTCTTCGAACAAGACCATATTCATCGCCTGCGCGAGCTCCGCGCGGGTGACCACGCCGGGTTCCCATTCATTGAGCACTTGCGGATGATTCAGCGTCTTGAAGAGCGCTGAGGTCTTTTCGGCGCCGATCAGTTTCAGCAGCAGTTGTTCGACATTTGCATTTCGCAGGTTCTGCACGTTGTTTCTCCGGAGCGCGGGCTGCGTGAGCCGGCGCGTGAGTGGGGATCCGCTGGTGCCGCGTCATCTGGACGCAAGCACGGCATCGTTCGACGGCAATTATTCAAATCCACGCGGGTGCCGTAAAGCGAGATAAACTTCAGACTTGATGCGTTTTCGGAATCAACGTGCGAAAGTTCAAGATCCCCAACATGGGCGCGCTGCTCGCTTTCGAGGCGTCGGCACGGCATGAAAGCTTCACCCACGCAGCACGCGAACTCTTTCTGACCGAGAGCGCGGTCTCGCGGCAGATCGCGACGCTCGAAGGCAATCTCGGCGTGCGGCTATTCGTGCGGGTCAAGCAACGCGTGGTGCTCACCAAGGCCGGCAAGGTCTACAGCGCTCAGGTGCGCCGCGCGCTGGAAGGACTCGACCGCGACACGCTCTCGATCATCGCCCATGGCAGCGGCGGCGGTTACCTTGAACTGGCCGCCCTGCCCACCTTCGCGTCGCACTGGCTGATTCCGCGCATGGGCGAATTCAACGCGCGCTATCCCGACGTCCGCGTGAACATGGGCGTGCGCACCGGCACATTTCCGTTTGCAGAGACCCACTTCGAAGCGGCGATTCACTACGGCAAGCCGACCTGGCCCGGCACGGCGGCGGACTTTCTGTTTCGCGAGGAGGTCATTCCAGTTTGCGCGGCGAGTCTGCTAAAGCGGCCCGTGACCACGCCCGCCGATCTGCTCGACTACCCGCTGCTGCACTCGACGACACGACCGGATGGCTGGGCGAACTGGTTCGAGAAACTGGCCGTAGACGATAACCGCGCGATGCAGGGCGTACGCTACGAGTTGCATACGATGTTAATCAGCGCTGCAGCGGCGGGGCTTGGCATCGCGCTGGTGCCGCGTTTCTTCGTGGATGCGCAGTTCGAGCGGCTCGGGCTGATCGTGCCGTTCGACGCGCCGGCGATTGCCGAAGCCGCGTACTACCTGGTCTATCCCACCGAACTCAGCCACGGCCGGCCGCTAGCAAGCTTCCGCGAATGGCTGCTGGAGCAGGCGACGGCTTATGGAACAGCGAATCCCGTGCTGGCCAGCGAGACGGACGAAGACTGAGCGACTGCTTCCCGCCCTCTGGCATTCGTTGACGCTTCCTGGTTGGTCTGGCGATCGAGACGTCGATCAACGGGCCTTAGCGAGCGCGCTCAGATTGCCCTCGCCGAACCCATGATGCCCCTTGCGCTGTACGATCTCGAAGAAGATCTCGCCAGCGCGGCGCCGCACAAACGTCTGAAAGAACAACAGCGGCACGCCATCAGCGCCGATCTCGCCGTCCACCAGAATCCGGCCGCGCTTGAGGCGCTCGAGATCGAGCCCATGCCCCGGCAAACGGGCGTCAATCTGCTCGTAATAGCGCGACGGCGGTTCGACGAATTCGATGTCGTTGGCCATCAGTCGCTCGACGCAGGCAAAGATATCGCCGGTGGCTAGCGCAATATGCTGCACGCCCTCACCCGGATGATCCGGCAGATATTCATGCATCAGACTCGTGCGCTGCGTGCCCTCCTCGTAGAGCGGAATGCGGATCGCCCCGCACGGCGACACCATCACGCGCGATTCCGCAGCGACATGCCAGTTGGCGTGCAGCTCGTGAATCTCGCGGAAGTTAAGCAGATCGCGATAGAAATCGAGCCACTCCTGCATCCTGCCCGCGCCGACGGTTTGCGTCAGATGATCGATGGCGACCAGACCCGTGCCGGCATGGCTCAGATCGGCGTGGGCGGTGTCGATTTCGATGGGGCGAAAATCGATGTCGAAGATCGAGATGTCGCCTACCCCGCCGCGCAGACCACCCCGGCCGCGCCAACGGTCGACGAAGTAGATATGCGAATCGCCGATGCCCTGAATGGACGGGATCACCAGTTCGCCCTTGCCGACCTTCTCGCCTTCGAAGGCCCAGGCGCCGAGCTCGACGGCCCGGTTGAACGCCAGCTGTGCGTCGGCGACGCGAATGCCCACAGCGCAGACGCCCGCGCCGTATTCCTCGGCATAGCGCGCGGCGAACGAATCCGGCTCGGCGTTGAGCAGGAAATTCATCTCGCCCTGCCGGTATAGCGTGACATCCTTGCTAACATGACGCGCAATCGGTTTGAAGCCGAGTTGCTCGAAGGTCTGTCCGAGCGCTTGCGGATCGCGCGCAGCGAACTCCACAAACTCGAGACCAGCGGTGCCGAGCGGATTGTGCTCCGGGTCCGATACGGCCTGCATCGCGTCGCCCGGAGTGGGCAGGTCGCTGGGCATGGCACTCTCCTTGTTCATACGTTCCGACGCTCTTCCTGATGTTGTACGCAGGCCTTCGCGATTGCGCAATGCCGCAGCAACCTGGGGATGTTACGCACTACGCAAATTACGCGATGACTTTCGCACCGTGTTTGTACACCGGGGACGGGGCAGCCCGCAACTGCATTTTGTACTGAATAGTTCACTTTCGCGTGACTTTGCTGGACTGGCGGCTGTGACTCGCTGAGCAAGCCTGGCGAGGCCGAAGCAAGCTCAGGCGGGCTTGCGGAGGCGCTTTGACGCCTTTGGCGCGCTGGTGTCTGCGCTGACGTTGACGCGGACGCTGGCGCTCCCGCGTGCTGCACTGGCGCTGGACTTGACTGGCGCCGCAGCCGCATCCGCCATGCGTTGCCGCGCGACCGTCCGCAGCGCATCGATCAGAGCCAGCCCCACCGGCGACGGCTGCGTATCGGAGCGCCGGATCAGGCCGACTGGCTCGCCGGTCCCGGCAAACGGCAATGGGAGCCTTACCAGCATGCCATGTGCCAACTCGTATTCGACGGCGCTTTGCGGCACGAACCAGACCGCGTCGTTCTCGAGCGCCAGCGCCCGGCCCGTCGATACCGACAACACCTCGACGAAAGCCGAAAGCGGCGGCACGCCCCACGCCGCCAGCAGACTATCGGCGGACTGCCGGATCAGCGTACCGAACGGCGGCACGACTACCGTGAAACCTTCGAGCAATGCCGCCGGCAGCCCTGCACTCGCCTCGAGCGGATGCCCGGCGCGCACCACTGCGATCAGCGGCTCGGTGAAAAGCTGCTCAAAGCTAAGTCCGACCATTCGCTCGGGATCAGCCAGACGCCCCACGGCGAATTCGATCGAACCGGCTTTGAGACGCTCCAGCAATTCGGAATTGGCGCCGGTGGCAAGACGCACGATCACGCGAGGCCATTGCACACCGAATAGCCTGAGCACCGGCGGCGCCAGTACGCTCGCGACAGTGGGCAGAATGCCGATCTCCAGCGTCGCCGACGCCGCGCCTTCGGCCCGCGACAGCAGATCGACACCATGCCGCAATGCGCTGACGCAGGCGCTGGCGTGCGGCATGAAGAGCTGCCCCTCGCGGGTGATCACGGCTCCATGGCGGCCGCGCTCGAACAGCCTCACGCCGAGAATGGCCTCGAGCTCGGCCACCGTCTTGGAGACGGCCGGCTGCGTGATAGACAGGCTCTCAGCGGCCTTCTGGACCCCGCCGAACTGCGCGACAGCCAGAAAACACTGGAGATGACGGAATTTGACGCGGCTATCCGCGAGGCTTCGTTGCATAACGACAGGTTATACGAAAGGCGCGAAAACGTCATTTTTCATAACTTCTCGGATTGGATAAAGTCGCGACATAGCTTGCCATCCCATAATTCATCCAAGGAGACACCCCATGGACGAGTCCATCCTCACTCCGCGCGATTTCGAATCGCATCCCGCTCACGTGTATCCAGGCTACGGTTCATCCGTGAAGCGCGGCCCGACACGTCCGTTGATTCCGCTGAAGGAACGGCTGCGCGACCAGCGCGTGCCGGTGTATGGCGCAGAAGACCTCGGCGAACTCGACAACGATCTGACGCGCAATGCCGCACGCAACGGCGTGCCGCTCGGCGAGCGCATCATCCTGGCGGGCCGCGTGCTCGACGAGGGTGGCCGCCCGGTACGCAATACGCTGGTCGAAATCTGGCAAGCCAACGCGGCCGGCCGCTATGTGCATAAGGCCGACCAGCACGACGCACCGCTCGATCCAAACTTCCTGGGCGCCGGGCGTTGTCTGACCGACAACGACGGCCGGTATCGCTTTCTGACGATCAAACCCGGCGCGTATCCGTGGGGGAATCACACGAACGCGTGGCGTCCGAATCACATTCACTTCTCGCTGTTCGGCGATCACTTCGGTTCGCGGCTCGTCACGCAGATGTATTTCCCCGGCGACCCGTTGCTGGCTTTCGATCCGATCTTCCAGGGCACACCCAAGCATGCGCGCGAGCGCCTGGTGTCGCGCTTCTCGCTGGATACGACCGAAGAAGCCTACGCGCTCGGCTACGATTTCGACATCGTGCTGCGCGGCCCTAACGAAACTCCGATGGAGCGCTAAGCCATGACCGCATTCAAACAAACACCTTCGCAAACGGTTGGACCGTACTTCGCGTATGGGCTGTGTCCTGAGCAGTACAACTTTGATTTCAAGAGTCTTTTTACTGCGGCGGTGGCTGATTACGAAGCGGCCGGCGAGCATATTTCGATTGTCGGCCAGGTGTTCGATGGCGATGGCAAGGTAGTGGGCGATGCCATGCTGGAAGTGTCGCAACTGGACAGCCAAGGGAAGTATCCAGCTTCGCGGGAAGAGATCGCGGCCAGTGGGTTCCGCGGGTTTGCGCGGGTTGGCACCGGGACGGATCCGCAGAAGCGGTTTATTGTCGAGACGGTGAAGCCGGGGCGGGCTTCAGAGAGTGAAGCACCGCATCTGAACGTAATCCTAACGATGCGCGGGATGTTGCTGCATACCT
>NZ_JAMFSB010000035.1 GCF_026225065.1 Paraburkholderia sp. | reverse complement strand
GTTGCATGCGTGCTGATCCCAATGCTTAATTGGATGATCTTCTCAGCAAATGACGTGAAGATGAGGTTTGTGACCTTTATCTGCACAATCTTCATTTGCTTAGTGTATGTTCCCATGGTTACCAACAATCCGATTCTTTACGCAAAAGTACTCGTAAGTAAGCTTGGATTTGCAAACCTGCACGCTACGAGCGTGACTTTGTCCTCACAGCAGTGTGCGACACTTCGGCCTTATGGAGTCGACTGCGAGTCCAAGAAGGACGAAAGCATTACGATCACCGACGTCAACATACTGAATCGGATCGGAAACACGGTGCTCTTGGAGCTGCTCGTCCATCATGCTGACCAGTGTGTCAGCGAGTTAGGCGCACTGAGGAATTTGGACAAGGCCGACGTGCATGCTGCCATTCAGTTTCGACAACTCAATGTGTGCGATGCCTTTCTGCAAACGTCCATTGAGAAAAATGCCTGTGATCAACAGCTGATGCAGCAGGACAGTGCTAGTCCATATACCGCAAAGAACCAGCTAATGTGTGTCCGCCTTAGCTTCCCGAAGGACCAACTAGTCGGATTTGCATCCGATGGACAAAGGCGATATGACGGGCGCTTTACACAGTTTGTCGATGTTGTCAAAAGGCTAGAGCTTTCTCCGGTTAGACTCCAAACACGCAAGAAGAGCAGCGAGACTACGCAGGACGGCAGATGCCGGAAGGGCGTCAATACGGGCGGCTGAGACAACCACTTACGAGGAACGTGATAGCAGTGAATCAAGAGCAGGGGGCGCACGAAGGTAGCTGCCGCACGAGTGCTAGGAGATGCGACGCAAGGAAAATGCAGGAGAGCACGTCGAGGTGGATCAACGGTAGGCTACGGGAATCTAACTTTTTTGACACCGCCCTCGAGACACATCTAGTCCGGCTAAAGCAGGTGTAAAACTATCTCGACTGCGGCGTTTCTAGAGTAGGGTAGGGAAAAAGGGCATCCCGATGACAGGAAGACGTGTTGTATTCTTTCGCCGGGCCGTGGAAACGCAAAACCTCGCTAAATATGCTGCTCTTTTTAGACACCGAGTACACAGGATATGAGCAAGCCGCTCCTCAACTCATAAGTCTTGCGCTTGTGACAGAAGACGGAAAACGTGAGTTTTACGTGGAAATTGCTGATACATGGCGCGTGGCGGACTGTACCGACTTCGTGAAACGAGAGGTTCTGCCGCTGCTCGACGGCCCGCGCCGTGCGACCGCGCCAGCCCGAGCTGAACTACGTGCGTGGCTTGCAGAGTCTCCACGCAAGGTGCACGTGGCGTGCGATTCGGCAACGGACTTCAATTTTTTGCTCGACTTGCTCGGTTCGCCTCGGGCCGCTAATCTCGCGTCAACCTATTTTGATCTACGGCCGCTGATTGATACGACCGTATATGACCGATCTGTCGCCGCTTACTATGACACCGATCGGCGGCTTCACCATGCTTTGGCTGACGCCCGGGCATATCGCCGCGGATGGTTGGCATGGATGGATGCGCGAAAAGCCGGATCAAAAAAAAAACGTTGAGGAGCGGCAACATGGAACGCCTGTCACGACGACGCAAAAGCATCCGCACAGGGTGCGAAAAATTTGTGGAGCAAAAAAAGGATGTAAAGGCGTCCGCTCAACACGAAAAACGTGGATTGTCATTTTCCGGACGCGATTGCGTAGCCTTGCATGACAACTTTACGTACGAGCACTGTATAGGTAACTGGACAAGGGACGGGCCATTGATGAAAGTTAGTAATTTGACATAATATAAATTATCAACAATCTGTGTGTCAGAGCTTTTTAGAAATGTCCGGTTCTGGCTCATTAGAAATGTCCGGTTTCCTGCTCCGGGCTGGCTGCTGTGGCGCATGCTGCGCATCACAGCCAGCCTGGAGCCAGACCATGAACGGACGTGGATTCATCACGATCAGCATGCACGAGCTCGAGCGCGTGAAGATCATCGAGGCGGTCGTCCAGCATCGCCTGACGATCGTACTGGCGGCTGAACGGCTGCAGCTGTGTGAGCGTCAGGTCAGCCGGCTGGTGCGGCGCTACGAGGCCGCCGGACCGGCCGGGCTCATTTCGGCGCGACGTGGGCAACCCAGCAATCGCGAACTGCCGGTGGATATCCGTGCACGGGCCATGGCGCTGGTGCGAGAGCGCTATGCTGATTTTGGGCCGACGCTGGCGTGCGAGAAGCTCGCCGAGTGTCATGGCGTGATGCTGGCGAAGGAAACTGTGCGGCGCTGGATGCGTGAGGCCGGGCTGTGGATTCCCGCAAACAGCGGCCGCCGAAGCTGCATCAGCCGAGAAACCGTCGCGCGTGCCTGGGCGAGCTGGTGCAGATCGATGGCAGCGATCACCGGTGGTTCGAGGAACGCGCACCGGCGTGCACGCTGCTGGTATTCATTGACGATGCGACGGGCCGGTTGATGGCGCTGCACTTCACGGCGACTGAGTCGACCTTCAGCTACTTCGAGGCGACGCGCCATTACCTAGAACAGCATGGTAAGCCGGTCGCGCTCTACAGTGATAAGGCCAGTGTGTTTCACTGCAACAGCCATTCGGTCACGCCTGGCAAGGGCGTAACACAGTTTGGCCGCGCGCTATATGAGCTGAATGTGGATACGTTCTGCGCCAATAGCGGCCAGGCCAAGGGCCGTGTCGAGCGCGCCAACCTGACGTTGCAGGACCGGCTCGTCAAGGAATTGCGGTTGCGCGGGATCAGCACGAAGGAGGCGGCCAACGCTTACGCGCCCCACTTCATCGCCGACTTCAATGGCCGGTTTGGCAAGGTGCCGAGGAGCACGTTCGATGCGCACCGGCCGCTGCGGGTGGATGACGATCTTGACGTGATTCTGACGTGCCGGGTGCCGCGGCGCGTGTCGAAGGTGCTGACGGTGCAGTACGACCGGGTGATCTATCTGCTGGAGGATACGGTGGCGAACCGCAGCCTGATTCACCGTTATCTGGATGTGTTCGAGTATCCGGATGGGCGCATCGAGATCCGGGTGAATGGTGCTGCCCTGCCCTGTGTGCCGTATGACCGGCTCTCGGAGATCGATCAGGCGGCGGTGGTCGACAACAAGCGGCTGGGCCATACGTTGCAGATGGCGCAGGTCATTCAGGCGCAACGTGATGACAGGCGGGCGTCGGGCTCGCCATCGAGGACCAATCAGGGCGAAGCGCCGCGGTCCAAGGAGCGCAAGGTGGGCACCCGCAAGCAGCGCGAGCTGACCCGGGAGCAGTTGAATGAAGCGATTCTGGCAACTGCCGGAATGCGGGTTGGCTCGGTGCTCAAAAGCCCTCTAACATAGATATTTCTGAACCTCAGAACCGGACATTTCTAAAAAGTCCCAACCCTGTTAGTCCAAAGTTCAAATGTCGCGTTTCCGCCAAATAGAAATGTCGTATTTGGGGAGCTAGGTTTGTTGCCAGCACCTTTCAGGAGCGCCGGCAATGAACGCACTTGGGACTATCACCATGTCGATGCACGAACTGGACCGGTTCAAGGTTATTCAGTCCGTCGTCGACGGCCCTGCGGAAGCCGTGGCTTGCCGCCGAGCGGCTGTCGCTGACGACGCGCCAGGTTCGACGCCTCGCGGCACGCCTGCGCGAACACGGACCGGCAGGTCTCGTGTCGGGTCCGTGCGCGAAGCCCAGCAATAACCGGCTGGATGCCGTGACGACCGATCGGGCGCTTTCAATCATCCGCGACCGCTACATCGATTTCTCGGCAACCTCGATAGCGACATGCGCAAGTTCCTGAAAGCGGGCGGCCATCTGTTGATCCCGTTTTTTTGCGTTCGGCCTCGGCGTGGGGATCAACCTGCTCGCGATTCTCTCCGCAGGCTTGCCGGGCATTCTGCTCGGGCTCGTGACACTCACGCTTGGTTGCGTCGTGAATATCATCGCTTCGCGCCTTGCCGGCGGTTCAACGATTATCACGTCGCTGCTGTCGCCGCTTGCAACTGCGGCGTACGTGAAACTCCTGGCACGGAAAAAGAGGACGAACAGCGAAGTACCGGTCGCGCAACCTGTGCAATAGGCGGTCGTCGTCTGAACCCGCGGCGATCGAACCGTTTCAATCAAGCATCGGCACCTTCCGGTGGTCGGCGCCCTTTTCATACGCATAGGCATATCCAAGTAGCGCCGCCTCATCCCACTGGCGGCCGACGAAGATCAGTCCAAATGGCGATCCCGACGCGTAATAGCCTGCCGGCACTGCGATGCCGGGCAGCCCCGCGATATTGATCTCGCCCACCGTTGTCTCCTGGATCGTGCTCTTGCCTTGAAGCGGAGGAAGCTCACATCGCATTTGCGGAAACACGAGTGCGTCGAGACGATGCGCCGTCATGACCGCTTCGAAGATGCGCAGATAACGCGCCTTCAGTCCGACAAACTCAGGCATCTCGGGCGGCGACGACGGATCGGCCAGCGCTACCCTGAAATCCGCGAGGCTATGCATATAGTGCAGCACGCCATCCGGTCCAAAAGCGTCTTCGTCTTTGGTCGCTTCGGCGAATGCCGCGAAGGTCTTAAGCGATGCATTCTTGCCGAGCCGCTGCAGATATTTCTCGATATCGTAAGGAATCGACTCGAGGCCGCGCGCATCGAAGTTCGCAAGTGGCGGGGTCGGCTGCCGCAATTCGGCGAACCCCGAGCCTTCGAACGGATCGTCGATCAAGGTCGCGCCGAGCGCGGCTAACTCGCCCTTGACGCGCTCGTACAGCGCCGCGGCCTCATCGGAAAGCGGCTGGGCGCGCCAGCCTGGGCCGTACAAGCCGATGCGCTTGCCCACCAGTGCCTTGCCTTCCAGCCCCGCCGCATAGCCACCTTCCGGCTGCCGCCCGACGCTGGCTAACGTCTTCGGGTCCTCACTCGAATATCCCGCGAGGACGTCGAGGCACAGCGCCGCGTCTCTCACGTTTCGGGCAATCGGCCCCACCACATCCCGATTCGCCGAAAGCGGCACCACACCTGCATTCGGCACCAGTCCGATGGTCGGCTTGATGCCGACGAGGTCCTGTGCTGACGCGGGGTTCTGGATCGACCCGCCGGTTTCTTCGGCGAGCCCCAGAACCGCCATAGCGGAGGCCACCGCCGAAGCGGTCCCCGCACTACTGCCGCCAGGCGCCCGTTCGGGCATCACCACATTGATTGTCGGTCCTGCCCAACTGTCGTTCGCATGCGTGCCGGTGTGGCTCAACACGGGAACGTTCGTCTTGCCCAGCAGAATGGCGCCGGCACGCCGCATGCGCGCGACAACCGGCGAATCGCGCTCGGGAAACAGGTCGACACCGCCTTTTTTGCTGTACAGCTTCGCCCATCCCGCCGTGGTCGGGAATCCGACCATGTCCATTGGATCCTTGATGACGACCGGCACGCCCGCGAGCGGGCCCAGTCGCTCGCCGGCAGCACGTCGCTCGTCGATCCTTCGTGCATCTTCTACGGCCGCAGGGTTCAGGAAGATCAGCGCGTTGTATTTCGCGTTGTAGCGCTCGATCCTGTCGAAACAGGCCCGCGCCAGTTGCTCGGCACTGAAACTGCCGGCCGCAAACGCGGCCTGCGCAGCGTCGACCGTCATATTTTCCAGGTCGATGTTCATCGCACTGCCTTGTTCCATTCCATGCTCCTGTTGAGTTGACGCGCACCCGTTTCGGACTCCTTACGCCACGATTCGATGTCGTTACTGACGGCGAGTGCGCTTACATTGGCCTCGACGATATCGAGTGCGCCCCACAACGGCGCGATCATTCCTTCTCGCGCCCATCTTCCGATGCCACGCCGCGCGCAATCTGCAGCACTTCGCCCGCCTGAATAACGGAGTGACAGATATCGTCGATGGTCACGCGCTTTTCCATCGCCTGCGCGCGGAGTATGTCGTATGCCTCGCTTTCGCTCACATGGTGCATGGTCATCAGAATCCCTTTCGCTTCCCGCAGATGCCGGCTGTCGAGCAGTTTCTGCTCGAGTCTCTCGATTCGTTGCGTATGCTGACGCGAGCGCTTCGCGTGATACAGCGCCATCACCACCGTGGACAGCAACCCCGATGCGCGAATCGGCGTCGTCACGATGCCGTCCGCGCCCATCTTGATAGCCTGATCGATGAAGGTCGGATTCTCGTAGCTCACCACGCAGATGACGGGTGGCGCATCCGGCCCGGACCACTCGCTTTTCGGTGCGCGCTCTTCTGGCAGCAACGCGCGAAACACGAGGTCGGTCCGCTCGGGCAGCGTGTCCGTCGGCGGCCAGCATCGTTCCACCTGAAAGCCCATGCGACGTAGATGGTTGGTGAGCGTCTGCCCGTCATCGTCGTCCGGATGGAAAACGACCACGCGCGCAGTGCGCTCGAGAAACGAACTCGTGAGGCTGCGTTGGCCTCTGTCGGCGCGCGTGTTCACGTCAGTAGTCCCGCGTGCTCAACTTCGTGACCCAGTCCCCTAGCGTTTGGCGCGTCATGTACGGATCGGGGCCGACGGCGAATTTCGATTCGCGCAGAATGGTGAACTGGCCGTCCGCATTGGCGCGGCCGATGCGCGGATAGAGCGCCATGTGATGATTGACCGGATCGATACGTACCCGGCCTTGCGGCGCAGCAAATTCCGAGCCGAGGAGATGCGACATGATCGCCCCGATTTCGTCCGAGCCTGCGCGTGCGCATGCTTCCGCGAACATGTGCATTTGGTAGTACGCTGCCTCCCAGTTCATGTCCGTGGGCGTATTAGCACCGAAGCGCGACTGATGGTGCCGCACCGCGCGATGATTCTCCGCCGTGTCGACGCTCTGGAAATAAGGCGCCGCCGTGTAATGCCCGGCCGCGATGCCACGCTCCATGGCATGAATCTCGGTCTCGGAGGTATTCAGGCTGCCAATGGGCATGCGGGACGGATCGAGGTCCGCATGCGCGTAGGCATCGTAGAGATAGGGGACGGTCGCACCGATGACCGTACTGAAGATCCAGTCTGGCGACTTGCGCCTGATATCCGCGACGACCTGCGCGAACTGATCGCGCGTGGCATCGAGCGGAAGGTAGCGCTCGCCGAGAATCGCGCCTTCGGGATGCTGCAGCAGAAGTTCCTGCATCGTACGATTGCATTCGTACGGATAGACGTAGCGCGAACCGATGAAATAGACACGCGCGCCATAGGCTTCCGTCATGAAATCGGCGAGCTGCACGCCGTTCTGATTCGGCGAAGCGCCGCTATAGATGATGTTGTCCGAGTATTCGAAGCCCTCGTATTGCTGCGAATAGATCAGCAGCCGGTTGTGTTTTTCCACGACGGGCAGCATGGCCTTACGGCTCGTCGAGGTGTATCCGCCAAAGATGACGTTGACGCCGTCCTGCAGGATCAGCCGCTCGGCAAGTTCACGAAATGCGGCGGGGTCCGAGGCGGGATCGTAGTGAAGGGCGATGAGTTCGCGTCCATCGATGCCGCCGCGCGCGTTGATCTCCTCGATGGCGAGGGACGCGCCGCGCCACTGCGACTGTTCGAGCAACGCGGTCGAGCCGCTCGTCGAGCAAAGCAGGCCTACTCGGATGACATCGGACAAAGCCATTTCGTGACGCGCCCTCGAAAACGCGCGGAGCGGGTGCCCCGCGCTTGTCTGCCTTGATTCTTTCTGCTTCTTCCTGCGTGAGGCATTACCTGATGCATTACTTGAGGTAATGCTTGGCGACCATCGCGCCAACGGTGTATTTTGGATCGACAAAAATACCAAGGCGAACCTTGCCAACCTGACTGAGCATCATGTACGCGTCCCATTTGTCGAAGCCGTATTCGGCAGCCATCCATAGCACCAGCTCGCGATAGGCAATTCGCGTCGCGTCCTCCAGCGGCCGCGCGCTGCCGATGCTCATCAACGCATCCTCGTTTTCGAGCCGTGGCCAGGCGATCTGCCAGTTCTTGATGAGATCCACACGCACCGTCGTCGTGCTCTGATACTCGACGGCTGTGCCGCAGACTTCGCCGTCGCCCTGGCAGGCGTGCGCATCGCCGATGAAGAGCCGGCCGCCACGCGAGCGCACCGGCAGATACGTGATGCTGCCCGGCCCCATATCGGGCACGTCCATGTTGCCGCCGTGATTGTCGGGCGTGAGCGAATTGATGGAATCGATCTCGGGCGAAAGGCTCAGCGTGCCGATATGGGGCTTGTACGGAAGCGTGTTGCGCTTGCTCCAGTACACATTCTCTTCGTCGATCTTGATCTTGCGCACGATTTCCGGCAAAGGCTCGTTGAGCAGTGCGGTGTAGTCGGTGCCGGTCAGGCCGCCGAAGTTCGGGATCATGCAGCAAAATCCATGCGGATCGTCGCCGCGCGGCGCCATCTTTTCGATGTACACGGCGACCACGTCGCCCTTCTCCGCGCCCTCGATCATGATGGGCCCGTTCTGCGGATTGAGAAACGGCACCTGTAAAACCTGCGACGGCTTGTCGGTCTCTTCCTTGATCTTGCCTTCGAATGCGTCGCGCGTTTCGACCACGATGCGGTCGCCCGGCTTGACATGCAGCACCGGCTGCGAATACGGCCCGATGGTGTAGTGATAGGTCTGCTGCAACTCCTCCGTAAGATGATGCTCCACCGGCTCACGATGGGCGCCGACTCCGCGCTTCATCATGATCGATTCTTCAAGCCATTTCATGTTCTGCTCTCCGTTACAGTGCCAGATACTGGCGAATCAGTTGTTCGTCGCCAAGCTGCGCGGGGCTCAATGTCTCGACAATCCGGCCCTTGTCCATCACGCAGCAGCGCGTCGCGATGCGTTCGACCATACCCATGTCCTGCTCGACCAGCACCACGCCGATGCCCGTCTCACTCGCGATCTGCTGTAGCGTCTCGCCAATCAGATCGACGATAGAGGGCTGAATGCCTTCCGATGGCTCGTCGAGCAGCAGCACTTTCGGCGAACTGACGAGCGCGCGCGCGATCGCCAGTTGCTGCTGTTCGCCGCCGCTCATGGTCCCCGCTTTCTGCGCGTAGCGCTGCTTCAGCACCGGAAAGTAGCCCACCACTTTCTCTCTCATTCGCGCCGCCTGCGCGCGATTCGCCTGCGCGCCGACCTGAAGGTTCTCGGCGACGGTCAACGCGCCGAAGATCTCGCGTCCTTGCGGCACATAGCCCATGCCTTGCTGCGCGCGAACGTAAGGTTTGCGGTGGCCGATCGCTTCGCCATCCAGCGTGATTTCGCCGGCGTCGAGCGTGATGAGGCCAATCAGCGCGCGCATCAACGTGGTCTTGCCGACGCCGTTGCGCCCGATCAACGCGAGCACCTCGCCTTTGCCGACGCTGAACGACACGCCATTGAGCACGCGTCCGCCGCCGTAACCTGCCTCCACGCCTGACACCTCGAGCAGCGCGCTCACTTCCTCTTCCCCAGGTAGACTTCGGCGACATCGTCGCGCGCGAGGATCTCGTCAAGCGGTCCGTCCGCGAGCACACGCCCTCCATGTAGCACCGTCACGCGCGAGGCGATCTGCTTGACGAAGGTCATGTCGTGCTCGACCACCATCATCGTCAAACCGGCTGCCGACAGACGCTTGATGAGTTCGCCGGTCGCATGCGTCTCTTCGACCGACATGCCCGCGACGGGCTCATCGAGAAACAGTAGCTTCGGACGCAGCGACACGGCCATGGCAATTTCGAGCCACTGTTTCTTGCCATGCGACAGATTGCGCGCGAGCACGTGCCCCTCCTTCTCCAGCATGAAGCGCTGCAAGAGCTCGTCGAGGCTTTCGGGCCGGTCGTCCTTCGCGCGATGCAGCGACAACTGCAGATGCTGGCGCACGCTCAGGTCAGGAAACACGCCAGGAATCTGGAACTTGATGCTCATGCCCATGCGAATGCGCTCGTGTGGCAGCACATGACCCATGTCCTCGCCGAGAAACATCACGCTGCCCTCCGAGGGCCGATGCTCGCCGGTGATGAGCTTGAAGAATGTGCTCTTGCCCGCGCCGTTCGGCCCGATCACGCAACGGATTTCGCCCGCATCGATCCTGAAGTCGATGCCGTTGATGACATGTGCGCCACCGAAATGCTTCTTGAGTCCGTGCGTTTCCAGTAGCGTGGTCATGACTTGCCTTCCTCCTGCCTGATGCGTGCGCGACCGTGGCGCGCGCCGTCGCGCGAGCGGCCCGAGACCCGCCGCAGATGCCGCGTGACGAATGGCAGCAGCCCTTCCGGCGCACCCAGCACCACGATCAGCAGAATCGCGCCGAGCAGGATCAACGCGTACTGGCTGCCATATACAGCGAGATTTTGCGAAAGCCATACGAGCAGCGCCGTGCCGAGAATGGCCCCGCCGATGCTCTTCCTGCCCGAGGTCGCCACCCAGATGACGGGCATCGCGGCGGCCGTGAGGCCCATCGTCGACGGCGTGATATAGGAGCCCCAGATCGTGTAGAGCGCGCCCGACAATCCGCCCAGCGTGCAGCCGAGCACGAACACGAGCCATTGATGACGGCGGATATCGACGCCCAGCATCTCCGCACGCTGCGGATTCTCGCGGATAGCGATGAGCGTAAGGCCGAACGTACCGTCGAGCAGCTTGCGCATCACGGCATAGACCACGATCAGCAGGATCAGAACGAGGTAATAGAAGCTCGCGTTCTCCAGCGTGAGCGGCCCGCCTGGCCACGGAATCGTCAGTTGCGGCATGCCGCCCATACCGTTGTAGCCGTTCAGCCGCGCTTCGCCGATCGCCCATTGCGGGCCAGCAGTCTGCGACATGAAGGTTTCGAGCACGAGCGTGACCGACAGCGTGACGATGCCGATGAACACGCCCTTGATCCGACCATAAAAAATCATGTAGCCGATCAGCGCCGCGACGACGACGCTCACCACCAGTCCCGCGCCCAGACCGAGCCATGATTCGAACCACGTATCGCCGTAGTTCAGCGTGAAGATGCCGTAGCTATAGCCTGACAGCCCGAAGAAGGCGGTTTGCCCAAACGACAGGATGCCCCCGTAGCCCCACATCGCGGCGAGCCCGACTGCGCTGAATGCCCATAGCAGGCAGTACGCAAGATTGCCGCTGGTGTTCGCATCGACCACCAGCGGCAGGCACAGCGCCAAGATCCACGGCACGTAAGGCAACGCGCGCGTGGTGACGCTCGTCGCAGGCAGGTTCGTTTGCTTCACGTCTGCCTCCTAGCGTAAGCGCGCGAAAAGGTTGCCGAGGCCCTGCGGCATCAGCCGGATCACGACGATGACCGTGACCAGCAGCCCGATCTGCCCGAACAGTTGACCGTAGGACGCGGTGAGCGCGGTCTGGATGATGGCGAGCACAGCGGCGGCCGGCGTGGTTCCCGCGATCACGTTGGCGCCGCCCACGACCACCGACACGAACGCTTGCACGATGAAGTTGCTGCCCATCGTCGGCACCGCTGTCATGGTCGGAGCATAGAGTGCGCCGGTGAGTCCCGCCAGGCCCGCGCCGAGCGCGAAGGTCAGCGTATAAAGCCGGTCGGTGCGCAGGCCGAGACATTGCGCCATCCTGGCGTTCAGGATCGTCGCACGCGCGCAGACGCCGTAATTGGTCTTGAAGAACAGCAGATAGAGCGCGAACAGGATCGCCAGCGCGATGCCGGGCAGCACGGCGCGATACGTCGAAAAGGAATACTCGCCGAGAGAGAATGCCCCGAACGGCGTGCTAATGCCTTCGAGCGAAGGGCCGGCGACGAGCAGCATGGTCTGCTGCACGATGAGGCTGATCGCCCACGTCGCGACGACGGAATCGAACAGGCGGTCATACAGATGACGGATCACGAGCCGTTCGATCACCACGCCCGCCAGTGCAGCCGCGATCGCGCCTAGCAGCATCGCGAGAGGCAGCGGCACGCCGCGCTTGGCCGCGATGATGGTGACGTAGGCTCCGCACATGATGAACTCGCCATGCGCGAGATTGATGACGCCCATCATGCCGAAAATCACCGCGAGGCCGAGTGCCGCGAGCACCAGATAAGCGAAGCTGTCGCCGAACTGATAGATGAGCGAATAGAGAACCGATAAGGTGGCCATGCATGCTCCACGTTCAGGAACGGACGCGCGGCGGCAATGCAGCTGCCGCCGCGCGCCCGCTCAAAAAAGGACATGTTTGGAAGATTAGACGGCGGGGAATGACGATGAACCCGGTTTTTAGGCAGATCGCAGCCGACCATTCCGAGCC